>JBGSMO010000194.1:0-13185 GCA_041740115.1 Pirellulales bacterium
GGCCGGCGACTCGCGGCCCGGCGCCGCAGGGCGTCGGCGAACCAAACGTCGCTATCAACAAACGGCGCCTTCCGCCGTCGCGCCGCCCGCTGCAAGCGATGATCGCTCGACACCACCAGCAGCGACTTCGGCACGCTGTGCGCCTCGATCAACTCCTCAATCAATTCGTCGGCGTTGTCATATTCCGACGAAAAATGAATCGTCATCTCTTCGAAAACAATCGTCCGCGGCAGATTCGGCGGCGCCTCGGCAGCGTCGAACACAATCGTCGTCTGCGGCCGTTCGCGCGGTTCAATCGCCGACGCCAGAAAACGGAGCAACCCCTCCCGCGACCCGCGCAACCCCCCATGCCCGACGATCGCGGTCACATGGAGCAGGTTGTAGCCGTCGATGAGGAGTGCCATGTCGATAGGCTACTAAGAATTGAACCACAACGACACGGCGATCACGACGAAAACATGCGGAACCGCCGATGAACGCAAATAAACGCAGATCAAAAACCATCTGCGTTCATCGGCGTTTATCTGCGGTTCCCATATTTCTTTCGTATTCCGTTGTGCCCGTTGTGCCGTCGTGGTTCAATTCAACCGCAGCACGCTAAACTCGCTGCAGCCCGGTCGGCTCCCAAGCTCCAAACTGCTCGTGGTAGAACCGCGAGATCTGGTGATCGACGTTGAAGATATGCGCCAGCAGCGCCGCCCGAATCCACATCCCGTTGCGGGCCTGCCGAAAGTACATCGCCCGCGGATCGGCGTCGATTTCCGGCGGAATCTCGCCAAAGTGCTGGTCGCGCGGAAACGGGTGGAGAATCGGCGCATAGCTTTTCATTCGCGCCACCAGCCCGCGACTCAGCTTGTAACGATCAAAATCGATCGCCGCGAACGACGCCTCGTCGGCCGCGACGTTATGCTCTTTCTGAATCCGCGTCATGTAGAGGGCGTCGACCTGTTCGATGAGCGGTTTGCCGTCGATCGGCGCCTCCAGAGAATCGACTTCAAAGATCCGCACGCCGCGGGCGAGCAGCCGCTCGCGCAGGTCGTCGCCGAGCGACAGCGTCGGATGATTCGGCGCGACGAACGCCAGCGTTACCCCCTCGTACCCCGCCAGCAACTCCGCCAGCGAACGCACCGTCCGGCCGCGACCAATGTCGCCGCAGAAGCCGTAAACCTTGTGCGAGAGCCCGCGCGTCACCGCCGGATAGTCGCGACGGATTTCCTCGAATCGCGTCCCCAGCGGCGAATCCTTGGGACTGGTGAACTGGAACGAACGCTGCAGCGTGTAAATATCGAGCAGCGCCTGCGTCGGATGCTGATCGGCCCCCGATCCGGCGTTGATGATCGGCACGCTCCGATCGCCGCTCGCCGACAGATCGTTCATGAGATAGGCACACGCCTCGGCGAGTCGCCCGAAGGGGCTCCGCATGATGATCAGGTCGAAGTAACTGCTGAACATCCGAATCGAATCAAACCGCGTCTCCCCCTTCGTCTCGGAAGAGGTCGAGGCGTCGCGCACCTCGTTGCAGGTGATCCCTAGAATCTGGCACGCCGCCATGAAACTGAGAAACGTCCGCGTCGACGGCTGCGTGAAATACAGCATCGCCCGCTTGTGGTGGAGCAGGTTGATCAGAAAATCTTGCCCGGACCGAGCCTTCGACAACGAACGAATCTTGTCGGCCGTCCCTGCCAGGTCTTCCAGCATGTCGGCCGAGAATTGCCGGCTGAAGATGACGTGACGCAGCCGCTCGTCGCGGCAGAATTCCGGAATTTTCGGCGGAATCGGCCGATCGATGCGGGACTGGTAATGGAGCAGGTCGAGTTCGTCCTGCGTCGGGGCGGGCGGCGTGGGTGCGTCGGCGGGCATAAACGGCGATCATCGCATACCTGTCCGCGGAGCGTCAAGCGACTCCCAAGGCTGGCGGTTTATCTCGCGTAAACGCCGGTTCGTCGTCCGTCGACAAATCGGCGTTGAACCGATAGCCGCCGGCGCGGAACGTCTTGATCGCCGCCGGCGAGTCAGCGTGCGTTTCGATTAAGTGGCGAGCCATCATGCCTCGCGCCTTCTTCGCGAAAAAGCTGATCACCGTGAACTTGCCATGGTGCTTCTCGCGGAACGACGGCGTGATCACGCGCGGCTTGAGTGCCGGGCGATCGGCGACGGCGAAATACTCTTGTGACGCCAGATTCACGATCGTCGAGTCATCGTGCCGTTTGACTTCCTTGGTCAGCGTCTTGGCGATCGCATCGCCCCAATGAGCGTAGAGATCCTTGCCATAGTCGCCCGCCAGCTTGATGCTCATCTCCAATCGATAAGGTTGGATCAGATCGAGCGGTCGCAAGACGCCGTAGAGGCCCGACAAAATCCGCAAATGGTCTTGCGCGAACGCCAAATCCGTCTCGCTCAACGCCCACGCTTCGAGCCCAAGATAAACGTCGCCGCGGAAGGCGAAGATCGCTTCCTTGGCGCCGGCTGCGTCGTACTTCGCTTTCCAACTCGCAAAGTAACCGTGCGTCTTCTCAGCCAGCTGCGGGCTGATGCTCATCAACTTGGCGAGCTTCGCCGGCGGCAGTGTCTTGGCCAGCTTCGCCAAGCGATTCGCTTGCGTCAAAAACTGCGGCTTCGTCCCGGCATGCGGCGCTTGCGGCGTGAGATCGAGCGTCTTTGCGGGGGAGATCAGAATCAACATGAAAAACAAGAACACTAATCTGCGCTAATCTTCACTAATCCAAATCAGCGCCGATTAGCGCAGATTAGTGTTCCTTCGCCTTCTTTCCTACTCCGACACCCGCCAGCGCACCTTGAACAGTTGCGTCATCAGCAGCATCAACCCGCCGTTGTACACGGCCGTGAACGCGAGGAAGCCCCAAAAAATTCGCACGTCGATCCGAGCGGCGTTGTTCCAATCATCGAGAGTGAGCGGCAGGTTGAACGCCGCCGCAAACGGGCTGATCGCCTGCAGCGCCGTCACCACCCCCGCCGCTCCCGACGCCGCGGCAAACGTCTGCACGAACACGTTCGCCGCTACCGGCGCCAGGAACATCGTCGCCAGCACCAGGTAGCTGCACATTAGGCTGCTCGACGACTTCTTGAACACCGTCGAACAGAAGAGCGCCGTGATCGCCGTCGTCACCGCCGTCAGTCCGACGATCAGAAAGTAGGCGAGCATCGTCAGCATGTTCGGCCAGAACCCGACCGGCATCAGGCAAGCGAGGAACACCGGCCACAGCAGGAAAGAAGTCAACACGCTCGACACTCGCAGCCCCGACAGCAGCTTCCCCCACAACATCTGCCACGGCGTAATGAGCGTCGTCAGCAGCAGGTCGAGCGTCGATCGCTCGCGCTCGCTCGTGAGACTGTCGGCCGAGAAGACTGGCCCGACCAGCAGATTGAACAGCAGCACGTACGCGATATACCACGGCGCCAGTTGCCGCTGCATGAACAGGCACACCGCCATCACCGGCAGCGCCAGGCCCATGCTGATCTGGATGACCAGTCGCAGCATGAGAGTTCCCTGGCTGAAGATCTCGCTCCTCATCTCCTTGTCGTAGATCGGATTGGCGTCGTCTTCGAGAAACGTCGTCCGCTTCGGCGGGGCGAATAGCTTATCGGGAAACTGATCGCGCTCGATGTAGAGCCCGACCGCTTCCTTCGCTTCCGTCTCCAGATCGATCGCCTGCTTGCCGCCGCTCCCCAGATCGGGCGGCTTGATCAATCGGCGGCACACGTCGGCCCACAGCAGCGTCCCGACCGAAAGACACGCAATCGGCACGATCGTGAGGATGATCATCAGCCGCGCTTCGCCGATCTGCTCCAGCGACCGCCAGACGAGCACACCCGCCATCGCCAGCGGCAGAATCAACATGTACGAAGCGACCAGCGACGCGCTCGTCCGCTGGAAAAAGCTGCTGCACCACAGGCTGATCATCCCGAACAGCCCGACCGAAAAAATCATCGCGAGGTACGCCGCCAGCACTTCGTACGGCGACACGCCCCCCAACGGCAAGCAAAGCATCACGATCGGCAGCGAGCAGATCATGAGCTCGGCGAGCGGCGTGAGCGACGCGGCCAGCTTGCCAAGGACGATCGCCCCCGGCCGCAACGGACTCGCCAGCAGCATCTCGTAACTCTCGCGCTCCCGCTCGCCGGTAATCGCCCCCGCGGCAAAGCTGGGCGTCATCAGCGAAACGAGAATGTACTGCCCAAAGAAAAACAGATTGACCAGCTTCTGCGCCTCTGCGGGCCGAGCCAGATCCAGCGTCTGATCCGCCGGCCACGCCGCGTAGACGAGCATCCCGAGGCCGGCGACATACGCGAATAGCAGCAAGAACCCGCGCGTCATGCGCAGGTTTGAAATCAATTCGCGCTGCAGTACGGGGTTTTCGCGGAAGT
The DNA here is from genome assembly GCA_041740115.1 of Pirellulales bacterium. Lineage (GTDB taxonomy): Bacteria > Planctomycetota > Planctomycetia > Pirellulales > Lacipirellulaceae > Lacipirellula. The sequence continues at coordinate 4,387 of JBGSMO010000194.1, forward strand.
ACATTGCGCAAACAGCTTAACCCAGCGACCGGAAATTTTATAGCTGGTTCGATTGTTATGGGCTAAAATTCAGACATGCTCAGTTCAGGAATTACCGTTGATCCCGTCGCCATAGCACAGCTCTGCCGAGAGTTCGGCGTGGCGCGCCTCTCTGTGTTCGGGTCAGCGGTACGCGACGACTTCGATGCCGAGCGAAGCGACGTTGATCTTCTCGTTGAGTTTCGGCCCGAAGCGAGAGCCGGATTGCTTGCGCTGGTCCGACTGGAGGATAAACTGACCGAACTTTTCGATCGAAAAGTCGATCTGTTGACTCCGGACGGGCTCAGTAAGTATTTACGCAACGAGGTTCTCGCCTCCGCGGAGCCGTTGTATATCTCGCCATGATCCGCTGATCCGCGTGAGGCACATGCGAGATCATTCTCGCGAGGCCGTCGATCTCCTGGGCGAGATGACGCTTGACGATCTTCTCCACGACAGGACATTACAACTCGCACTCGTGAGGCTGGTTGAAATCGTCGGCGAGGCTTCAGCACGTGTCACGGGTGAGGTCAAAGACCTGCATCCGATCATTCCATGGCGCGACATAGCCGGAATGAGGAACAAACTCATTCACGAATACGAGTATGTCGACGTCACGATCGTTTACAACACCGTGCGGCACGATCTGCCGCCGTTGATTGCGATGCTGAATGAAGTTCTCGCTTAAGTTCTCGTCCGGAATCCGTTTCTTCGCCATTGCCGGCGCTGGAGAGCGCGCACTCAATACTTCCGCGGCCGTACCTGCCCCATCACCCGGCTCGGCAACCCTTGAATCCGCAGGAACCCTTCCGCATCGGTCTGGTCGTAATTCCCCGCCTCATCCATGCTCGCGATCGCCGCATCATAGAGGCTATACGGGCTCGTCCGGCTCTGAATCATGACGTTCCCCTTGTAGAGGCCAACCGTCACCTCGCCCGTCACCGGCTTCTGCACCTCGCGCATAAACGCCATCAGCGCGTCCATCTTTGGCACGTACCAGAACCCGTAGTACACCATCTCGGCGACTTCGGGGCTGATCCGATCGCGCAAGTGCACCGTCTCGCGGTCAATGGTCAGTTGCTCCAGCGCCAAGTGAGCCGCATAAAGCGTCGTCATGCCAGGCGACTCGTAGACGCCGCGGCTCTTCATGCCGACGAACCGATTCTCGACGATGTCGATCCGCCCCACGCCGTTGCGGCCGGCGATCTTGTTCAGTTCCTCAACCATCTGCAGCGGCGACTTCTTCGCGCCGTTGATCGTCACCGGCACGCCCGATTCGAACCCAATCTTAATCGTCTCGACCTTGTCGGGCGCTTCCTGCGGCGACACCGTCATCCCGAAGTCGATGATCGACACGCCATCGACGGTCGGGTCTTCCAGGTTGCCAGCCTCGTAGCTGATGTGCAGACAATTCTCGTCACTGCTGTACGGCTTGGCGATCGACGCCTTCACCGGGATGCCCTTCCGCTCGCAGTAGGCGATCATGTCGCTGCGACCGGCGAACAAATCCTGGAACTTCTTGATCCGCCACGGCGCGATGATTTTGACGTTCGGATCGAGCGCCTCCGCCGCCAACTGGAACCGACACTGGTCGTTCCCCTTGCCGGTGGCGCCGTGGGCGTAAGCCTCGGCCCCGACTTCGCGCGCCACCTGCAAACAAACCTTCGAAATGAGCGGCCGCGCGATCGACGTGCCGAGCAAATAGATCCCCTCGTACTTCGCCTGCCACTGCAACACCGGGAATGCAAAGTCGCGGCACAACTCCTCGCGAACGTCGATCAACCGCGACGACTTCGCCCCGTTGTCGCGGGCCTTCTTCAGAATCGCCTCGCGATCCTCGCACGGCTGGCCCAGATCAACGTACACGGCATGGACGTCGTACCCCTCGTCCTGGAGCCAACCAAGAATGACCGAAGTATCGAGACCGCCGGAGTAAGCCAACACGCAACTGGGCATCGTTCTAAACCAATCCTCTAGAAACAGGTAACCACGAAGGCACGAAGGCCACCAAGTGGACACGAAGTAAATGCAAGGGTTCGATTGTAGTTGCCCGACCCCGGTTTGATCTACTCACCACAAGCTCAATGTGCGATCGACTCGAATTGATCCGCGAAAATTCGCCTGATCCGCGCAAATCCGCGTCCCATTCGTCTTTAAAAAGCTCAAAGAATAGGACGCGGATTTTCACGGATTTTGCGGATTTTCGCGGAAATTCCTGGGTGAGAAGACCCGGCGAGCAAACTCGGCTTTCGGGCCAAAGTTCAAGATGATGCCCAGCTGATAACCAGTTGCTTTAAGGTAGTTGAGTAGCTGAGCTTCATGTTCCTTCGAAATCGCTTCCCCCGCTTTGATTTCTAGAATGATCACTCCTCAACGCGTAGATCTGCGAAGTATTCGCCGACGACCTCGCCTTCGAACCGTACTGCGATTGGATACTGCTGATCAACGGCGAGACCTTGCTTGCGTAGCGAGAGCCGCAGTGAATTCTCATATACCTTCTCAAGGAAGCCCGGGCCCAGCGAGTTGTAGGCATGGTAGAAGCTCTTAACGATCTGTTCAGACAGCTCCCCATAAACGAGTCCCATGAATTTCCTCAGCACGCTTGATGACTTGGCTGTAGTAACAGCAATCCGCGAAAATCCGCCAAATCCGTGAAAATCCGCGTCCTATTCTTTCTCCACTTCATCCTTCGTGCCGTCGTGGTTCGTATTTAGCGGCAATTCGCCAATCCGCATGTTCCGGAAGCGAATATCGGTCGTCGGATCATGCCCCTGCAGCGAGATCGTCCCCGCCGCCGTCCGCAGGCCGCTGCGGGGATTGTCGTTGGGGGGCCGCTGGTCGGTCCAGTCGGTCACCTGCAGGCCGTTGACCCACACCGCGATGTGCGGCCCGGTGGCGACGATCGTCGTCGTAAACCACTCATGATCGCGGGCGTTCACCTTGCGGGCGGCGATGCGGCGATAAATGGCGCCGGTGCCGAAGTCGGTCGGCTTCGTCGGATCCCCGTCGGTGATCTTGTTGCTGATCTGGCACTCGTAGCCGTTCATGTACTCGCGCGGGATGCAGCGGAAGAAGACGCCGGAGTTGAGCGCGTCGCCGTCGACGCGGGTGTCGAACTGCATCGTGAAGTCGCCGTAGGTCGCGTCGCTCTCCAGCTGCCCGCTGCCGTTGGTGACGCGCAGTTCAAAATCCCCCGCCTGAGTTTCCTCTGGTCCCCTCCCCTCAAGGGGGAGGGAGCCAGAGGAGTCTTGAGCTGAAACAATTTCAAACTTACTCGTCCTCTTCTGATCGTCGTTCCACCCGCCGAGGTCCTTGCCGTTGAACATCGGCTGCAGGCCGAGCGGTTTTAAACGAATGTTGCGGAACGCGACGGGGCCTTCGCGGAATTGCAGGCCGATGCGGCCTCGCGTAGTCGGATTCTTATCGACGTACTCGTTCACCAACGCATCATCCAGGTAAACGAGGATGTTGTCTCCCGTGAGGATCACATGAAAGGAATGCCACTCGTCATCCCAAGCGCGGAGCGGCTTCGGGGCCTTCAGTCGGAGCCCATTGCTCGCGAGCACGCCGGGAGATTTTGCACGTCCTACGAAGGAACCAGTCGGATACGGGTTGTCTTCGGGCGAGATATTCAGTTCATAGCAATCCTTCGCCGGATCCGTCGGCTTCAATGGCGTCCGCAAAAACACGCCGCTGTTCGTCGTCGCCGGCGCCTTGAACTCGAATTGCAACTCATAATCCCCAAACTCACTGTTCGTCATCAGGAACCCCTGCTCCCCCTCGCTGACGGCAATCGCCCCCTCCTCCACCTTCCAATTCGCCTCGCTCGTCGGCGTCCACCCAAAGAGCGTCGCGACGTCGAACAGACTGATCCACCCCTCGGCGATCTGCTCGGGAGTCAGCTGATTCGGCTTCATCTCCTCAGCCGTCGCCGGCCATGCGTTCATCGCGATGAGAAGAGCCAGCAGCGAGTGGGCGAGAGAACGAATAGAAGGCGTCATGATGAGCTTTCGTCCAAATGGGAAGCGGTGATAAGTCGAGTAAGCCTATGCAGCCCCCGGCTCCGAAGCTTATTCAACAGCTATCAGGAAATACCTTTATCACAGAGAGCACAGAGGACACAGAGAAGGAACGCGAGAACGCCATCTCCGTCTTTTCCTCTGTGCTCTCTGTGTCCTCTGTGTTTAAGTCTTTATCAGCCAATCATTTCTAGGTGAGGGCAAATGAAGAAGCTTCTCCGCTGGGGGGGGCGCACCGCCGACCGCCAAAGCCGGCAGCGCCGTTCTACCTGCCCTCGCCGCCGACGGCTACTGAAAGCCCCGGGGGGTGGTCAAAAATAATGACAGATTTTGGCCACCCAATCTGCTATGGTGCGCCTATCCGACGCCCCCGCTGCGCGCGGATCGCTCTTTGAAAATTCGCTAGAGTTCGCCATGGGGGAAGCGTTCTAGGACGCTATCTCCCCATACTCGCCTTGCGCGCATTTCGTCGTTCAGCGACAATGTCTAGCCGTGGCCCGATCAGCCGACGCCTCTGTCGCCTGTCGCCTGTCGCCTGTCGCCTGTCGCCTCTGTCGCCTGTCGCCTCTGTCGCCTCTGTCGCCTCTGTCGCCTTGTCGCCCTGTCGCAATGTGCAACTCACGCCATGGCAACGACTTCCGACAAGTGTCGCCAAAAATCGCTCAGGCGACACACAGCTGCAGGCGACAACTAACAATAAACCGTTGCCTGCTCCTGTCGCGACAACGATTGCGATCGTTGCCTTAGCGCCGCGCGCATCTTGCAGCGAATGAGCGACTTACGCCTTCTGTCGCGAGAATTCGCCAAGGCGACAGCCGGCGGCGATCGCTAAGAGTGCCCAATAATCGCCAGCCGAGCGTCGTAAGGAAACGCCTCCCCCAGCCGCGAGTCAACGAGCCGCCGGAGCGGATCAGGAGGAACGTCGATCACGATCTCATTCGCGTCGCGAAGAACGGCCGTGAGATCGAACTGCGCCGCGACGGCGGTGGATACTGGTTGCTCGATGCTCGATGCTGGGGCGACGGGAACTGCTGAACGCTGAGCGCTGACGGCTGACTGCTCAGCGTCAAACTCGTGCCCGTTCACCCTCACGCCTGCCCCCGCCGGCAAGCCGCTCAGCACCAACAGCAGTTGGTCGTCCGCTTCCAACCCCGTCGGCCGATGAAACCGCCGCGACCAGCGCACGCCCCCCTGCTCGGTCGCCTCGCATTGCCAGGGATCGCGGAGGCGAATGGAGTGGGCGAGGAACATGGATGATAATGTAGCCGCGGCTCAATGAGCCGCCAGAGCGAAAGAAATTTATGATTTAGGATGTATGATTTCTGATTTGAAGAAGTTGCAAGCCTCTGCGGCAGCACATCATAAATCAGAAATTCTAAATCATAAATTCATCCGTGCCGCTCCGGCGGGTCGTTGACCCGCGGCTACTGCTTAAAGCTATGCGTCACCGACGACTCGCGAATCTGGCGAGCGTCGGGTTCGTAGACGCGGAGGATGACTTTGACGCCGCGGAGGGGAACGTCGTACGGCGGCGCCGTCTCGCGCTCGCCGCGATCATCGACGCCGTTGGCGTTGTCGTCATCGAGGCCGTTGGCGCCTTGGTCGACGACTGTATTCACGTCTTGATCAATACCGTCGTTTTCGTAGTGGTAGGACCATGTATCGTAGACGGCGGGGAAGTCCACTAGGGCTGGTGGGGTTGTGGGCAATGGACGCCAGCCTGCGCGATGGGGCATATGCAATGACGGTACTGGAACAATCGACGGCCAGACGCCGGGGCCGAGCGGCTGCGCTATAGTGGCATTCTTGGGATAGATATAGGTCGCAGTGTTGGGGCGGCGGCCCCAGCCAAGATCGCAGTAGGCGCCATAGCCGGTGATGACTGGCGTCGTTGCGCCAATTGCATCAGGCCAACCGAAGTCGTTTGGTTCCAAGATTGATCCACTGGCTTCGACGAGAGGTGCGCCAGGATCGAACACTCGGACGTCAAAGGCAAGCGCGTTGCTTAGAGCGCGCGTTTCCACTTCAATCGGGCTGTTAGGAACAGAGCTGTTAAATAGTAATCGTCCAAGATTTACACTAAACGGAAAAACATCTCCCACCGAGTCTCGCGTCATGCGATTCTCGCGCTTTGTGAGATCGCCGAGTGTGTTAGCGACCCATTTGCCTGAAGTAGCATCGTGGTGGGCTGATATATTTGTCGGCTCGCTATTCCAAGGACCGCGCCACGGCGCAATCAATCTGACTCGACGATGGATCTTGCGTATCGCACTATCAGGTTCGGCGGGTGTAGACGCAGGCTTCTCGACTGCGAACCAGGCAACTTCAGCAAGCTCGGACTCGACCATAACATCGTCCGCGGCGTTGGGGGTTCCCATGTCGTCCGTGATTTTGAACGGTTCACTTTCGCTGCGAACGGTGAGTGCGAGGACATCATCCCAATCACCAAGAGCCCGACCGTCAGTTACTGCGCCAGCGCCAATATTGAGTCCGCCTGGGATTGCGCCGGTTTCGGAATCGAATGCCTGGCTGGCAGGGATAAGTGAAATGGTTGGATCGATGCCGTTGCCAGCGATGATGTTCGCCGGGATGATCTGCGAGCTCGGATTCTTATCCGACCACTCCCCTTCAATAATCTCGATATACCCCTGGTTCTCCGCCGGGTCTTGCCACGTCGACCCGCGGCAAGTGGCGCCGCTCAGATCCATCGCCAGCCGGTTGCGGACCTGCCGCAGCTGCGAGCCCGTCTCGATCGCCGCGCGGCGGTTGCGGATGCTCGCGCTCATGTTGGCGAACAGGTTCACCACCGCCGCCATCATCACCAACGTCACCGCGAGGGCGACGAGCATTTCGATGAGGGTGAGGCCGCCCCAGTAGCCGCGGCTCAACGAGCCGCCGGAGCGTAACGGACGGGAAATGCTGAAGGATGAATGCTGAATGCTGAGAGTGGATTTACTCCGCATTCCGCATTCATCCTTCAGCATTTGTGCGATCACCGCTCCGGCGGGTCGTTGACCCGCGGCGACTTCAGCGCGCGGAGGGGCTTTTAGGCTGTCGACGAGATTGGTCATGCGGGTGCTCTGTACCGGTGGCGAACGGGCCGCGGACCCCTGAGAAAAGCGGCTTTCGCTCTATGTATTGCACCGTGCAGAGAGGGAAAAGTCAAGGAAGAGGCCTGTAGCCGCGGCTCAACGAGCCGCCGGAGCGGGGGCAGAGAGACGTCTGATGTAGGATTTATGATTTCTGATTTGCCTGACGGAGGGGCGTGCGGCCTCCCCAAATCAGAAATCATACATCTCTCCCGCTCCGATCCGGCGGGTCGTTGTCCCGCGGCTACGAAAAACAGCCGCGGACCTTTGGTTCGCCGGAGGCCGGGTGGGGCGGACGCTTTCAAGGCGTCGACCGTCGACCTGCGGCGAGAACAGAGGCTCGCGGCTGACATGCGGTTGGCGGAGCGGACCCCTTGGAGTACCTCGGGGTGACAGGGGTCAGGCTCGGGCTGACAAGGTTCGGGACGTGACCGTTTCAGTTAGGTCCCAAACTCCGGCCGGCGACGCCCAAGCTGCCCCTGCAGCCGTTGCACAATCGCGCTGTGCATCTGGCTGACGCGGCTTTCGCTCAGGTCGAGCGTGGCGCCGATTTCCTTCATCGTCATCTCCTCGTAGTAGTAGAGGATGATGATCAGCCGCTCGTTGCGGTTGAGGCCCTTGGTCACGAGCCGCATCAGGTCGGACTTTTGGATGCGGCGGGTCGGGTCTTCGCCCTTCTTGTCTTCGAGAATGTCGATCTCGCGGACGTCTTTGTAGCTGTCGGTTTCGTACCACTTCTTGTTGAGGCTGATCAGGCCGACGGCGTTGGCGTCGGCGATGAGCTTCTCAACTTCCACCAGCGAGAGCTGCATGTACTCGGCGATTTCGTTCTCGTTAGGAGCGCGGCCGAGCGAGGCTTCGAGCGTCTTGAGACACTCGTTGAGCTTGCTTGCCTTCGAGCGGACGAGACGGGGCACCCAGTCCATGCTGCGGAGCTCGTCGAGCATGGCGCCGCGGATACGGGGGACGCAGTAGGTTTCGAACTTGACGCCGCGGCCCATGTCGAAGGCGTTGATCGCGTCCATCAAGCCGAAGACGCCGGCGGAGATGAGGTCGTCGAGCTCGACGCCGTCGGGGAGCCGTTGCCAGATGCGCTCGCCGTTGTACTTGACCAGCGGCAAGTAGTTTTCAATGAGCGCGTTACGCAGTTCCTTGCGGCTCGGATCTTTCTTGAACTGATCCCATAGATCCCCGATGTCCTCGGGGGCGCACTTCTTCGCGGTCAGCATCATCGTCGACATGCCATCCTCCGTGATGACCTGCGCGGGAGGCGCCTCGGGGGGACCTCTGCCGCGTCAGTCTTATTTCGTGACGAGAATCCGTTCTCGTTGTTCGTTGTACGCGTCGTGCGCGACCAGCGGTCGCGGTTTTATGATTTCGCTTGTTGTTTTTTGTACGCGTGAATTTCGCGTTCGAGTTTCTGGCGGACTGACTCGTCGACCGTGTTGCGAGCAATGGAGCCGATCGCGTAGCCGACGAATCCGTAGACCAGTGCCCAAAACATGGCTGACAAGATCGCCGATTCAAAGGCACCGCCGGCCCTCAGGCTGCGGATGAGGATGATCGTCATCCCCAGGGCAGCCATGATGCAGGCGTACTTGCGAGCCACTCGATAAGTTCCTGGAGGCGTTAAAGCCGGTGCAATCGCGCCAGATTAACAGGCGGTTGCCGTC
>JBGSMO010000232.1:0-4281 GCA_041740115.1 Pirellulales bacterium
CGCCGGCGAACAGCTCTTCGGTGCAGAGGACGAGCCGGGCATCAGGCCGTCGACTGGCGAGGCGTTGTGCGACTGTGCGGTAGAAGGCGGTGGTTTGCTCGCTTCGCCAAGCCTTCCACGCGGGGAGGCCCTGGCCCAACAGCACGTCGGCGCGGCGACGGAAGCGGTCGTCTCCGCCGACGTGCAGCATGATGCCGGAGTGAGCGGCGAACATGCCGGCGGTTTGGTCGTCGAGCCCCCATGGCAGTCCGGGCAGCACGCCGTAGCCGCCGCCGTGAAGTTGGAACGCCATGCCGCCCCAGGCGGGATGCGAATCGTAACGCTGCGCGAGTCGCTCGGCGACCGCCGTTAGTTCGCGCTGGACGCCGGCATGGAGCAGATTGTAGTGGGGGGCCTTCGACGTTTCCGAGGCGTGGTGTTCGCGCCAACTGCGACCGTCGACGCCGATCCAGCCGGTCTCGACGGCTCCCTCGGCGGAGTTGCGCAGCGATTCCACGGCTGGCAACGCCGCCGCGAGTTCCACGGCGGGAATCAGCGTCAGGCCTTCCCGATCAAAGACGCGCAGCAGGACTTCGAGAATGTCTTTGCGGATGGGATCTTCGCCGGTGGCGGCGAGCAGGCCGGAGTCGAACCGGGGCGACGTTCCCAACCCTTCGATCGGCGCCAGCGACGCGCCGTCGGAGGCGATCGAGAGGACGGCGCCGTTGTAGCCTGAAGCCTTTAGTTGCTGCGCGAACCGGTTGGCGGCGGTGAGAAACGTGTGCCAGGTTTCGATGCTGAGGCCGCTCTCGCAGTCGAAGTCGGTCGCGCCGCCGAAGGAATCGGCGAAGCGGGGCGCCCCGATGTAGGCGGCCGCCAATCGCGAGGCGGGCGCGTTTGGCGATTCGCTCGGCGGCTGCGCGGTCTTGCGGCGCTGCAGGCGAATCTTGCCGTAGAGGGCGCCGCGCTGGTGCGAGCGATTGGCGATGACGACGGCCGGCGACTTGCTCCGCGGCCAGAAGACGATGCGATGGACGGCAACCTCTTTGTCGCCGCCCGCGGTTTCGCTGGAGCGATCGTCGCTGAAGACGCCCCAATCGCGACCGAAGGTTTGGACGCGACCGGCCGCGTCGGGCTCGATGATGCTCACCGTGAGATGTTGCCGCATGGCGCGCGGGACTTCGATCTCGACGGCGTGCGGCTCGCCGACGTTGCGGACCGGCAGGAGGTAGGCCTGCCACGCGAGGTCCTCGCCGGGCGACGTGGCGGGAAGCTCTACCAGGCTGTTGCCGACGGGCGAAATGAGCGGTTTGACGTTACCCAGCGGCCGCGGGGTGGTGAAGCCGGGGAGTTTCTCGACCTGCGTCCACTGCGGGACGCGCTGCCACCACGACGAGCTGGTGGCGTCGATCGTCGAGACGGTTTCCCAGTCATCGGTTAAACGCGGCAGCCGCGCCTGCGGGTCGACCACGACGAAGCCGACGTTGCGGCCGGCGAGTTCGGAACCCTTATCCCAGGGGGCCAGACGGCTCGCGAAGCCCTCGGGGCGGCGGACCAAGGTGACGCGCAAGCGGTAGGCGCCTTCTTGCTTCGGGACCGTCAACTCAAGGGGCAGCGGGACGTCGGCTTCGGGATCGTACGCGGTCGTCTTCTGCCAGAGCACGTCGGATGAGTTGTGTCGGTAGAGTTTCGCCTCGAGCGTCGCGGGGCCGCCGACGTCGTCGCCCAATTGCGGATGAACCGTCAGCGGGAACGATTCTTCGGGCGCGAAAACGAGATGCTGGCGGTTGAACTCGACCCGCAGCGCGTCGCCCGGCGTACGCTCGATGATGAGGAATCCGCCCAAATCGTCGAGGGGCGCCCGCTGGAGTTTATTTGTCAGCGCGGCGAGCGTGAATTCGATGGGCTTCGCCGGCGCGTCGGGGAGGCCGCGGAGATCGATCGTCATAATCGCGGACTCGTCCGCACGGATCGTGACGTCGAAGCCGTCGAATGCGCGGCGGACCAGCGGCGTGACAAGAACTTGGCGACCGCCGAGCCGGAGCGCCGCCGCTTCATCGGCTTCGACGCCGAGGGGCTGCAGGTTGGCGAGTTCTCCCTCGGAGAGGGTGATCGAACCCGACCACTTTTGCGGGCTTGGGGCGCTGCTGCCCCAGGCGAAGCGCAACCGCGCTTCGACCGCTTCCGCCAGCGCGCAACTCGACCCCCAAACGAACGTCGCCATGGTCGCCATGAAGACGACGAGGCGGACGAACGCGCGGAGCGTCTTTATCGGACTTCCTTGTCCGAGCATCGCGTGACCATCCTGGCTGCGCGCATTGATTGCATAAGAGTGGGAACGAGTCGGCCGCCGTTGAACTCTTTTCGAGAGGGGGGGCGGATTGTAGGTGGCGGCGCGGCGCCTCACTAGATCATTTATCGGGTGCAAGTCGCGTGAAAATCGCAACTTGCGCCGATTTTTACGGCAGCGATAGCAGCGGCGGTCAGCAATGACCAGCGCTGCCCAAGGGTTCCCATCCGCTTATGGTGCATCGGGTTCGCCGCTGCGAAATTCATCCGCCAGCGCCAGCATGGCAGCTGTATCATTGGGGCAGCGATCGGCGATTTCGTTGGCTTCCCAGCGATCATCCGGCTTGGAGAAGAGCTCGACGCTGCCGGCCGCATCGCTATCGCCCGCGCGACTCCCAGACTGCCGCATCCACCAAGAGTGCGTCCGCAATGCAATCTCGCCAACCACCCCAGAGGCGTATGCAACTTCGCGAACCGGCTGAGTGCTAGCGCCGTCCGTCGCTAGCAGTTTTCGACCAGCGCCTGGCTCTGCCGCCACGTTGAACCAACTCAACAGGCTCGGGAACAAGTCGATCGGCTGGACCAGTTCGCTGGAGCGCGGTGGCGGCACAGAGTTGTCGCCAGGAAGCCGCACAATCAACGGAATGTGGGTCAACTCGCTGTACAGATCGCGCACTTCACTCCCCAATACGCCATGCTCGCCGAGGGCGAAGCCGCGGCAGCCGACGAGCGCGATCAGCGTTGAATCCGTTAGGCCTGCTGCGTCCAGCGTCTCCAGCAACATGCCGACGCACTGGTCGAGTACCATCGTTTGCGCGGCGTACGCTGAGCGATGGAGGAGCAATTCGTCGTGGTCGTTCGTTTCAAGGCGCGTCGGCGGCTCGACGAACTCCAGGGCAGGCGGGTCTTCCGAGTCGAGCAGTGATTGCCGCAGCTCAAGCGGGGCGTCCCAGGCGCCATGGTAGCCACGGGCGTGAATCCACAGGAGACGCGGCGGGGCAGCAGTCACTGTCTCGGCGTCAGCGGCGCCCCAACGCTCGATCTGGTCGGCGGCGATCGCGAAGAGTTGCGCGAGTTCGGTGTTGGCCACCGCTTCGGCCGTTGCAGCCTCGGGAAACTCCAAACCGCGGATTTCGCCGAAGCCGAGTTGGTCGGCCTGCTCGGCAACCCACTGATCGTCGGTGGTCAGCGCCGCTTGAATGCCTGCCGACTCTAAGCAGCGAGCCAAGCTGGGAACGTCGCCAAGTTGCGTCAGTTCGCGCTCGACGCCGTCGCGGGGCGTTTCGACGCCGAACCAAGCCGCACGATAGAACCCCGCCATTTGCGGCGAGTCGGCGATCATCCAATCGAAGACCAGTGACTCGCTTGCGAGCCGGTCGAGCGCCGGCGTCGGATGCCAAGTATTGCCATAGGCGCCGACCGCGGAGGCGCGCAGTCCGTCGACGGCGATCACAATGGCGTAGCGATTCGGCATAGCGCTAATGTAGCAAAGTTAGCCGGCGGTCGTCTCGCGGCGCCGCCAGTCTTGCCAGACCAGCTGCGGAAAGACCCAGGCGTCGCGGAGGTAGCGTTTGGCGAGTCGCCCCGGCTCGCTGGAGAGACGGTGAATCCATTCGAGCCCGACCCGCCGCATCCAGCGCGGGGCGCGACTCTTCTCGCCGGCCAGGAAGTCGATCGTGGCGCCAATGCAGAGGGCGACTTTGGCCTGCACTTGATCGGCGTGCTCGTGAATCCAGAGCTCTTGTTTCGGCGCCCCGAGCCCTAACAGCAGCAGGTCGGGTTGAGCGGCGGCGATGGCGGCGAAGATTTTTTGGTTCTCGGCCGGATTCTTTTCGAACTCGAGCGGCGGCGAGAGGGTGCCGACGACCTCGACCTTCGACCAACGCTGCACGATGTTCGCGGCCGCTCGCTCGGCCACGCCCGGGGCGGCGCCAAGCAAGAAGACGCGCAGCGTTCGCTCTTCCGCGTTGGCTCGCTTGAAGAGCGCCGGCGCCAAATCGCTGCCGGCGACGC
>JBGSMO010000245.1:0-18376 GCA_041740115.1 Pirellulales bacterium
GCAAGCGCCCGCATGTGTGGGTCGACGAGACGCGGCCGCTGATGCAGGGCGCTCGGCTTACTGCCTGGGAACTGATGCAGCGCGGCATCGCCTGCACGCTCATCTGCGATTCGATGGCGGCCCATGTGATGCGTTCGGGCAAGATCCGAGCGGTGTTCGTCGGCGCCGATCGGATTGCGGCGAACGGAGACGCGGCAAACAAGATCGGCACCTACGGCGTCGCGGTGCTGGCCGAGGCGCATGGCGTGCCGTTGTACGTTGTGGCGCCGACGAGCACGATTGACATGACGCTCGCCACGGGCGACGAGATTCCGATTGAGGAACGAGCTGCGGAGGAAGTGACCGAGGGCTTCGGCCGCCGCACGGCGCCAACGGGCGTGAAGGTTTACAACCCGGCGTTCGACGTGACCCCCTATAGGCTGATTCGGGCGATTGTCACGGAGCGAGGCGTTTTCAAGCCTGCCAGCGCGTCATTCTGAGCGGAGCGAAGAATCTGGCGCCGTGTACCCGCTTCCAGATTCTTCGCTCCGCTCAGAATGACACGTTCTCGCCACATTCTCTAAGCCGCTTTCGGCAGCATGTCGTATTTGCCGCCGGTGATCAGGTGGAGGATTGGCGTCGTGGCGATCGTTGTCACGAGGGCCATGATCACCATCATCGCGAAGAGCGTCGGCGAGATGACGCCCATTTGCAGGCCGATGTTAAGGACCACGAGTTCCATCAGGCCGCGGGTGTTCATCAGGATGCCGAGGGCGGAGGACATCCGCCAGTCGAGGCCGGTGAGCTTGGCCGCGACGAGGGTGCCGCCGAATTTGCCGAGGGTCGCGACCAGGATGATCAAGCCGCAGATGAGCCAAGCGTTCCATCCGCTCACGAGGCCAATTTCGGTTCGCATGCCGGTGTAGGCGAAGAACGCCGGCAGCAGCAATATTTTAACGATGTCTTCGAGCTTGTGCTGGAAGTCGCGGGCGACGTCGCTTTCGTGCGGGATGATGGCGCCCAGGAGGAAGGCGCCGAAGATGGCGTGGATGCCGATCCACTCCGCTGCAAGGGCGGAGAGCAGCAGAGCGACAAGTACCCAGACGGCGAGCCGTTGTTTGGGGCGCTTGCCGGTGTTCTGGCCGAGATATCGCACCGCGAGAGGCCGGACGACGACGAACATCAGTGCGATGTAAGCGAGCGCAAGGATGACGGTCTGCACGGCGCCGCCGACTTCCGACTGGGCAATGCCGACGACGAAGGCGAGCAAGCACCACGCGGTGACGTCGTCGGTCGCGGCGCAGCTGAGGGCGACGACGCCGAGGTCGGTCTTGTCCATCTTGCGATCGGTGAGGATCCGCGCGAGGACGGGAAACGCGGTGATCGACATCGCCACGCCCATGAAGAGGGCGAAGCTGGTGAACGGCACGCCGGCCGGAGCGAGGCCGCGGTAGAGGAAGAGGGCGAGAATCGAGCCGAGGCAGAATGGAGCGACGATGCTGGCGTGCGAGATAGCAACCGTCGCGTGGGCGTGGGAGCGCAGCAAGCCGGAGTTCAACTCCAAGCCGACGAGGAACATGTAGAGAATGACGCCAAGTTGCGCAATGATGCCGAGGTAAGGCCCCACCTCCGGCGGCAGGACAAAGTGCATCGCTTCGGGCGAGATCCGCCCCAGCAGCGACGGGCCGAGCATGACGCCAGCGACCATTTCGCCGATAACGCGCGGCTGGCCGAAGTGGCGGAAGAGTTGCCCAAGTAGACGGCCGGAGACGATGACGGCCAGGAGTGCTAGCAGCACATGCATCATCGCATCGCTGCTGGCAGCGGGCGCCTTCACGGCGGAGGCGTATGCAGTCGCGTCGGCGATCGGCGTCAGCCGATCGCCAAAGTGCTGGACGAGCAGAAAGACGCCGACGGTGCCGGCGACCATCAAGGCGTACCCCAGCCAGAGCCGCCAGGAGGAAGATGCGCCATGGCCCGAGCCAGACTCGAAGGCCGATGCATTGCCGTTCATAGGACGCGTAAACTCAAGGGATGCCGCGGCAGCCATCCTACGATCGGTGGGAGGGGGCGGGCAACCTTGTCATGCCCCAAAGCGTCGCGGGCGTCAAGATCAGCCAGTGGGTTACCCTGTAGCGAGCATGATATCTTGCGGCGACGCTGGCATGAGACGTACCTTTACTCGGTTGGTCCAAAGATCTAACCGCCAAGGACGCCAAGAGCGCCAAGAAAATACGGGGAGTATTAAACCACGAAACAGACGAAAGAGACGAAAGGAAAGAAGCAAGGAGAAGCTTGGCGACTCAATTTGTCTCTTTCGTAGTTTTCGTGGTTAATGCATTTGCATTTCTTCCTTAGCGCTCATGGCGTCCTTGGCGGTTGCATTCTAACAAGGGAGAAAGAGGGTAATGCCTGCGAAGATCAACAGCGAACCCGCCGATCCCCTGCCCCCCTCGATCGGCGAGTACCTCCTCCAGCGCTTGCAAGACTACGGCATCGCCGATTGCTTCGGCATTCCGGGCGACTACGTCTTGTCGTTCTATGCGATGCTCGAAGAGAGTCCGATCAACGCCATCGGCTGCACGCGCGAAGATTGCGCCGGGTTCGCCGCCGACGCCTACGCGCGGGTGAACGGCATGGGGGCGCTCTGCGTCACCTACTGCGTCGGCGGCTTGAGCGTTTGCAACTCGATCGCCGGGGCGTATGCCGAGAAGTCGCCGGTGGTGATGATCACTGGCTCGCCCGGATTGCGGGAGCGGATTCACAACCCCCTGCTCCACCACATGGTGCGCAACTTCCGCACGCAGTACGACGTGTTCGAGAAGCTGACGGTCGCCGGAACAGAGCTCGACGATCCGCAGATCGCCTTCCGCGAGATCGACCGCGTCCTGGCGGCGTGTCAGCGCTACAAGCGGCCGGTCTATATCGAAATCCCGCGCGACATGGTCCATGTGCGGCCCGAGGCGCGGCCCCTCTACTCCAATCCGATCCCGCCGAGCGACCCGCGGGCGCTCGACGAAGCGGTCGAGGAAGCGGCGGCGCGGATCGAGAAGGCGCGGCAGCCGGTGCTGCTGCTCGGCGTCGAGATCCACCGCTACGGGCTGCAGGACCTCGCGATCAAGCTCGCCGAGCAGGCGAAGATTCCAATGGCCGCGACGATGCTCGGCAAGGGGGTCGTCGAAGAAACCCACCCCCTCTACATGGGACTCTACGAAGGAGGCATCGGCCGCGAGGAGATCACGCGCTACGTCGAAGCGAGCGATTGCGTCGTGATGCTCGGGACGTTCATGACCGACATCAATCTCGGCATCTACACGGCCGAGCTCGACATCGGCGATTGCATCTACGCCACGAGCGAGCAACTGCGAATTCGCCACCATCACTATCGCGACGTGCGGCTCGAAGATTTCATGCGGCGATTGGTCGAGCGCGGCATCAAGCGAACCCGCCCGCAGCCGCCGGCGCCAACCGAGTGGAACCGCGAACCGTTTAAGCTGGAGCCGCAGGCGCCGATCTCGATCACCCGGCTGATGCGGCGAATCGACGAACAACTCGACGACGGGACGATCGTCATCGCCGACGTCGGCGATTCGCTCTTCGCCTCGACCGAGCTGACGACCCACAACCGGACCGAGTTCCTCGCGCCCGCCTATTACACGTCGATGGGGTTCGCCGTTCCGGCGGCCCTCGGCGCCCAGACGGCCCGGCCCGACGCGCGGGTGCTAGCGATCGTCGGCGACGGCGCCTTCCAGATGACCGGCATGGAGCTTTCGACCATCGTGCGACGAAAGTTGCCCGTGGTGGTGATCGTCCTGAACAACGGCGGCTATGGCACCGAACGACTCCTCCATCCCGGCGATTTCGAGTTCAACGACATTCACAGTTGGCAGTACGACAAGCTGCCGACGGTGCTGAACGGCGGGACGGGATACCTGGTGCACACGGAAGGCGACTTCGACGCCGCGCTCGACGCCGCGTGGAACGACCGCGGCGGGCCGAGCATTCTGCATGTGATTCTCGATCGGGAAGATCGCAGCCGAGCGCTCGCGAAGCTGGCCGAGATGATGCAGAAGACTGTGGTGCAGCAGTGAGCGACGCTGGCCAGAAGAAGTCAACGTTCGGCCTGCTGATGCGCATGGCGTTAGGGATGGCCATCGGCGTCGGCATCGTCGTCGGCGCCGATCCGCAGACGAAGTTCCTGCGGGTGACCGATTCGGCGACGCCGCCGGGCGCGCTGCGGATGACGCTGGCGGTCCTCTTGATCGCCGCACTTTATTTTTGGGGAGGACAGATCGTCGCCCGAAGTCGACGATTCGCCGTCAGCGCTCCGCTAACGGCAACCGGTCGGCCGAAGCTGCGTCGCGGTCATTACCGGGGCGGATACAGGGCGCTTCAGTGGCAAGTGATTCTGTGCCTGTGGCTGTGGTACGCCTATCCAGATCAGTGGACCTGGCAGTCTGTTGGGCTCAAAGATGAAGTTCCCATCGCTCTTAGCGCGTTGATTGGCGTCTCTGCGTACGGCGTACTGCTGGCGGTACTCACCTTTGCGGTTCGCTGCGCCGGCGACGAGGGGAAGTTTCTCGACGGTACGGTCCGCTCGATGGCGGCCCTCATTCCCCGTGCGAAGAAACAAAAGAGGCTCACTTGGACCGCCTTCTGCGTATTCAATCCCTTCATCGAAGAGCTTCTCTTCCGTGGGGTGCTGGTCTATCAAACGGCGCTGGCGGCGGGGACGGCCTGGTGGCCGATCGCGGTGGGGCTCGTCGTGAATATAGGCAATCACTGGTACCAAGGGGGACGTTCGATGGCGCTACACGTCCCCTTCTATGCGATCGCGATAGGTCTGCTTTTTAGCCAGCATGGACTCGTCGGGGCCATTGCCTTTCACGCCGCCGGCGACATCGTTCCGATGGCGTTAGTTCGCCGCCATCTGCGGCAGTTTCGCGAACGGCATCGCGAGTTCGGGGATCGGTCCGAAGAATTTGTCTTAACGGAGTTGGGGTGACTTGCTGAGGAACGTCAAACGGCTCGGCCGCTGACTATGAGAAAATCGCGTCGGCAGCAGCCCAGGGGCGTGGATGGATATTCGGCCACATCAGGGGGATAGAGGGGCCGAGTTGGGCAGAAGCAGAATCGCGAGGGAAAAGCGATGGCATCCTTCTAGTGTTGGCGTGGAAACACGTTGGGCACGTCCCACTGGCAAGATGCCAGTGGCACCCTGTGAAAGGTCCACTAAAATGCCGGTCGTTTCCAGGCCACGCGAGACCGCTTAAATGGACGAACAAACCGCCAAAACCGTCATCGCCGCCGGCTTCGGCGTCGGAGTCCTCTTCTGGCTCGCGGCGATCGCCATGTACCGCAAGCTGGCTGCGGCAGAGAATCCGCGGCGGTTCGAGTCGATCGTCAAAGATCGGCAGCCGGCCGAGACGCTCGACGGCTTGCTGCAACGGAGCCAGCTGTTCAGCCCGCAGGCCCGGCTGGAGCGTCCCGCCGAGAATCGTCTAGCTGTCAGTCAGGCCGGGATCACGCTCGAACTGGAGGCGACGCGGCAAGGCGGCGATACGCGGTTGACGGCAACGGTCGACGATTCGAAGCTGACGCATTGGTTCCAGATGGGCCTCGGGGCGTTCGTGCTGATCTTGATGCCAATCGTCATCGGCGGCATCGCGGCGACGCTATGGCATCTGGTAGCCCCGAGCGACAAGTTGCCGGTACGATGGCAGGCGGTGCAAATCGTACAAATCGTTCATGTGCTTTGGCCGCCGTTCTTGATTTACTTCATCTGGCGGCGGCTCCATGTGCAAGCGGGAAACGCGGCGGCCAATCTGACGGCGCTGGCCCAAGCCGTCCGCAGCCGTGAATAGATACTCGCGCCGCGTTGCAGACTTGAGAACTGCGTAAGGCGCATAAACTTGTGCGCTACGGCGCATTTTTTCCGCAACCTGTCGCGGCTACACTGAGAGAGTCCCAGGCAGTAGTCGACCCGCGCTGCAAGCGATCTCCCCGGCAAGCGATCGTTCGCGGCGAAGGCTGCGTTGCGTCATTTCAAGGGTCACCCTCATCGGCGGCAATCGCTTTGCCCACCACGAAAAGGACTCGTATTGCCATGCATTGCCAAGTCCCCTTGGCGCCGGCGACTTGTCGCCGCGCCGCGCGCGCGTTCACGCTGGTCGAGTTGTTGGTAGTGATCGCCATCATCGGCGTGCTGGTCGCCCTGTTGCTGCCGGCCGTCCAGGCGGCGCGCGAGGCGGCCCGAAGAATGAACTGCCAGGCTAACATGAAGAACCTGGCGCTTGCCGTGCTGAACTATGAGAGTGCGAACAAAAATCTGCCGCCAGCTACTGCTGGAACCGTCAACGGGGACTTGGTGAACATCCACGCTGGCCAGCAGCTAAGTTGGATCGTTCGTGTTCTCCCATACATCGAGCAGCAGGCAATCTTTCAGCAGTTTGACCTCGAGAAGAGCTTTTCCACCTACATCAATGAGAATATCGCGAACGTCCCCACGCCAGAGGCGGTGCAGCCTGGCCTCTTGATGTGCCCGTCGGATTCGGCTCAAGGTAGAGTTTACCAACACACCGCGCGGGGAAGCGCATTGACCGGCAATCGGAGTTTCGGCAAAGGGAATTACGTTGCGTATGCCAGTCCCGAACATATCGAATGCCAGCTGGTCGCTCCGGGAGCGCTGGTCAACGAACCTCAACCGATTCGTCGACTGGAAGATGGCGTCTCGAATACGCTTCTCCTAAGCGAGATTCGCACCCGTGACGAGCTTACCGACGAGCGAGGCGCCTGGGCGATTGGCTGGACCGGAACGAGCGTCATCGGGGCGGACGTTCACGCCGATACGGCGACGCTAGACAAAATCTGCGCCCAGCCAGTTGCGACGCGGCCCGCGTATATTCCTTCGACTCGGCATGGGCAATATGCGCTGCTGCCCAACGCGCCTGTTCCTGCCGACCCCGCGGGGCCGAGAGATAATCTCCGCTCCTGCGAACTGTCGGCGGAAGCCGACTTGCTTGGCATGCCGTGCCGCGTGCGAGGCGACACCACCGCCGCGCCTCGGAGCCTTCACGCCGGCGGCGTAAACGGCGCCCGCGCCGATGGAAGCGTTCAGTTCATTTTGGATAGTATCGAGATCATTCCCTATGGAAGCCTGATTTCGATCAACGACGGCAGCGTGCAGAATCAATGATCGCGGGATGGGCCGTTCCCTCGGCTTGATCTCTACTAGGACGTTTTATCGAGTATGAAGACTGTAGTTCCGACAATTGTCGTCGTTCTCGGCGTTGTGCTTCTCGTGGCTAGCGCCTTGTGGGCGATCGTCTTTCCGCCTCAGCGAAATTGGACGACGGAGAAAAGCGCTCGCATGACAGAGTTAGGCGACCAAGCCAACCTGCTCAAAATGCAATTGGCGAAAGCTCAAACGTCGCCCAGCATGCATTCAGGAAAGAACCCCGCGGAAATGCAGGAAGAGTACGACAAGATCGCAGTCGAATACGCCGAATTGCATCAAGCTTTTCTCAGCGCAAGCAACTCGCCGAAAACCTCGGCGAGCATTCTGCGCTGGTCGGGCATTGCCTTCGTCGCCGCCGGCGGGCTGTTTGTGTTCGCCAACCGCGGCGGCTAGAGCGAGCTTCAGTGAAGCGTAGCGCCTGTCATCCTGAGCGAAGCGAAGGATCTAGCGCCAAACGAGCGGCCAGATTCTTCGCGGAGTTTACCCTGAGCGGGGCGAAGGGCTCAGAATGACGACCTTTGCCGCTGCACTCAAACGAAGTTCGCTCTCGTTATTTGCTCAAATATCATAGTACAGGCAAAACTCATAAGGATGCGGCCGCAGCGCCAGCGCCTGCACCTCGTTCTTCTTCTTGTACCAGATCCACGTGTTGATCACGTCCTGCGTGAAAACGTCGCCCCGCAGCAGGAACTCGTGGTCCTTCGCCAACGCATCGAGCGCCTCGCCAAGCGAGCCGGGCGTCGTCGGCACCTTGGCCAACTCTTCCGGCTCCAGGTCGTAGATGTCCTTGTCGAGCGGATCGCCGGGGTGGATCTTGTTCTGGATGCCGTCGAGCGCGGCCATCATCAGAGCAGAGAACGATAGGTAGGGGTTGCTGCTCGGGTCGGGACAGCGGAACTCGATCCGTTTCGCCTTCGGGCTCGGGCTGTACATTGGGATCCGGCAGGCGGCCGAGCGGTTGCGCTGCGAGTAGGCCAGGTTCACCGGCGCCTCGAAGCCGGGGACGAGCCGCTTGTAGCTGTTGGTCGTCGGGCAGGCGAATGCCAGCAGCGCCGGGGCGTGGGCCAGGATGCCGCCGATGGCGTAGATCGCTTCGTCGCTGAGCCCCGCGTAGCCGTTGCCGGCAAACAGCGGGTGGTCCCCCTTCCAGAACGAAATGTGCGTGTGCATGCCCGAGCCGTTGTCGCTGAACAACGGCTTCGGCATGAAGGTGACCGTCTTCCCGTGCTGGCGGGCGACGTTCTTGACGATGTACTTATACATGCACATGTTGTCGGCCATCGTCAGCAGATCGTTGTACTTCAGATCGATCTCCGACTGTCCGGCGGTGGCCACTTCGTGATGCTGTGCCTCGACGTCCATGCCGCAGTCAATCATCGTCTGCATCATCTCGTTGCGGATGTCCATGAGTTGGTCCGCCGGCGGGCAGGGAAAGTAGCCCTCCTTGTGCCGCAGCTTATAGCCGAGGTTCGGCCCCTCGTCGGCGCCGCGGTTCCATTCGCCCTCCGCGCTGTCGATGAAGAAGAAGCCGCAGTTGGGCGTCTGGTCGAAACGGATGTCGTCGAAGATGAAGAACTCGGCCTCGGGGCCGATGTAGCAAGTGTCGGCGACGCCGGTCGACTTGAGATAGTTCACCGCCTTGCGAGCGACGTTGCGCGGATCGCGGGAGTAGTCCTCGCGCGTGATCGGGTCTTGGATGTTGCAAATCATCGAGAGCGTCGGCAACTGCACGAAGGGGTCGATGATCGCCGTCTCGGCCTGCGGCACGAGCAGCATGTCGCTTTCGTTGATCGCCTGCCAGCCGCGGATGCTCGAGCCGTCGAAGCCCAGGCCGTCCTCGAACACCTCCATCTCCAGCTTGCTCACCGGGATGGTAAAGTGCTGCCACAGCCCAGGGAAGTCCATGAAGCGAAGGTCGACGGCCTTCACGCCTCGTTCACGGCAGAGAGCTAGGACGTCTTGCGGGGTCATCATCTTTTTTCCTGTCGATGAGGGCTGCGAGCATTGCACGCGCAGCGTGGGAGCGAGTTCGGTTCGTAGAGTCGGCTTGCGAATGAAGACAATCTAGCCGGCCCGCCACGCGGTCCGGGTTAGCGGCGCCCATCCCGGACGGCGTGGCCGTCCGGCTAGCGCCGACCTTGTTCAAGTTTATCTTGCGAATGATCGTTGTAACGTCAAACACGATACAAAAGAAAACCCCGCTTCGCCACCAGGACGAAGCGGGGTAGATCAGCTTAAATCTCTACGATCCTCCGTCTGGCCGACAGCCGATAGCTGACAGCCGACGGCCATTTACGACCGCAGCGTCGCCAAAATCCGAGCCGTCACCTTGTACGGATCGGCGTTCGACGCCGGGCGGCGATCCTCAAGGTAACCCTTCCAGCCGTTCTGGGCCGTGCCGATCGGGATGCGGATCGACGAACCGCGGTCGCTCACGCCGTAGCTGAACTTGTGGATCGACTGCGTCTCGTGCAGACCGGTCAGACGTTGGTCGTTGTCCGAACCGTACGAGGCGATGTGCTCGTTGTGTTGGGTACGGAACTTCTCGCAAATGCCCCGGATGAATTCCTCGCCCCCCTTTTCACGGATGGGAGTGGTCGAGAAGTTGGTGTGCATGCCGCTGCCGTTCCAGTCGCCCTTGACCGGCTTCGGGTGGAGTTCGACGACGATGTCGTACTTCTCGGCACAGCGTTGGAGCAAATAGCGCGCGATCCAGGCGTCGTCGCAGGCCTTCTTGGCGCCCTTGCCGAACAACTGGTATTCCCACTGGCCCTTCATCACTTCGGCGTTGATGCCGGTAATCGACAGGCCCGCTTCCAGGCAGGCGTCGAGGTGCTCTTCGACCAGGTCGCGACCGACGCAGTTCTTGATGCCGACCGAGCAGTAGTAGGGACCCTGCGGGGCCGGGTAGCCGTCCTTGGGGAAGCCCAGCGGCTTGCTATCCTTGGTCAGCGTGTACTCTTGCTCGAAGCCGAGCCACAGATCGGGGTCGTCTTCAAACGTGCCGCGGAGGTTGCTCGGATGGACCGAACCATCTGGCGAGAGGACTTCGCACATGACGAGCGAAGCGTTTTTGCGGAGCGGATCCTTGACGAGGCGAACCGGCTTGAGCAGGCAGTCGGAGGAGTGGCCTTCCGCTTGCTGCGTGCTGGAGCCGTCGAAGTTCCAACCGGGGCATTCCTCGGGCGACTTCGGCTCGCTGTCAACGATCTTCGTCTTGCTGCGGATGCTGGGTTCGGGCTTGTAGCCGTCCAACCAAAGATATTCAAGTTTGTAAGCCATTTTCCTGAGCTCGCTCCTCACATTGACTGGGGACTTCTGACGGGCATCCATCCACTAAAAATAAGCGTCATCCATCCGGACGCCCGAGGGCGTTTGCGCTGACGACGGCCTTAGGTACAAAACTCGATTCAGAAAGCAACCTTCGCCGGGCCTGCTGAGAACCAACATCGTACGGCGATCAACCACTGCTCGCTAGGCGCCGAACGAGGGGGGTCCTCGCCAGCCTAGGGCTTTGCTGCCAGCAGCGGAGCGCGCACGAAACGGGTCGTGAGCATGACGGCTCGATAAGCGAAAACGACCGAGCTGACGCCCGACGCCCACCTCGGGGCCGGGTGTTTGAAACAGAATGGATGGTCCGCCTATCGCATCTCTGCCGGAGGACGCTGCGACACGAGCGCAAACTCCAGCCGACCGGGAGCATTGCAAGCCATGGGCCAATTTTCAATTGCTCGGGATCGAAAGTCGTAAAGCAATTGACCAGAATCGGTTACGATGGGGAGCGACGCCGCCCCCCATTTGGCGTCGGCCGATCATTGCCTACCGCGACGGCATGGCTTGCCCTGGGGATAGGCATTCCCGACCGTCGCGTTTGCCTAAGATGATAGGATTGCGCCTCTTTGACCCGATCTGGGGATTTCCGCACTTTTCATGAGTTCCGATGGCGACGCCGCATCCTGAACCTTCACGTCTAAAATTTATTCCGACTGCCGCGACCTTCCGGCTGGGGGAGCCGCTCGGCATCGGCGCCGTGGGGACGGTCTACCGGGCGGAGAGCGACGAAGTCCCCTCCCCCGCCGCCGTGAAGATTCTGCATCCCCATATTGCCCACGACGACGGCGTCGTCGACCGCTTCCAGCGCGAGATCGTGATCATGGAACGGCTCAGCCATCCTCACATCGTGCGCCACTACGGCGGCGGAATGATGGACGGCCACTACTTTTACGCCATGGAATTGCTGGCCAACGGGTCGCTTAGCGATCGCATCAAACGGAGCGGATCGCTCCCCTGGCCATTGGCCGCTCTCTATACGGCTCAAATCTCCTCTGCGCTGCAGCACGCCCACAACCACGGCATCATCCATCGCGATTTGAAGCCGACGAACCTCTTCTTCGGCGACGACGGCCGCGTGATCCTCGGCGACTTTGGCATCGCGCGCGATACGCACGACGCCGACGGCACCGATCCCGGCCGCACCGTCGGCACGTACGCCTACATGTCGCCCGAGCAGATTTGCGCGGACCGCGAAATCACCGGCAAGGCCGATCTCTACTCGCTCGGCTGCGTCGTCTACGAAATGCTGGCCGGCCAGCCGCCATTCGCGGGTGCTAATTTCGCGCAGATCTGGGATCAGCACCTGCACGCCGCGCCGCGCAGTCTAAGGGAGCAAGGAATCGATTGCCCCGAATGGCTGGAGCATCTTGTGATGCAACTCTTGGAGAAGGAGCCGTACAAGCGCCCCTTCAACGCTCGCGCGGTGCAGGGCTATCTA
This sequence comes from Pirellulales bacterium, assembly GCA_041740115.1. Classification (GTDB taxonomy): domain Bacteria; phylum Planctomycetota; class Planctomycetia; order Pirellulales; family Lacipirellulaceae; genus Lacipirellula. The sequence continues at coordinate 11,988 of JBGSMO010000245.1, forward strand.
CGCGACCATCTGGAGGACGAGTTTGGTCGCGAGTATCCGCAGGCGATCCGCGAGCGGTTTGCTGGCGGTTGAGATCGCCGGCGCCCTTGCCGCTCAGGCCTCAGCCCTTATCAACTGCACTCATTCTTGAATTGCTTAGCAGCTCACGACTTAACCACAGAGGAACAGAGAGCACAGAGGAAGAATGGAGGCGTTTGCCCATTCTGGTCTTCTCTGTGACCTCTGTGTCATCTGTGGTAAATGCGATTGATGCTGGTTATTGAATAAGTTTAAAAGCCGCCGGCAAAAACGAAAAAAGGGCGTCGAGTCGTATGAACGACCCGACGCCCTTAGCAATTTTTAACGATCAAACGTTGCGAACTCTTAGCCGTCGACCTTCGTCAATCGCGGCGCCTGGCTGGCCGACGACTGATGGAGCCGCACGACGCGGCGGTCGGCCTTCTGCGGCACGCCGTTCACGACAGAGCCGAGGACGCGGACGCCCATTCCCTTGAGCATTTCGACGGCCTTGTAGACCTTGCGAATTTCGCTGTGGTCGCGGAGCACGGTGAGGATGGCGCCGTCGATGTACTGGCCTAGCGACAAGCTATCGGCGATGCCGAGCACCGGCGGAGCGTCGATCACGATATAGTCGAACTGATCGCGTAGCTTCTCAAAGATCGCCTGCGGCTGATCGGTCGCCAGAGCGTGAATCGCCTCGGCGTTGCAGACGCCGGCCGTCAGCAGGTAGAGCCCTTCGTTGTTCGTGGGCTTGATCGCGTCGACCAGGTCGATCTCCGATCGCAGGACCTCGCTCAACCCGTCTTCGATCGGCATGCTGAACAACTTGTGGAGCGACGGAGAACGCAAGTCGCCGTCGACCAGCAACGTACGGCGTCCGGCGCGGGCCAGGCTGAGCGCCAAGCTGCTGGCGACGACCGTCGTCCCTTCCATCGTGGCGGAACTGGTGACCATGATCACCTGCCGCCCGCTGGAGCCTGGATCGTGCATCAGCGTGGCCCGGACGTTGTCGATCGCCTCGGCGACCTGCGTGGCGACGAGGCTGCTGCCGGTAAGGGCCTTCAGCGACGTCGACGGCAACACCCCCAGCACGCGGATGCCAAGGCCTTCGTCAACGTCGGCGGCGCCGTTCAGGCGACGATGGCGGAACTCCAACAGGGCGATGCCGTAGCAAGTGAGCGCCATGGCAGCCAGGCCGCCGATGCCGGCGATCGAGTACCGCTCCAGCGTATTGACCCCTTCGAGCGGCGTCGCCTTTTGCATGACCGTCACTTTGTCGAAGTCCGACACGCCGCCGGTCCGTTCCTGGCGTTCGCGGGCTTTGCTCATGACCTCCCACTGGAGGACCTTCTGTTCAAGATTGCCGGCGATCTCTTTTTCGCTCTCGATCTTGCCTTCCAGCATCTCCTGAGCAGGATTCCGCACGCCGAGTCCCAAGAGCTTCGTGCGAGCGGCCTCGACATCCTTCTGATACTTCGCCAGATTCTCCTCGACGTGCTTGCGGCGGATCTTGTATTCGGTAATGGCCGCCCGCAGCGAGTCGTTCGGCATCTTGGCGATCTTTTCCCGCAGAGCTCGCGCGGCTTGGCTCTGGTACTGGCCCAACTGCGCTTCGGTCTGCTGAATCACCGACCGCACTCGCTTGATGTCGGCGGCATTGGGGTTTTTTGACGTGGAAAGCTTCGACTGCAGCTGCGAATTCAACTCGAACAGCTGCGACTTATACATGTTGATCGTCGGGTCTTTCTCCAATTCCATGTCAATGGCCGCTTCGACGGCCGAGGGATTCTGGGAGTTCTGGATTGACAGTTCCTTAAAGACTTCGATGTCCACAAGTTCCCTTTGGGCTTTGACAATCAAATCTTCCAGAGTCTTGATCTCGTTGGTAAGTTGCGGGATCTCAAACTCCTCGCGGAGCGTGCCGGCGCTTTCGGCTTTGGCCTTCAATTCCTTCAGCTGACCTTCGAGGCGCGTCTTCGTGTCGGCCAAAACGGTACGCAAATCGGACTGAGTTGTCGCCACCTGCAGGCGATCTTGGAGCAACACCTTTTCCTGGTAAGCCTTGACCACGGCGTCGATCACCATGACCATCTGATTGGGATCTTCATCCCCTTCGTAGCGAACTTCAAGAATTTCGCCGTCGCCCGGGAACGTGACCCGCAGTTCGTCGAGCAACCACAACATCTCTTCGCCCTTGTGGGCGCGGACGGCGTCGAGGTTGGCGATGTCTTGCTGCTGCAGGGCCGCGTCCAACACCAACGGGCTCTTGAGCAGGGCGAGATGGTTCATTGCCTGCCGCTCAATTTCTTGCGGCATGAGCCGATCGGTGGAAGTCTCGAAGACGTTCTCGATCTTCGACTTCACCTTGAGGTAGGCGGTGACTTGCGACGTCTTGGGGAACGCCAGCAGCAACAGGCCGGCGACGCCTGCGCCGATCAACATGCCCATCAGAATGGCCATCAACCACCGGCGACGGAGGCAATGAGCCAGCCAGGTTTGGTTGAATCCTCCGCTGAGGATCTCCGGCCCCCGCGAGGGGGACATGCCCGGCGCGGGTGCGGTGCTCGGATAGACCGAGGTCGTTACGAGCGCCCGAGAAGGGACGCCGTCGACGGCGGGAGGATAAATCACTTCGGATTCGGAGAAATCTGCGCCTTCTCTAGCCATCGAGTGCCTCTCTAAAAACGATTCCGACTCGTGCGAACGATTCAGGGTATTGAGAATTGACGGACGGTCCAGCGGTGCGCCGGGAAGTTCCAAGGCGAAACCAGCAAGGCGATCAAACACACGCCCTTCCGTTTCGCCTGCTAACCGCCATCACATCCTTCGCGTTGGAGCGATTCCTCAAAGCAATCCTCGGGCCGCTTTCCGCCATCGTGCGGAAAACACGGCTTTTCTACGCATCCCCAACTGCTGTCGGTCGCTCTCGTGGCGTTCCCGCAACACGGGGGTTGCCGGCCGGCAACGCTCCGCGCCAAGGTCCCGTTACGCCGTCGCTCGCCCGTAGGGAACAAAGTCGTCGGCGTCGATCGGAATCGTCAGACGCGAGAGAATCGATAGCTCGATCCACAGCAGTCCTAGGCCGATCGGCATCATCGCAAAACCGGCCCAGTCATGAATGATCTTATTGAGCCACGGCGTATCTTGCCCGAACGCCATGTAAAGTAGCGCGGTGCCCACAATCCGGATCACGTTGCTCGCCAACGCGATGGGGATGGCGCTGAGCAAGATGATCAACTTGTCCCACCAGGGGCGATCAATGATCATCACCAGCGCGACGCTCATCGCCCCGAAAATCGTCAGCATCCGCAGTCCGCTACACGCCTCGGCGACCTCAAGGGCCTCCTCAAGCGTGTCGACGTTGATCGTATTGCCCTGCCGGGCGGCGCTAACGCCGAGGATCTGCAGGGTCCACGTGCTGAAGATCGAGGCGTACGTCTGCAGCCTCATCAGCAGCGTATTTTCGACCATCGACGGCAAGGGGAACATGAACGCCAAGAAGGCGATCGGCAGACAGGCCCACTTGAACATCGACCTGCCGCCGGCGATCAAGCAGACGCCCAGCAAGGCGCCGATGAAGCTGGCCCGCTCAAAATTGTTGTAGTCGAAATAGGCCGCAAAAACGCGCAGCCCCAGGCTGGCGGCGACGACTCCCACGCCGATCCACCGATCGAGCGGCGCCGCGTCCCGCAGGGGCCGCTTCCGAATCCAGAAGAGATACGCCGCAAAGAACGGAATGATGTACCCGTGCGAGTACATGTCCTTCGACCAGAACGTCGCCGTAAAGCGAATCATGTTCTCGTAGGCGACGAATACCGCAGCCGTGAGGCAGCCGTAAACGATCCAGGCGACCTGCGACTCCTCGGCCGAGAGGAGCCGCTGGTCGTCGAAATCGGAGAAATCGTCGAAGCTGCCGCGGGGATTGAGATTACGCGGGGCGACCGTGCTCATAGGAAAAAAACCGCTTGGAAGTTCTTCTAATAAGTAGTGCTTTTTAGCAGGGCGTCGATTTTCACGAACCTAACGCCTCGCGAACCTGGGGGCGCCCCACGCTCGAAGCAGCGAACAGGCCGGGAAACTTGGTTTCGAACCCCGCGACGAACGTCGCCTGCCGGCCGCGAGACGCAGCGAAGATGAAGTCGCGCTCTAGAACCGAGAATACGCGGGTTCGACAAAAGTGTCAAATCATTGGGCGTCTGCGAACGTCTCACTATCTCGTTAGCGGGTAAGGGACTTACGTCGCCGAGCGGGTCGCGCCGATCCTGCCGTTTGCAGCGGCGCGACGGCCCCGCTTTCGGGACTGCCGTCGAGCAACGTTGATCGGGCGCCAAGGCCATGCCGGGAAGGTTTTGAACCACGACGGCACAACGGACACGACGGAAGAAAAGGCAGTAATTAAAGATGGAGCGCGGATCGTCCGCCATCGAGATGAAGGCTGCAGATCTGCACGCGAATGATTGGTGGTTTCAAACATTCGCTTTTTGGTCTTCGCAACGTGTCCGTTGTGCCGTCGTGGTTCAATTCTCAGCAATTTTGCTGGCACTGCCGGCGCCGCGGAGACCGGGAAATCCCCCTTTCCTGCCGAATTTCCACCAGAGAAGGCAAAGTCGGTGTGAAGCTCTTCCGATTATATGCATTGTAACTGTCACGTAAGCGGCGCCGCGCCGCGGTGCGTCCTCTTCTCGGGGCCGCCGCGGAAGGCCAACGCCGCCAGCGATCTTTTCTTAGCGGGAACCGACCAATGATGGCTTGCCACCGAACTCGTCGCGGCATCGCTTGGCTGCTGATCGCCACCCAGGCGGCCCTTACCGGCTGCACGGCGTTCATGGAGCCCCGCAACCCGATTCCGGTGACGGCCCCCGAGGCTCCGCCGACGAGCCCCGTGCCGCGCGAACTCGAAAAGGTCACGCTGCCGCGCTATGTCATCGAGCCGCCAGACATCCTCCTCGTCGAGGGGGTCAAGCTCGTCCCGAAGTCGCCCCACCGCATTGAAACGTTCGACGTGCTGCTGATCCGCGTGATCGGCGCCTTCTCTGAACAGCCGATCGACAACTCCTACAACGTCGACGCCGACGGCACCGTCAACCTCGGCCCCACCTACGGCCGCATCGCGGTGGTCGGCCAGACGATCGAGGAAGCCGAAGACGAAATCCGCCAGCAGCTCTCGAAGGTCCTCACCGACGTTGACGTTTCGGTTTCGCTGCTCGCCTCCGCGGGAGCCCAGGCGATCACCGGACAACACCTCGTTGCGATGGACGGCCGCGTCAATCTCGGCACCTACGGCTCGGTCTACGTCGCGGGGATGACCCTCGAGGAAGCCCGCGCCGCGATCGAACTGAAGCTGACCGAGCGTCTCGACGACCCTGAAGTCTTCGTCGACGTGTTGGCCTACAACAGCAAGGTCTACTACATCATCACGCAAGGCGCCGGTCTCGGCGACGACGTCACCCGCCAACCGATCACCGGGAACGAAACGGTCATCGACGCGGTGGCGGCCCTCGGCGGCATCTCGCAGGTTTCCTCGACCCGGATGTGGATCGCACGACCCGCCCCCAACGGCGTCGGCTGCGAACAGATCCTGCCGATCGAGTGGAACGACATTGCGCAAGGCGCCTCGACCGCGACGAACTACCAGCTCATGCCGGGCGACCGGTTGTTCATCGCTCAAGACCGCCTGACCAACTTCAACACGGTCGTCAACAAGATTCTCAATCCCTTCGAGCGGATCTTCGGGTTCATCTCCCTCGGCACCTCGATGGCAAACCGCATCGTCCGCTTCGGCTTGGCCAATACGTTCTAGCCTCCTCGCCCCGCAAGGGGCGGCCTGCTGGCAACGCAATGGTTTGACCTGACTTATCACCAACGGCTTACGCATACCGGATCGCCTGACGACGACCTGCTCTACGCATCCAGTCATCGCCTCCGGGACCCACAGGAAGTGACGCCATGTCTCCTCGGTTGAAACTTCAATCCGCCGCCAAGCCGCTGCTCCTGGCCGGAACGCTCTGGAGCGCCGCCTTCGCGACGCCCGTCGGCGCCGTCGGCAACGGCAGCGGTCGCGTTCAAACGCCGCCGCCGTGCGGACCGGACGGGGTTTGTATTCCAAACATTCCGACGTACGGCTGGTACCAGACGCGCTGGCGGACCTTCCCGGGCGATCCCTCGGCGAAGCCGACGGAAGCCGATTTGAAGAAACAGGAAGGACAGGACAAGGAAGAGGACCTCGGCGGTCCGCAAGAGCCGTCGATGGACATGGAAGGTTCGTTGACTCGAGAACGGCCCAAGCGCGGCGATCAGCCAGGCGCCGAAGGGGGGCCCGTTCTCGATCCCAACGAAGACATCCGCGACCTGCCCGGCTTGCCGCCGCTGCCCGGACCGGGCGCGGCGCC
>JBGSMO010000293.1:0-1728 GCA_041740115.1 Pirellulales bacterium
GTGAGCAGCGCGAGGGCGAGGTTCAAGGGACGGCTAGGCATGCTGGATTCCAGAGGTGCTTATCGAGGTACTGCTTTGCTTTGCTTTAATTGAATGTGTGCCACTGGCGGGTTTTGAATGCGGGGATTTTTTACCACGAAACACACGAAGAACACGAAAGCATGTATTCATTTTTCTTTGCGACTCTTTGCGCCTTCGCGCCTTGGCGAGAAAGTTGCCAGCTAGTCTCACGCCAAGGCGCGAAGGCGCAAAGGAACGCAAAGAATGCAAACTTGAGAGTGATCTAAGGTTACTTGGCGTTTTTTAAGAATGCGACAAGATCGGCGAGTTCTTGGACGGTGAGTTGTTTGTCGAGGCCGGCGGGCATCACGGAGATTGTGTTCGGCTGCACTTCTTCCACCACGTCGCGGGGGAGGCGGACTTCTTCGTTGGGGCCGGTGGCGACGACGTATTCGTGCTCGGTTTCGTTGCGGATGACGCCGGAGACGGCGCGGCCGTCGTTGGTGACCAGCAGCATCGGTTCGTAGCTGCGGACGAAACTCATGCTGGGGAAGAGAATCGATTCGAGGAGGTCGCGCTCGGTGCGGATCTCGCCGATCTTGGAGAGTTCGGGGCCGGTGTCGCCGCCGCCGTAGCCCATGCGGTGGCAGGCGGAGCAGGAGGCCTTGGCGCTGTTGAAGACGGCGTGGCCGCGGCGAACATCGCCGGAGGCCATCGACGGGAGGAGCTCCTCGATGCGCGAGCGCTGGCTCGCGGCGTCGACGTTGACGAGGGCTTCGACGGCAGCGATCCCGTCGGTGACGGCGGCGTCGTAATTGATGAGTGCTTGGCGGAGCAAGTCGATACGCAGCGACGGGAGGGCAGGGGACTGCGCGAGGGCGTCGAGCAGGGCGACGCCGGTGGCGGTTTCGTTTCCTCTGATGAAGGCGCTAACGAGTTTGTTGAGTTCCAGGGGGCCGGCGGCGGGGATGACGGCGACGAGCTCGGCGAGTTGCTCGGCGGAGAGAGGCGCGGCGGCGAGGGCGTCGGCGGCGGCAGCGCGATCGACGCTTGGCGATTCTTCGTTGAGCAACGTCGCGGTTAGCAGCGCGAACTGTTGGTCGCTGAGCGAAGGGATCGTGGGCGCCGCGAGGGCTGCGGCGGCGAGACGATCCGCTAGGGTAGCGTCGGGGTTGTCGAAGAATTTGACGAGCGCCTGGTGGAGGGGCGAATCGTTCGGCTGATTCAGCGCTTGACGGCGGACGGCGGCGAGAGCGGGGGCGTGGAGCGACGGTTCGTCGCCGGTGAGAATCGCAGTCAGCGCCGCGGGCCAGGCTTGGTTTTTGATTGGCGCGGCCTGCTCCATGGCGCGGAGGGCGGCGAGGCGCGCGGCGGGCGAGGCGTTGTCGTCTTGGGCAGTGGCAGCGATGAGCGTGCGAATGTTGGCGTCGCCGGCGAAGGCGGCGAGCATTTTTACGAGGCGCGTGGAGGGGTCGTCTTCTGGAGGTGATTCGGGGTCGCTAAGCCGCGGAGCGGCGGGGGGGAGCGTCGCTAGTTTTTCAGCGAACCAATCCGCCAGTTGGCTGCCCCAGCCGGCGTGATGGGTGACGACCCAGTTGGCGGCGGCGCTGAGCTGGGGATCGGCGGCGTCGAGATGCTGCAGCACGTCGTCGGCTGTAAGGTCGCCCCCCTGCATCTGGTCGAGGGCGATCAGCGCGACGGCGACCGTGCGGGGCTCCGCGCTGGCTA
>JBGSMO010000301.1:0-2233 GCA_041740115.1 Pirellulales bacterium
AAGGTGACGAAGGACGGCGTGACCGTTGCCGAGGACATCGAACTCGAAGACGCCTACGAGAATCTCGGCGCCCAGCTCGTCAAGGAAGCCGCCAGCAAGACGAACGACGTCGCTGGCGACGGCACCACCACCGCGACGGTGCTCGCTGAAGGGATCTTCCGCGAAGGCGTGAAGATGCTCGCCGCGGGCGCCGATGCGATGGCCCTCAGCCGCGGCATCCAGAAGGCGGTCACGGCCGTCACCGACGCCATCCAAAAGATGGCTGAGCCGATCGAAGTGAAGGACAAGAAGAGCCTCCAACAAATCGCCACAATCGCCGGCAACAACGATCCGACGATCGGCGCCGTGCTGGCCGAAGCCTTCGCGAAGGTCGGCAAGGATGGCGTCATCACCGTCGAAGAGGGCCGCGGCAACGAGACGACCGTCGAGGTCGTCGAGGGCATGCAGTTCGATCGCGGCTACCTGTCGCCTCACTTCGTCACGAATGAAGACGACCAGACTGCCGACCTCGACAACTGCTTGGTCCTGGTCTTCGAAGAGAAGGTCTCTAACGCCAAGAGCCTCGTGCCGGTGCTCGAAGCCGTCTCGAAGGCTGGTCGCCCGCTGTTGATCATTGCCGAAGACGTCGAAGGCGAAGCCCTCGCGACGCTCGTAGTCAACAAGCTTCGCGGCATCGTCCAGGCGTGTGCCGTGAAGGCCCCTGGCTACGGCGATCGCCGCAAGGCGATGCTCGGCGACATCGCCGCCCTCACCGGCGCCACCGCGATCTTCAAGGATCTCGGCATCAAGCTCGACGGCGTCCAGTTGTCGGACCTCGGCAAGTGCCGCAAGGTGATCATCTCGAGCGATAACACGACGATGGTCGGCGGCGGCGGCAAGAAGGAAGCGATCACCGGCCGGGCCGAGCAGATCCGCCGCGAAATCGAAACGACCGACAGCGATTACGACCGCGAGAAGCTGCAAGAGCGTCTCGCGAAGCTCGCCGGCGGCGTGGCCGAAATCAAAGTCGGGGCCGCGACCGAAACCGAAATGAAGGAACGCAAAGACCTGCTGGTCGACGCCAAGAGCGCTACGCAAGCGGCTCTGGCTGAAGGCGTCGTCGCCGGCGGCGGCGTGGCGCTGCTGCGGGCTGAGAAGGCGATCGACAAGCTCGGTCTCGAAGGGGACCAAAAGCTGGGCGCCGAGATCATCCGCAAGGTGCTCGATTACCCGCTGCGGGCTATCGCTGAGAACGCCGGCATCGACGGCGCCGTCGTCGTGAATCGCGTTCGCCAGTTGAAGGGCAAAAACGACGGCTACAACGCCGACAAGGACGAATACGGCGACATGATCGCCGCCGGCGTCATCGACCCGGCGAAGGTCGTCCGCACGGCTCTGCAAAACGCCGCGAGCGTCGCGGCCCTACTGCTCACCACCGACGCCCTCATCACCGACCTTCCGAAGAAGGAAGAAGAAGGGGGCGGCGGCCATGATCACCACGACCACGGCATGGGTGGAATGGGCGGCATGGGTGGAATGGGAATGGGCGGCATGGGTGGGATGGGCGGCATGATGTAAGCCGAAAGGCTGTCAGCCGTCGGCTCTCGGCTATCAGCCAGAGAGCTGGACTTTTGGCCGATAGCCGTCAGCCAAACCGCCCCAACTCAAATTCGATCAACACCTCAAATAAACATAATCAAGGACTCAAATTCATGGCCAAAATCAAGCTTCGTCCGCTCGATGATCGCGTTGTCGTTCAACCCCTCGACGCCGAGGAAGTCACCGCCGGCGGCATTGTGCTGCCCGATGCGGCTCAAGAGAAGCCGCAGCGCGGCAAGGTCGTGGCGGTCGGCGTTGGCAAGCTGCTCGACAGCGGCGCCCGCGGCGAACTGTCGGTGAGCGTCGGCGACGAAGTGATCTTCGGCAAGTACGGTGGCTCGGAAGTCGAAGTCAACGGCGAGGAATACAAGATCCTCCGCGAGAGCGACATTTTGGCGAAGGTCGTCGGCTAACAAGCCTCGTCCGCGCATCGGACTGGTCGCTTAAGCGACCAGTCCAGCCCCGGCGAAGACTTTCCACTCCAAACAATTCACTCCTGAACCAGGAACATAACAGTGCCAAAGCAACTCATGTTCGACGACGCAGCCCGGGCGAAACTGCTCCGCGGCGTCGACAAGTTGGCCGATGCGGTGGCCGTCACCATGGGCCCCACCGGCCGCAACGTCATCATCAACAAGTCCTTCGGCGGTCCGAC
>JBGSMO010000314.1:0-6879 GCA_041740115.1 Pirellulales bacterium
GTCCCGGCAGCAGGCGCATCAGCGGCCGGCTTGTCGGCGGCTCCTCCGCCGTCAACGGCACGCGCGGCCGCGAGCATTTCGGCCACCGTTAATTTCTTCTTATCAGCCATGGGTGGCGCTTTCGAAGAGGCGCTGCCTAGACCACCGCTGTCGTTGGGCGAGCAGATCGTCCGCCGCCGCCGACCCAAAAAAGCCGCTCCCACCACAAAGCCCGCGTCGGTGGGAAAGCGGAAAAGGCACCGCCGAAACAAGTTCCGTCACATTGTGACGTTTTTCACAATGTAACTGGTCCTAAGGTAACCCGTGCGCACGACTTATGTCAACTCCCTTCACGCCGCGCGAAATCTTTCGTTGCGTGCGACCCTTAGCGAGTTGGATGGGATTCTACCAACGCCCTCTCCCGATGCCATGGGGGTGGATGAACTTTAGCGAGAACCCACTGCGCAGACACGCCGCATCCGTCGCACGCTGTAGCGCAATCGCACATGTTCGCATCAGCCGCGGCGGTCAAACGATGCGACGCCTATCTCGACCGCATCAACCCGCCTAGAATCTGTTGCTTGAAATCCGCTGATCGACAAGCAAACGTAAAGTCAAAGTACAGGAACGCACAACAGGCCACTAGGCGAATACGTCACCGCTGATAAGCGCTAATCGACGCTAATGAAAGAGGGATGGAAGCGATCCATCCCACATCAGCGTCATATCGGCGTCCATCAGCGGTGAAGCCTTCCTGAGTCTTTCCTTGGCGCTCTTGGCGTCCTTGGCGGTTAAAACTGAATGAGATCGCCTCACGTGAGAGCCAAGGCGGCGCAGGAGTTGTTTCGATGAAGGTGTTGGTCGTTGGCGGCGGCGGGCGTGAACATGCCCTCGCCTGGAAAATCAAACAAAGCCCGCGGGTCGACCGCGTCTTCGTCGCCCCCGGCAACGCCGGCACGGCGATCGACGCCGAGAACGTCGCGATCGGCGACACCGACGTCCAGGCGCTGGTGAAGTTCGCCAAAGAGAACGCCATCGACCTCGCGGTGATCGGCCCCGAGTCCTCCCTCGCCGTCGGCGTCGTCGACGCCCTCAGCGCCGCCGGCATCAAGGCCTTCGGCCCCAGCAAACAGGCCGCCGAACTCGAAGCGAGCAAGGTCTTCTGCAAGAACCTCCTCCGCCACGCCGACGTCCCCACAGCCGATTTCCGCAACTTCCGCGACGCCGCGAGCGCCATCGCCTACCTCACCGATCGCGAAGACCAGCCGATGGTCGTGAAGGCCGACGGCCTCGCCGCCGGCAAAGGGGTGATCGTCTGCGACAACAAGGCCGAGGCGCTGGAAGCCGTCCAGCGCATCGCCGGCGATCGCGAGTTCGGCGCCGCTGGCAGCCAGTTGGTCGTTGAGGAACGGCTCGTCGGCGAAGAGGCGAGCGTCCTGGCGATTACCGACGGCCGCAACATCATCACGCTTCCAGCCGCTCAAGACCACAAAGCCGCCTACGACGGCGACCAAGGCCCCAACACCGGCGGCATGGGCGCCTACTCCCCTGCCCCGCTGGTCACCCCCGCCCTCCTGCAGCAAATCCAAGAGCGAATATTGGTGCCGACCATCCACCAGATGAAACGCTCCCGCCGCCCCTTCCGCGGCATCCTCTACGCCGGGCTGATGGTCACGAAGCACGGCATCAAGGTTTTGGAGTACAACGTCCGCTTTGGCGATCCCGAGTGCCAGCCGATCCTCATGCGCCTGCAAAGCGACCTCGTCGACGTGCTCGAAGCGACCGTCGACGGCAACCTCGACGAGATCGCCCCGCTCGTCTGGGACGAGCGCCCCTCCGTCTGCGTCGTGATGGCAAGCGAAGGCTACCCCGGCAAGTACCAGACAGGCCGGCCGATCCGCGGATTGGAACAAGCCGCCGCGATCCCCGACGTGAAGGTGTTCCACGCCGGCACGACGATGAAGGGCGACCAGGTCGTCACCAGCGGCGGCCGCGTCCTCGGCGTCACCGGGCTGGGCGCCACGATCGCTCAGGCGAAGCTTCAGGCCTACACCGCGGTGAAACAAATCCGCTGGGAAGGCGCCTGGTGCCGTAAGGACATCTCCGACAAGGCGCACGCCTAAAAACCACCGGCTCCGCCGGTGGACGAATCTCAAGACGGCAACCATCAGCGGTTTTTCGTCCATCGGCAGAGCCGGTGGCTTTAAATGGCCTGTCTACCAAAATTCTATTGCCCCTCCTCCTGAACCTTTCTTAAACTGCAGCGTACAGCCAATATCCTCCCGGTACGCCCCTAGCCCGCGTAACTGCTGTCCCATGCGACGCTCCACGCTCCACCGCCTGACGCAGAAGTGCATCGCCCTCGTGGCGATCGCCGTCATGGGGGGCGTGCAGCCGATGCTCTCGGCCTGCACCTGCGGGTTAGCCGTTCCGCAGGCGGCCGCTGAAGCGACCGTTGAGGTTGAAAGCTGCTGCACTGGTTGTTGCACCAAATCAGCTGCTAGCGACCTGAACAGTTCCGACTGCTGCGATACGGCCGGCTCCGGGACGCATGATTGCGACGACTGCGGATGTTGCGTCGCCGCGGAAAAGGCGCCGCTGCTGCCGACGATCCCGTCTCTGCAGGATGATGGGCATGCGGCTCCGATCGCCCCCTTGGCGATCCTGTCGACCAGCCTCCACAGCGGCCTCAACGGCGCCGCGTGGCACAATGCCTTCGATCTCTCTTCGCCGGGCGGTACGCCCGGCATTAGGCTTCACGCCTTGCTCTCCGTGTGGCGGAATTAAAAACGCCACGGCCGACCTGAGCCCCTCAGTCCCCAAGCGCCCATCGCGTTCGGACTGGTCGCTTCAAGCGACCAGTCCAGCCCCGGAGTGGACTCCCCACTTCGTTGGACTCACCAGGTCGGCCGCGCCGCGTCATTCCGTTCGTATGCACGTTTCAGTTTTTCGTATCAAACGCGAGGCTGCGCGCCTCTCATCACATTGGAGATTTCTATCATGTCTAAGTTTTTGTTGACCGCCGTCGCCGCCCTCGCCACGAGCGCCTTGGGCCTCACCGCCACAGCGACCGGGACGACCGAGGCCCCCAAGACCGCAGCCTGCTGCTGCGGCGATAACTGCCAGTTCGAAGAGTGCGGTTGCGTCGACGGCACATGCACCGATTGCAACTGCGAAGCTTGCGGTTGCGAAGACTGCAACTGCGGCGACAGCTGCGGCAAGTAAGCGACGGAACCTCGCGTTTCGCGTTTGAATATTGAAGTTCGTCACGACGCCCCTCGACGGTACCCGCCGTCGGGGGGCGTTTTCATTGAGTTCGTGGTGAGGAGGTTATTGCTATACTTGGCGGTTCGTTTTTGGTTCTAAGAATTGAACCGCCAAGGACGCCAAGAGCGCCAAGTAATACGGGGGCAAATGAGTTTTGAAACCGCCGACGGACGCTGATCGACGCTGATGGAATTCATCCGCGTTCATTGGCGTTATTCGGCGGTTCTAGAAAGTGCTTTTGCATTTCCTTGGCGCTCTTGGCGTCCTTGGCGGTTAAGCATTTATTCCTGAAGCAGAATATCGCCCGTGAATTCCTGGACTTACATCGCCGCCAGCCTCCGCCAATTCCGGCGCGTCCACCTCGCCGTCGCCGCCGGCGTCGCCGTGACGACCGCGGTGATCACCGGCGCGCTGCTCGTCGGCGATTCGATGCGCGGCAGCCTCCGCGATCTCGCGCTCGGCAGTCTCGGCCGGATCGACTCAGTGCTGATCGCCGAACACCCCTTCCGCGAATCGGGGCTACTTGCTGGGGACACGAAACTCGCAGCCGCGCCGCTGCTGCTCACCCAAGGCTCCGCCCTCTTCCGTTCAGGCGATGGCGAAGTCCGCCGCGCCGCCCAGCTGCAGGTCCTCGGCGTGAACGACGCGTTCTGGAAACTCGCCGAGCCTCCGATGAAGCCGCCCGTCGAGCGCGGCAATCAAATCGCCCTCACTGTCGACGTCGCCGAGGAGCTTGGCGTGAAAGTCGGCGACGCCGTGTTGCTCCGCATCCCGCTGGTCGAAAGCATCCCCGCCGACAGCACCCTCGGCGAAAAGGAAGAGACGGCCGCCACTCGCCGGCTCACCGTCGCCGCGATCCTCGACGCCAACGATGACGGCTCGCTCGCCCGCTTCGCCATGCGGCCGAATCAGACGGCGCCCCGCAACGCCTTCGTCCCGCTCGCCACGATGCAGAGCTTGCTCGACCTCCCCGCGCAGGTGAACGCGCTGGCGATCTCGGGAGACGAGGTCTCGTTCAAACAGCTGCGGCCCACGCTAAAAGACTTTGGCGTCACCGTGAAGCAGGTCGCCCTCGGCGACGCTGCGCCGAGCTACCTGCAAATCGCCGCCGACCGCTTGGTGCTCGCGCCCGATTTCGTCGCCACCGCCGAGAAGTCGTACGGCAAGCAAGGCCTGCAGCCGGTCGTCACCTATCTCGCCAACCGCATCTCGGCCGGCGATCGCAAGGTCCCATACTCGACCGTCGCGGGCGTCGATTCGACGGCAGCGCTCGGCCCCGTGGTCGACGAGCAAGGCCAGCCGATCGAACTCGCCGACGATGAAGTGGCGATCAACGACTGGACCGCGAGGGAATTGAACATCGAAGTCGGCGATGAGGTGACGTTTGTCTGGTACGAACCCGAAACGACGCACGGCGAACTCCGCGAACACGCGCCGCTCACGCTGCGAGTGCGGGCCGTGCTGCCGCTCAAAGATGGCGAAGGCCGCCCCACCGCCGCGGCCGATCCCGACTTCGCCCCCGAACTCCCCGGCGTCACCGACCAGGCGTCGATTGACGACTGGGAACTCCCGTTCGACCTCGTCGAAACGGTCCGCGACGAAGACGAGAAGTATTGGGACGATTACCGCACGACCCCCAAGGCGTTCGTCTCGCACGCGCTCGCCGCCAAGCTCTGGAGCACCCGCTGGGGCACCGACAGTGTCATCCGCTTGCGGCTTAGCGGCAACCTCACGGCGGAATCCGTCGCCAAAGAACTGGAAGAACGCGTCGACCCCGCCAAACTCGGCATGTCACTACTCGCCGTCCGGCAAAACGCCCTCGCCGCCGCCAGCGGCACGACGCCGTTCGACGGCCTCTTCCTCGGCTTCAGCTTCTTCCTGATGGCCTCGGCAGTGATGCTCACCGCGCTGCTGTTCCGCCTCGGCATCGAGCAACGGGCCCGCGAAGTCGGACTGCTCGCAGCCCTCGGCACGCCGCTCAAAAAGCTCCGCCGGCTGCTATTGGCGGAGGCGTCGATCGTCGCCGCGGTGGGCGCGCTCCTCGGCGTCTTGCTCGGCGTCGGCTACGCACGGCTGATGGTTTACGGCCTGAACACCTGGTGGGTCGCCGCCACGGCCGAGCCGTTCTTGCGTCTGCACGTCACGCCGCGGAGCCTGGCGATTGGATTCGCCGTGGGCGTGTTCGTGGCGCTGGCCACCATTGCCTGGTCGCTGCGGCGTTTCTCGAAACTCCCAGCCCGGCAACTACTGGCGGGCGACACCGAGCCGGCGCTGCCAACAAAGTCGGCAAGCGGTTGGTCGGGAAAATGGCTCCCCGCCATCGCGATCGTCTCCGCCATTGGATTGGGCGCCGCCGGCACGCGGCTGGAGGGCGAAGCCCAGGGGGGCGCCTTCTTCGGCAGCGGCACGCTTGTGTTGATCGGCGTCCTGGCTGCAGTGCGCGGCGTCCTGCGACATCCCGTCGTCGGTCGGCCGACATCGCTGAATCTCGCCGGCCTCGCCGCCCGCAACGCCCGCCGCAACCCGAGCCGCACGATGCTTGCCCTCGGCCTCGCTTCGACCGCCAGCTTTCTGATTATCGCGATGAGCGCCTTCCGCCTCGCGCCCACCGACCGCGGCGTCGGCGGTTTTGATCTCATGGCGACTGCGGACCTCCCCGTGTTGTTCGACCTCGGCAGCGAATCGGGGCGTCGGGAACTCGGCTTCTCGGCGGAGGACGAAGTCAAACTGAAAGACGCCACGATTATCAGCTTTCGCGTTCGCGACGGGCAAGATGCGAGCTGTTTGAATCTCTACAAGCCGACGCAGCCAAGAATCTTGGGTGTTCCACCCACGCTGGGCGAAGTCGCGGAATTTGATTGGGTGGAACCGTTGCCGATTCGCTCGAATATTCACTACGAAAACGTCAAACGCTGGTACAGTCTCGAACAAGACAAACAACACGACGATGATGGCCCAATGGCCATCCCCATGGTCCTAGATAGAAACACAGCGTACTACAGTCTTCAGCTCTTCCAACCTGGATCTTCGCTCGTAGTTCGCGACGAAGCGAATCGGTCTGTGTCTCTCAAACTACGGTTCATGTTGTTGAACAGCGTCTTGCAAGGCGACGTGCTCATCGGCGAAGAAGACTTCATGCGGCTCTTCCCGGAAACGGCCGGCAGACGATTCTTTCTAATTCGCCGCGGCGAAACTTCTCCCCCTACCGAGGAACTCGCTTCACTACTCGAAACGCAGCTCGAAGATTACGGCTTCGACGCGGTCGACGCCCGCCAGCGATTGGCCGAACTGCTCGCCGTTCAAAACACCTATCTGTCGACATTCCAAAGCCTCGGCGCCCTCGGCCTGCTGCTCGGCGTCGTCGGCTTGGCCGTGGTCCAGTTGCGGAGCATCGTCGAACGCCGCGGCGAGCTCGCCCTGATGCAAGCGACAGGCTTCCGCCGCCGCCGGCTCGCTTGGATGGTTCTGGCCGAGAATCTCGTGCTGCTCGTGGGCGGACTAGCGATCGGTAGCCTCGCGGCCCTGGCCGCCGTTCTTCCGCACGCTTTAGCGGAACAAGCGGGAACGCCCTGGGCGACGCTGGCCACGCTCCTGGCGATCGTCGCCGCCGTCGGCTCGCTCGCTGGCTGGCTC
>JBGSMO010000352.1:0-2165 GCA_041740115.1 Pirellulales bacterium
GACGACGACGCCGGTGGCGTTGATCGCCGGGCCGCCGCTGATCGGTTCGCCGAGCAAGCGCCGCACCAGGCGATCGGCCAGATGGCCCATCGGCGGGACTTCGAACTTGCCGGCGCGTTCG
Source organism: Pirellulales bacterium (assembly GCA_041740115.1). Classification (GTDB taxonomy): domain Bacteria; phylum Planctomycetota; class Planctomycetia; order Pirellulales; family Lacipirellulaceae; genus Lacipirellula. Next base: position 122 of record JBGSMO010000352.1, read on the forward strand.
ACGACGGTGGTGCGCAGTTCTTCAAGAAAGGTGCCGGCGCGCTGAGCGACGGTGGAGCGATTGATCCGCTGGACCACCCCTTTGACGCGGGGGTGTTCGAGCAACTCGCCGATCGAAGGGAGTTGCGGCAGATGGGGCTCGAATTTCATGGCGAGTGGCGCGGCGAGAGGAACGCGGGAGCGAGGCTTCCCGTGATTATGTTCCTGACACGCAACCGGCGTCTATTGGCTGGCAAAAAGGAAAATGCCTAACCACCAAGACACGAAGACAGCAAGAGAACACGAAGAAGAGATTGGGACAGGAGCTTTGCTGAAGTCGATCACTGCTGATTCACAGCGATTTCTTAGTGCCTTTGTGTCTTGGTGGTCAGTCTTTGAACCTACCGCTGAGAGCAGTCCGGCTACAGCGACTTCGCCTTGTCGTTGCCGCCGAGGCCGACGTCGCTCGGCGATGGGAAGGGATCGTTGGCGGCTTGCTTGATGACCTTCTGTTCCCGTTGCTTGGCAGTCAGGCTACCGAGGCCGGCTGGGGCAAAGCTCTGGCAACCGACGAGTGCGAACGCCGCTGCGAGGGCAAGCCCGAGCGAGGCGGTGCGCGACTGTCGACCGTTGGCGAGTTGCATCAGCCCCATGGTATAGCCCTCGGAAAAGTGATCGCTCATCGACCGGAAACATCGCGTGAAAGCGGCTTATTCTTCGCCGACGCGCGGCTGCTTCATCCACTCGGTGACCGTCGCCGGGCCCTGCGGCTCCGGCTCTTTGGCGTTGCCGGTCATCCGGTCCCACAACGAGGGGGCTTCTTTGGCGTTCGCGACGCGGGCCGCCGGCTCGTCGGCCTTGCCGCCGCGGAAGATTTCTTTGGTCCCTTCCCACGCCTTCTTGCCGCCGTCGGAAACCTTCTTGGCGCTCGACTTGATCGGCGCCAGCGGGTCGGCCGGCATTTTTGGCATGGTGATTTTGGGCATCGTGATGGTGGGCATCTTCAGCCAACCCCACGGGCTTTGCGACTGCTCGGCCGTCGGCGTGATGTCGTCGGCTGGTTGCCCGACGGGCGCTTGGGCGACACACACGGGCGACGCACTGACGGCGGCCGCCACGGCGAAGCAGAGCAGAAGTCGTACGACGTTCATGTCGTGGTCCTCTGAAAAAGTCGACTCAGATTAATTAGTTCCGCCCGCCAAACAGCGGGGACTGAATGTCCCCTGCTGACGGACGGCCGCGAAGTGTTCCAAATTGCCGCAAATCAGTCCAGGGCGATTGGGGAAGGGAGGCGCGGCGGGCGATTGTCCCTCCCGCCCAATTGGCCTAGGATGGCCGGGAGCAAATGTTGACAAGGTTGCTCGGCGGTCAGGCGGCGAAATGCCCGGATTTGCCGAGCCGTGCCGTCCGTTTTTCCGAACTCCAGGCGTCCGCGGCTAGCCGCCAAAAACGCCGATCCGATCATTCTGCATGAAGAACCTAGGTTTCATCGGCGCCGGCCGCATGGCGACTGCACTAGCACGGGGTTGCGTCGGCGCAAATTTGGTCGCTGCCGAGCAAGTGCTAGCAAGCGACCCGCATGAAGAATCGCGGAAGAAGTTCGCCGACCAACTGCCCGGCGCCCAAGTGACGGCCGACAACGGCGCCGTGCTCGCCGCGTGCGACACGATTGTGCTGGCGGTGAAGCCGCAGATGATGGACGGGGTGCTGGCGGAGATTCAGGCTCACGTCGAACCACGGCACCTGCTCGTCTCGATTGCCGCCGGCGTGACGCTGGAGCGGCTGGCAAAGCAACTGCCAGCGAAGACGCGGCTCATTCGCGTGATGCCGAACACGCCTTGTCTCATCGGGCTGGGGGCCAGTGCGTTCTCCCTTGATGCAGCGGCGACGGCGGAGGATGCGGCGACAGTCGAGCGGCTGTTGAACAGCGTCGGCAAGTCGTATGAATTCGAAGAGCCGCTGCTTGACGCGGTGACGGGGCTCAGCGGCTCGGGGCCGGCGTTCATCTACACGGTGATCGAAGCGATGGCGGCCGGCGGCGTCGCCGGCGGACTGTCGCCTGAGCT
>JBGSMO010000376.1:0-40614 GCA_041740115.1 Pirellulales bacterium
TGTACTTCGCGTCCAGAACAAGGAACCTGCAGGGCGCGCCGTCCGGTGGAACCAGCCGGACGACGAAGTCGGGGCGGAGCTGCATCGAGACCGATTGCGATCCGTGGACTCCTGCATCGGGCCGGTACGGTCCGAAGGTCCGCTGATACCACACCTCGACGACGCTCCCGTCGCGGCGCCTGCCGCCGCGGCGGCCAAGGGCCAGTCGGATCAACTGCTGCTCGACGCCCGTCGCGCCTTAACGGTCGGCGACCTGCCGCGTGCTCAGCAGTTCTTGGGGAAGGCTCAAGAGTTGCAGGTTCCCTATGAAGGCCCCGGTGATTCGCCGCAAGCGGTCGCCGATTCGATCGCCGAATACCAAGAAACGGCGACGCTCCGAAACGTCAACGGCGGCGCCAACTGGCGCGTCGCCTACTCGAAGTTCCTGGTGAAGCAGGCTGACGCGCTGCTCTCCTGGAGCGATCTCGACACGGCCACACGCGCCGCGAACGAAGCGGCTCAACTCAATCCGCAATTCAGCGGCAACGGCCCGACGCCGCAAGACGTCCTCCGCCGCATCGAACAGCGCCGCAAGGCGCCGACGAGCTTGGCGGTGGCGCCTCAACCCGCGGCAGCCGCGGGTGATGCGAAGGAGCAAACGTTACTGTTGCTGGCCGATGCTCGGGCTTTGTTGGCCGCGGGCAAAATTGCCGAAGCGCAAACGCTGGCCGGCAAGGCGAGTTCCTTGAACGTTCCCGATTCGCAGTTCGCGCCGAACGAAGATCGTCCGTCGCGTTTGGCGTTGGATCTGCAACGGGCAGCGGTTGACCCTAACTCCATTCCGGCGAATTCGCCGCTGCCGACGACCGCGACTCCCGGCGAAGAAAACTTTGTGCAAGCCGCGGCGGCCACTGAAACTGGAGCCGCGATGCAATTGGCGCAGGTTCCGGAGTTCACCCCCCTGCCCCTGCCGAACGCCGCGGAAGCGACGCCGTTGCCAAGCGACCCGGCGCAGATGCTGGAAGCGGGCGAGCAGGCGTTGCGAGCGGGTGACCGCGAAGGCGCCCTGCAATCGTTCAAAGCCGCCTACCAGCATCGCGATCAACTCGACGTGCTCAGTCAACAACGCGTGCAGGGTCACCTGCAGATGCTACAGGCTAGTGCGCCGAAGGAATCAATCCCGACGCCGGAAGGCGGGCTCATCGACTCGGCCGCCGAAGGCCAATCGGTGCTGGCCCGTCAACTTTCGTCCGACGTGCTGAAGCGTCAATCCGAGGCCGAGAAGCTTCGCGAAACCGATCCGAAGCAATCGCTCAAGTTGCTGGAGCAGTCGCGGACTCAAATCGAAGAATCGCAGCTCTCCCAAGAGCTGAAGTCGCAATTGTTGCGGAGAGTCGAGATCACCTCCGCGGCGACCAACAAGTACATCGAGGACCACAAATCGGAGCTCGACCTGGAGGCGACCAATCGCGAGATCCTCGGCGAGGTTCACCGCGAACAGGCCGTCAAGCTGGAAGTCCAGCAGAAGATGGCCCAAATGGTCGACGAGTTCAACAAGCTGGTCGACGAACAACGCTATGCCGAGGCCGAGGTGGTCGCCAACCGTCTCTACGAGATGGCGCCCGATGAAATCGTCGCCCAGCAGGTCAACCTGCAGGCCAAGTTCATTCGCCGTGAGCGTTTGAGCAACGACATCCGAGCCATGGCTGAGAACGGCGCCGCCAACAGCTTCATCGATTCACGTTTGACGGCGGCCACCGCGCTCGAAAACATGAACACCGACTTTGGCTACGGCGAGAATTGGGGTGATTTCAAGAACCGCAATGGCGCCAGCGAACTCGGCACGGCGCGGAATATCAAGGAACTCGAAATCGAGCAGAAGCTGAAGACGCCGGTCCTGCCGAACTATAACGAGACGCCGCTGACGAAAGTCATGGAAGGTCTTTCGCAACTTGCGGGGATCAACATCCATCTCGATCCGCGCGGATTGAGCCAGGAAGGAGTCCGCAGCGATACGCTCATCACGTTGAATCTGCCGCAGGAGATCTCGCTGAAGAGTGCGTTGACGCTCATTCTTGAACCGCTTCACCTCACCTACACGGTGAAGGATGAAGTTCTTAAGATCACCAGCGAACAGATTCGCGACGGCGACCTTGTCCGTAAGGTCTATCCGGTAGGCGATCTCGTCATTCCGATTCCGAACTTTGTGCCGTCGAACAACATCGGCTTGCAAGGGTTGATCAACGACGCCTACGCGGCGATGGGCGCCTATGGCCCCGGCGGAGTGGGCGGTCCGGTCTCCATGGTCGCTAACAATCGTCCCGGTCAGCCGGGCGTCGTCGGCGCCAACGGCCCAGTGCAAGCCAACTTCGCTCCTCCCGGCGGCGGTCCGACGTCCACCAACGCTGGCGGACCTGGCGGATTGGGCGGCGCCGCGATGGCTGACTTCGATTCGCTCATCGACCTGATCGTTTCCACTGTTGAGCATGAAAGCTGGATGGAAAACGGCACGGGCGAGGGTGAAATCCAACCGTTCCCCACGAATCTCAGTCTCGTCATCAGCCAGACGCAGCGGGTTCACGAGCAGATCGCCGATCTACTCGAACAGCTCCGTCGTCTGCAAGATCTGCAGGTGACGATCGAAGTTCGCTTCATTCGGCTCACCGACAGCTTCTTCGAACGGATCGGCGTCGACTTCGACTTTAACATCACCGATCGCACTGGTTTAAATCCGGCGGATTTTGCTCCGGGGCAGACGCCGCCCACGATTGGTGCGAGCGCCACAGTCGGCCTCGACGGCATCTCTGCGACGGACAACGTACCCAACTACTCGGTCGATCTTGATCTTCCGTTCAGACAAGGAAGCTTCTCGCTCGCGACGCCGCAGTTCGGCACGCCGGTCGACGTCGGCACGTTCGGATTCGCGATCCTGAGCGACATCGAAGCCTTCTTCGTCATCAACGCGTCGCAAGGCGATCGCCGGGCGAACGTGCTGCAAGCTCCGAAGGTCACGCTGTTCAACGGTCAGCAAGCCAACGTCATCGACTCGGCCTTCCGACCGTTCGTGATCAGCGTGATACCGGTGGTCGGCGAGTTCGCAGCCGCCCAACAACCGGTGATCGTCGTCCTCTCTGAAGGGACGATGATGACGGTGCAGGCGGTGGTTTCCGACGATCGACGCTACGTGCGACTGACGCTGGTGCCGTTCTTCAGTCAGATCGGCGACGTGCAAACATTCACCTTCGAAGGTTCGGAGTCGATCTCCACGTCGACTGCGAACACCGACGACAACGATGGCGAGAGCACATCGGAGGATGAAACTCGAGAAGTCACTCGCAGCGGCACCACGGTGCAGTTGCCGACATTCGAGGTCATCACGGTCAGTACGACGGTGAGCGTCCCCGACGGCGGCACGGTTCTGTTGGGCGGCATCAAGCGACTCGTCGAAGGCCGCAACGAGTTCGGCGTTCCGCTCCTCAGCAAGGTGCCGTACATCGATCGTCTGTTCCGGAACGTCGGCATCGGCCGCGAAACGGACAGCCTGATGATGATGGTGACGCCACATATCATCATTCAGGAAGAAGAAGAGGAACGTCTCGGCACCGCCAACGAGTAATCGACGGCGAAATCGGGCCGAGGAATTGGGTTGCAATACTCGCCGCCTTGCCGGGCTATGGATTCATGCCATAGTTCGGCGAGGCGGTTTTTTTTGCGATCTTGGAGGCCCGCCACCGGTGGGTCATTAAGTCGCGGCGGCCACCACGTTATGCTGAAGCGACCTCGAACCGCTGGCCAAGACGTCGCCCCTCCTGCCATCCTACCTGAGTTACTTCATGTCACCTAAGGTTATCGCCATCGCTGGCGCTTTGCTTGCCGCGACCGGCGTTGGCCTCGGGGCGTTCGGAGCCCACGGCCTCGAAAACTTCCTCCGTGAACTTGGCCGCGAGGCCGATTTGATGAAGCGACTTGCCTGGTTCGAAACCGGCGTGAAATACCAGCTTTACCACGCCCTGGGGCTCGTGGCGATTGCCGCCTTGGCGATCAGCTTCCCGGGAGCAGGACTGCGAGCCGCCGCGATCGCGTTTATTTTGGGCGTCGTGCTGTTCAGCGGTTCGCTCTATGGGATGACCTTCCTCGGCGAGGGATGGCGCAAGCTCGGCATGATCACTCCGCTGGGCGGATTGGCATTTATCGTAGGTTGGATCTTGGTGGCGATCGCCGCCTGGCGAAGTTAGCGAGATGTCATTCTGAGCGAAGCGAAGAATCTGGAATCTCGTTTGAGACGCCAGATCCTTCGCTTCGCTCAGGATGACGGTCTGTTCACGCGTCCGGGCGCACCAAACAAACAAAGCCGGGACGCCGCCACTGCTGGCAAACGTCCCGGCTTCTAGCAAGTCAGCGGCCACGCGGCCGCGGTTGGGAGTCAAACTAAACGTTAGTCCTCGCCGCTACACGGCCTGAAGGCATTCCAATTCCTTCGCCAGCCGCTTCCGAGCGACGTGCAACCTTCGCTTGATCGTGCCGACCGGCGCCTCGAACTCATCGCTCATTTCCACGAGCGACTGTCCTTGGATGTAGAACGCCACCAGCGTGCTCCGGTCGAGAGTCGCCAACCGATCGAGCCCTTCATTGAGCTGATCGATCCGCTCCCGATTCAAGAGCGACGTGATTGGCGCCTCGACCTCGCCGTCGAACGCTTCCAACGAGTGGGGCTCGACCGAGGTCGCGGGCGGCCGACGAGCGCTCCGGTTGATCGACTGCCGCACGGCAATCGACCGCAACCAGCCCGGAAACGCCGCCGGTTCCTGCAGTTGCTCCAGCTTCTCGAAGGCCTTGATGAAGACCTCTTGCGAAGCTTCCTGAGCTTCCGCATGGTTCCGCAACCGCTGCCAGCAGACGGCCAAGACCATCCGCTCAAAGCGGTTCACGAGCGTTCCGAATGCTTCGTTGTCGCCTTCTTGCGCGGCGAGCACGAGCTCGGCGGTAGTCGCTTCGGGCAATTCAAGGAAGGGCAATTCGAAGATGGGAGTTTCCAGTTCCATGGTTCTCTCGAGCTTTGGGTCTCAAAGCGCGGGACGTACTGTCCAAGCGCGAGACCAGTGGCAGCAGTGGGTCGGAAACCGACGGCCAAACGCATACACGCGCTAGGCTCGCCGACGGCCGGCGCCAGGTTTGGGAGAGATTCTCTGGTTAAGAATCGCGGCCCAAGTTATCTGGCGGCGAGGCAACACGTGGCGTGTTGCCCGGAGCGCTGCAGTGCTACGGCACACAGCGCCCCGCCGGTAACGCGCGTTTTAAATACGCCCGTTACCGCCGTGAGATGCTGTAGCTCTTCGCGCACTGATAGCCAGCAGCGCGAGGCGTAGCCCATGAATGCGCACCACATCGCATACGAGGGGCGGCGGTCCGAGTCGCGGCGAATCGTGGCGTTGACGCTCGGCTGAGCGCTTTGAATGCCCGAATTGCAATTGCGGCTTTGAATGGAACGCATGATGCCCTCGCTGCGCTTGGTGCGCGGCTCGAGAGAAAGAACTGAAAGCAGTCTGGCTGGGGCGATCATCGAATCGCTAGACCGGCGCCGCCGGCCCACCAGACGCTCCTATGACTGTAGTTTCGGCGAGGAGGTTCGCCAAGGGAATTAAATTTTCCGGAAATTTCGTCGACAATCGCGAATGGCGACGCAACTCCTTATTTTGAATACAGTTACGAGAGGCACACAGATCGCCGAGAGGCACACAGGAAACAGGACAAAGCCGCACCGCGGGAAGCTTGGCCAGTCCAAGCCTCGCCCCAAGGAGCGATAGGCGGCGACATTTCGCCTTCTGGCGTCGCCGTGGTACGTTCTGGGCAGCAATCTTAATTGCTTAAGCGATTCCAGCGGAATTGGAGCGACGCCATGCTGTTCGGCCGTCAAATCTTCCTCGGAGCGACGGTGTTAGCCGCCGTCTTCGGCAGCGCAACGGCTCACGGCTACAACCTCTTCGGCCCCTATCCATGGGGCGACGACGGCACAACCTACTACAACAAGTGGGGCGACATCTTCACCCCCGGGTCGCCCGGCGGCACGATCACTTGGAGCATCATGCCGGACGGGACGACGATCGATCCGGCGTTCAACGATTCGAATATCAGCGGCGTCAGTAGCCTGAACGCCATCATGACGGGACTCGGCTACGAGCAAGCCCTCGACGCAATCGAACGATGTCTCGCCCAGTGGTCGGCGGCGGCGAACATCTACTTCGTGCAGGTCCCCGATTCTGGTGCGCCATTCCACGGCGCGACCGCGACCTATCCGAACACGGGGCATATCCGCCTTGGCGCCTTCCCAATCAACGCCGGCATCGGCGCCGTCGGCTACGCCCCGCCGCCGAACGGCGGCAACCTGGAAGGAGACGTGCTGCTAAACGCCAACAGCACCTTTTACTTCGACAATGGCGCCGAGGGAGAATTGATCGACGTCTTCAATGACTTCGAGAGCTTGGTCATTCACGAACTAGGCCACGCCATCGGCTTGGCGCATTCCGACGCGCAGTCGGTGATGTCGGTGAACTACGACATTTACAAGTACGTTAACCGTCTCCTCGATCCCGATGATGTGGCGGCCGCACAGTTCCTCTACGGCCACGCATTACAAGCAGATTTCGACCACGATGGCGCCGTCGACGGCGACGATCTGGCTACCTGGAAATCGGGATTCGGCGCCACGGTCGGCGTGACGCCGGCCATGGGCGACGCGGATCGCAACGGCCAAATTGACGGCGTCGACTTTCTCGTCTGGCAACGAGAATCGCAGTCAGGCCCTTCCGCTGCCGTCGCTGGGGCCGCGGTTCCGGAGCCATCAACAGTAGCGTTGCTGAGCAGCGCTCTTGCCGGCGCGCTAGTCTATCATTGCCGCCTGCGTTCGATGGATCGACATAGCCTCAATAATGCTCAATAAACGTCCCGCACTTCGGGCACTTCGCGAACCACATCGGCACCGATTGCCCGCACTTGCAACGGATGTGGTGCCGCACGACCGACGAACCGAGATGGCTACCGCTGGCGCTCGGGCTTTGCTCGTCGCCGATCGCGTCGAACACCGAAGAGTCAGAGACGGTCGGCACGCGACCTTTCTCCTCTCGGCACGCTTGCGTATAAGCCTTTTGCACCTCGGGCGACGACAGCGCGTCGGGAACGCGGACGACGACTTGCCCTTCGCAGTAGGGGCAAATCCCCTTCTTGCCAGCGTACTTATCCTTGACGCTGAAATGATGCCCATTCGGACAAGTGACGGGGATCCCCATCGAAGCGCCCCTGAAGAGAAGTGGAGCCTCAGCGCCGCACGCCCTCGATGCGCACCGGCATCTCTCAGCGCGACCGCCAGGCGGCCGCGCCAATCGCTCCTCTTCTTCGCTCCGATTCCAACGCCGACTCGGCGATGCGCGCCCAGCGGCGGCCATTCTTGCTCGCGGAGATTGAACTCACTCCATCGATTCCACGGCGTCAATCGCCGGGAGTCGATGAGCGGATCGATCAGTCTGATAAGCGGCGAAGCAATTGTGATCGCCTCGCTTCCTTGATTCTCAACGTGACGGCGCCCGCTGTCAAATAATCCCCCCAAACGGGGCATATGGCGGCGGCGATTCGCTTCACAAGGGCTTCGCCGCCGAGTTCGGCGGAAAATTCACCTTGATGTCGAGCGGCTGAAACGCCCCCTTCACCTGAATCGCCTTCCGCCCTTTAAGCTGCCCGGGCGACGCCAGAAACTTCGGCTTCCCCTCGACGTACACCAGTAGCGGTTCGTTGACGTCTTTCTCGCTGGCGATGATGTCGCCGACGCGCAGGTCGAGCATGTCGGCCGTGCTGATCCGCGTCGACGCAAGTTCGACCACCACTTCGACCGGCGCCTCGGCAATCCGCGAACCGATCCGCTGCATCGACTCGGCGCTGGCCGGCTTCTTGGCGTAGCTGACCCAGTTGTTCGAGCTGAGCTTGCCGCTGACGCGCTCGATCGAATTAAACGGAATGCAAAGGTTCATCATCCCGCGCATCTCGCCGACCGTCAGCTCGAAGCTCACCAGCACGATCACTTCGTTCGCGGGAATGATCTGCACCAGCTGCGGATTGCTTTCCACCCGATCGACCGAAAGCTGCAGCGGCAGGACGTTCTCCCACGCGTTCTGCATCTCGTTGAGAAACAGGTTGGTGATCCGCGAGACGAGCCGCAGTTCAATCTCCGTGAGCGGACGCCGCGCGGGGGGCGTCGAGGAGATGCTGCCGCCCAGCAACCGGTCGATCATCGGGAACAGAATCGACGGGTTGATGTCGAGAATCAGCTGCCCTTCGAGCGGCGTCGCGGTGATCAGATTGAAGCAGGTCGGATTCTCTAGGCTGAAGACGAACTCGCTGAACGTCAGCTGGTCGACGCTGGTGAGCTTCACTTCGACCATCGTCCGCAAGAGCGCCGAGAGGGCGGCGCCAAAGTTTCGGCCGAATCCTTCGTGCATCGTCTGCAGCGAGCGCATCTGCTCTTTGCCGACGCGCTCGGGACGCTTGAAGTCGTAGACGCTCACCTTCTCGCGGGGACGCTGCGGAACAGGCGCCGGCGCCGGGCGAACTTCCTCGCCGCCTTCGATGGCGTTCAACAGGTTCTCGACTTCCGCTTGGCTTAAGACGTCGCTCATCACGCACTCCGTTGCGTTGACTTGGGTGCCACTGGCGTGTCGCCAGTGCTGAAGCGGGTACTCGCTCGGCACTTCTCACTGGCGACACGCCAGTGGCACCCTACACTCAGCACCCCAAACTCAAGTTCTCACTTGTCCCGTTCCATGGACCACATACTTGTAGCTAGTCAATTCATCGACGCCGCACGGCCCGCGGGCGTGAAACTTATCGGTGCTGATGCCGATTTCCGCTCCCAGCCCGAACTCGCCGCCGTCGTTAAACCGCGTACTGGCGTTGATCATCACCGCCGCGCTGTCGACCGCCGCCGCAAACCGCTCCGACGCCGCCAGGTCATTCGTCACGATCGCGTCAGTATGATGCGAGCCGTAACGATTGATGTGATTGATCGCCTCGTCCAGCGAGCCGACCACGCAGGCCGAAATGATCGGACCCAAATACTCCGCCTTGTAATCGGCCTCAGTCGCCGGCTTCGCGGCGTCGACCAGTTCGCAAACCCGCTGATCGCCGCGGATCTCGACAGAGTGCTTGGCCAAGTCGTCCGCGATCGTCGGCAAAAACTCCGCCGCGACGTCGCTATGCACCAACAGCGACTCGGCCGTGTTGCAGACCCCCATCCGCTGGCACTTCGAGTTGACGATGATCCCACGAGCCATTTCCAAGTCGGCCGCCGCGTCGACGTAGACGTGGCAGTTGCCGTCAAAGTGCTTGATCACCGGCATCTTCGCTTCGGCGGCAACGCGACGAATCAGCCCTTCGCCGCCGCGGGGAATTGCGACGTCGATGAACTCCGGCATGCCGAGGAACTCGCCGACGGCCGCGCGGTCGGTCGTGCTCACCAACTGCACCGCATCGGTCGGCACGCCCGTTTCGTTCGCCGCCTGCTGCAGCAGTTCCACGATGGCGCGGCTCGAGTGGATCGCTTCTTTGCCGCCGCGCAAAATGACGGCGTTCCCCGCCTTCGCACAAATCGCCGCTGCGTCAGCGGTCACGTTGGGACGCGACTCGTAGATGAAAAAGACGACGCCCAGCGGCACGCGAATCTTGTCAATCCGCAAACCGTTAGGCCGCACCGTCGAGTCGATCACCCGCCCGATTGGGTCACGAATGTTGCTCACTTCGATCAGCGCCGCGGCAATCGCTTCAATACGATCCCGGTTCAGCTTCAGCCGATCGATTTCCGCCGGCGTCAGGCCGTAGCCGGGCGCCGCCTTCAGGTCCTCGGCGTTCGCCTCTTCGATCGCTTTCACGTTCTGCCGCAGCAGTTCCGCGGAGCGATGGAGCCACTTGATCTTCACGCCCGAATTGAGCGTCGCCATCACAGCGCTCGCCGCCTTGGCGCGACGCGCGACGTCGCGGCAGTAGCCAGTTAGATCAGTTTGTTCGGCAGGGCGTGCGGCGACGGTCGACATGGCGGGCGGAGGGGGTCGGCGGAGGCGAATGAATTCACCCGTAAGTATCGTTGGATAGGGAAGTTGGGTCAACGCGGATAATCTGTTGGCGGGCCAGGGTTGGAACCACGACGGCACGAAGAACACGACGGAAAAGGCGGAAGAAACCGCGGATTCGCGGTTAAATCTGTCACGGCGCCAGCACGAGCTCCCGCCCGTCGATCCCGCCGCTCGCCTCGAATGCCAGCAGCGCCTCGCGGACCATCCGCACATTGTGAACCCGGATCACCTGGATCCCCTGGCCGGCGAGCGCCAAGGCCGCTCCCGCCGTCGCCGCATCGCGATCGGCCTCCTTGTCGGCCAACAACTTCGCCAAAAATCCCTTCCGCGAATGCCCCACGAGCACCGGTGCTCCCAGTTCGTGGAACCGCCCGCAGTGGGCCATGAGCGTCAGATTGTGCTGATGCGTCTTCCCGAAGCCGACCCCCGGATCAAGACAGATCCGCTCCCGTTCGATTCCCGCCGCCACCAAGACGTCGCAACGCTGGCGGAGGTACTCGAAGATCTCCTCGACCACGTCGTCGTAGCGAGGGTCGTCCTGCATCGTCCGCGGCGTCCCTTGCATATGCATTGCACAGACGCCCGCTTGCGATTTCAGCGCGACGTCGATCATCTCGGGATCTCCCTCCAATCCCGTCACGTCGTTGATCAGCTCCGCGCCCGCTGCGAGCGCTGCCCGGGCCACGGCCGCTTTGCTCGTATCGATCGAAATCGGGACGCCAACCTCGCGAGCCAATCGCTCTACTACCGGTACGACGCGACGAAGTTCTTCCTCCGTCGCCACCACGTCGGCGTAGGGTCGCGTGCTCTCGCCGCCGATGTCGAGCAGATCAGCCCCCTCAGCAACCAAGCGCCTCCCCTGCTCCACCGCCGCCTCCGCGGCCAGAAATCGTCCGCCGTCAGAGAAGCTGTCGGGCGTAACGTTGATCACCCCCATCAACAACGGCCGCCGTCCGAATTGAAGCGTCCGCGTGCGCAGCCGCCAGACAGTAGCGCGATGGGGATAGCGATCATGCAGCGAACTAGCGAGGGGCGAAAAGCTCATTCCATCGAGCCTAACAGGCGACGCCGCGACTTGCCACCGGCGTGACTGGGTTCCCAAGCCAATAGCGTTCAACAGCCAAGTCTAGTCCAGACAATTCCCATCCCTCTTTTTTTGCGCCTTCGCGCCTTGGCGTGAGACAACTCTTTTTCAAATCTCACGCAAAGGCGCGAAGGCGCAAGGGGAAAACGGGGAGATATTACCAAGGCTCTTCCATCGTCGCCACGATCTGCTCCGCTAGCCGTTGGATCGCTTGCTGTTGAGCGCTCGCATCCGATTGCCCCGGTTCCGGGAGCATCGTCGCCGTCTGCGTGATGGGGATGAAGTCGGCCGGCAACGGAATCGAGTTCATCGGCGCCAGCGGCTGGCGGCGGCGATTCAGCCAAGTGACCTGGGCCGTAAGGGCATACTCCAGCGCCCGCGGGTCGTCGTTCTGGTTCTCGAACTCAAGCAGCTTCCGCTCGCCCATCAGCCGGGCGGCAAGAATGCTGTCGGCGTCGGGAGTGCCAACCACCTTGTACGGCGTCTTCAGTTCGATCTCTTTGATCACCGCTTCGGTCAGCCGCTCGCCCAGATCGCGGCGAAAGCTGTCCGATTCAATCATCGGAACGTAGACGGTCGTCACGTCGGGGGCGTAGAGCGTCTCGCTGCCGATCCGATAGGCCGCGCAGCCTGGCGCGAGAAGCCCCAAGAGTGCAAAAAAAAGAAGCGACCTAGCGGCGGATGGTCTGACCATTCGACCCATCCCCCTCTGCCGGCTCCTGCCCTGACGCAGTCATGATCCCCGAACGAACGGGCAAGGTCGGCGATGCGTTCGGCTCAACGAGCGGCACCTGGGCGATCGCGGCCCGTTCGGCGTTTTCAGGCAGCAGTTCCAACACCGGCTCGATCATCGACGTCGGCCGATCGGGCTCGCCGCCAATTTCGACTAGGCGGACCTTCGACTGCTCCGCCAGCGGCGTCTGCGGATACTCCTTCATCACGCGAGCGTAGTAGATTCGCGCCGAGCCATACTCCTCGATGCCGTCGAAGTGCTGAGCCATCTGGAAATCGCGCGTCGCCAGTTCCTTCTTCAGCATGCCGTCGACTTCCGCCAGCCGTTCGCGCTGTTCGGCGTCGAGTTGCCCCGAGAACTGAACCTTCAGTTGCTTGACGAGCACCTGCGATTCTTCCAGCGGCGTGCCGTCGTAGCTGGGGCCCTGGTACTTGCGCAGTTTGCACTGCAAACCCAGGATGTGAGCATCGTATTGGTGATCGCTGCGAGGATACTCCTTTCGCAGCAGTTCGTACTGCATATCGGCGTCGCCGTAGCGGCCGCGAAGGAAGTACGAGTTCCCCATCGCCATGATCGCGTCGTCGGCCAGCGGGCCCGTCGGATCGTTGAGCCGAATGTTCTCGTAGTTTTTCATCGAGCGGCCGATCGTGTCGAACAGCGGCCGCGTGCGGTCAATAAAGTTCGGCGTCGTCAGCCAGTTGGGATTGTAGTTGTGGTACTGCTCCCAATAGCGGGCGATCGCGAACTGCCGCGTGATGACTTTGTCCAGATGGGGCGAGTTCGGATACTTCCGGATCAGCGCTTCATAAGCGTTGCTTGCCTTTGAATACCGCGTGCCGTAGAAGAGCGCTTCCGCCTGCTTGAACATCGCGTCTTGTTCAATTTGCGAATCGGGCCACCCCTTGTAAGCGCTTTTGTAGAGCTTAGCGGCGTCGGCGTATTCCTCGCGGCGGAACAACTCCTCTGCCTCGTCGAAGTCCTTTTGCGCCTGTGTTTGATCGGGGCCGAGTCCGACAGTCTCTTTGATTCCAGCGACTCGTTCCTTGAAACCGGTATCGCCTAAGAGGCCAGCGCCCTCGTCAGTCTTGGCGACGACCTTTTGAACTCGCGCATTGATCGGTCGCCCCTGATCATCGAAGTAACCGTCGACGCCGGCGACTTGGTGCCCTTTGCCGGGCTCGAAGACTGCTTTCTTCTTGTTCGCTTTCCACCAATCGGCGGTGCCGACGGGCGCCTTCGGGTCGCCGGTCCCAGGGAACCTTGGCGCCGGCATCTTGAGCGCGGCGCAGCCGCCAGCCGTGAGCAGCGCGGCGGCTGTGAACGCCGATAGCAACGGTCTGATGCAAGGCATGGGCAAATTCAGTATAGACGAGGTTTGACTCGCCCCCGACGATGCGCACGATCGCCCGGGAAATTGGCCGCGGAACAGTAGGGCGCCATGGCGGCGGGGGTCAAGGTCAGAAAAGGCTTCGCGAGACATCCGAAAAACCCGCCAGCGACGCCAGCGCTAGCACGAGAGGGCGAGGCTCCCGCTGGCCGACATTGGCTTACGCACTCTCGCGCTGCCCAGTCGCCAACCGCTCGACGCGGACGCGGTCAATCCGACGCCGGGTCGCTTCCAGGACGACGATCCGCACCTTATCCTGCCAGACGACCTCCTCGCCCGCCTGAGGAATCCGCCCCATTTCGGAAAAGACGAGCCCGCCAATCGTGTCGTAGTCGCCATCCTCAGGGAGTTCGAGGTTCATCTCCTCGTTGATCTCGTCAATGTGCGTGCGGCCGAGCGCTTCGACGGTGTTCTGGTCGATGCGACGGATTTCCTCAACCGACTCGGGATCGTACTCGTCGTCGATCTCGCCGACGATCTCCTCGAGCACGTCTTCGATGGTGACCAAGCCTGAAACGCCGCCGTATTCGTCGAGCACAATCGCGATGTGCGTCCGCAACTGCTGAAACATCTGCAGCAGGTCGTTCACCGCCTTTGTTTCGGGGACGAACAGCGGCTTGCGCACGAGTTCGCGGATCGGCGTGCGCGACTCGGCATCGCCGGTCGCCAGTTCGGGCAGCAGGTCTTTGCTGTAGAGCAGGCCGAC
This sequence comes from Pirellulales bacterium, assembly GCA_041740115.1. Lineage (GTDB taxonomy): Bacteria > Planctomycetota > Planctomycetia > Pirellulales > Lacipirellulaceae > Lacipirellula. The sequence goes on from JBGSMO010000376.1 coordinate 14,002, forward strand.
GATGTCGTCGCGCGTCTTGTCGTACACGGGAATGCGCGTGTGGCCCGATTCGATCACTTCGGCAAGCAGTTCGTCCCACGGCGAGTCGACCTGCACCATGTTCATGTCGGTCCGCGGGGTCATGATCTGCGAGACGTAGGCGTCGCCGAGATCGATCACCCCTTCGATCATCTCGCGGGCTTCGTCTTCGAGCAGCCCGCCGCGGTGCCCTTCGCTCACGATCGTGCGAATCTCCTCCTCGATCGCCTGCTCGTCGACCTCCTGAGGTTCGCGGCCGACGATACGGTGGAGAATCGCATCGAGCGTCTGGGCGCCCCACACCAACGGCAAAGTGAACGCCGAGAGAGCCCGCCACATCGGCCAGGTGCGATAGAGGAAGCCTTCGGCAAACAACCGAGCCCCCGCCCACGGCGCCCAGGTCCGAACGGTGACGAAGACCAAACCAAGCAGCAGCGACGTCAGCAGCAACTTGCCGAGCGATTCAGTTAGCGAGAAGTCCCAGTGAATCGCCGACCACGTCGCCCCGGCGATGATGCCGAGGACGCCGGTGAAGGCCGACAGCATCTCGACGCCGAGGGCCACCTCTTCGTGATTGCGGAGAATCTCGCCGAAGCGATCAGGCTTGCCGCGACGAGTGCAGACCTCGGCTAGGTCGTGTCGCGAAAACTCCCGCAAGGCCCGGACGCCGAGATTGACAATGGCCGTCGCCGCCAGGGACGCGATGCTAATCCACAACAGCAAGTCGGGAGTCACTTCAGCAGTTCCTCCTCAGTTGCGCCGCCGGCGCCGTCCCCAGTCCATCTCGCATCGGTCGGCGAACGCTTCACGCCAAGCCGATCGAGGACCGCTGCTTCGGTTGCCCGCATTTCGGCAAAGTCTTCGGGATCCTTGTCGAGATACCCCGCTAAGTGCAGCGTGCCATGGATCACATAGAGCAACAGTTCGTCGTCCGCCGACCAGCCCGCTTCGACGGCGTTCTGCCGGGCCGTATCGACGCTGACGACGATTTCCCCCTCGAGCCGCGGCGGTTCGTCCTCCAGCGTGAAGCTAAGGACGTCAGTGGGATAATCGTGCGCTAAGAACTGCCGATTGAGTTCGTGGATCGTCTCGTCGTCGACGATCGCGACGCTGACGGTCGCCTCATCGTAGGGCGTGTCAGCTAGCGCCCAACGGATTGCCAGTTCGATCAGCTCGGCGTCTACCGGCGTCGCGGTCTCATTCGTGAGCGAGATGCGATGCCGACGTTCAGGAGGCTCCTGGTCGTTGTCGGTCGCTGATTTTGGCAAAGGGCGGGGGTTCATGCGGCGGGGGCCGGCTGCACTTAGGCAGTCTCCTGGTCGGGGTACTTCACCCGCCCGTGATACACGGCGGTGAGTGATTTTACCAAGCTCTCGCCAATTTTTCGGATATCTTCGAGCGTCAACCCGCTTTCGTCGAATTGGCCGTCGAGGAGTCGCTTCATCGATATTTCATGAACGAGGTTCTCGATCCGCGACGCCGTCGGCTCTTTCAGCACGCGGCTCGCGCTCTCCACGGCGTCGGCGAGCATCAACACGCCCGCCTCGCGCGTTTGCGGCTTCGGACCGGGGTAGCGGAACGAGCTTTCGTCGAGGGCGCCGCTATCGGGGTCTTCCTGGACTTTCTTTTGGTTCGCCTGCCGGTAGAAGTATTCGACCAGCGTCGTGCCATGGTGCTGTTGGATGAAGTCAATGATCGAGTCGGGAAGGCGGTTCTGGCGAGCCAAGTCGGCGCCGTCCTTCACATGGGCGATGATCACCAACGTGCTCATCGCCGGGACGAGCGAGTCGTGGCGATTGTCCCCCTTCGATTGGTTCTCGATGAAATACTGCGGCTTGAGCATCTTGCCGATGTCGTGGAAGTACGCCCCCACCCGTACCAGCAGGCCGCGGGCGCCGATCGACTCCGCAGCCGCTTCGGCGAGCGACGCCACCGTAATCGAGTGATTGTAAGTGCCTGGCGCCCGGCGAATCAGTTCCTGCAGCAGCGGATGGGCCGGGTCGCCGAGTTCGATGAGGCTCAAGTCCGTCTCGACGCCGAACATCTTCTCGACGGTGGGAAGCAAGACCGTCATCAGCGAACCGGCGATGATAGACCAGAGCGCGACGGTGAACCCGTCCGTCAGGAGCGAGGTCCAGGAGCGCTCGTCGAGGATGCCGACGCCGATCGTGGTGAAAAAGCCGACGACCGCCGCCGCGAAACCAACGAGCAGCAGACGGCTGCGCGTGCGGACCTGTTTGAGCACCAAAATGGCCCCCGCCACGGTGGCGGCTAGGGCAAGCGCCTCGGTAAACCCATGCCCAATCGCCACGACAACGACCAACGTGGTGCAGAGCGACAGCAACAGCGCCATTTCCTGGTGGTAGGCGATGGCGATCACCATGCCGAACAGCAGCAGCGGGATGACGTCGGCGCCCCAGGCGTATTGACTCACCACCTTCGCCAGCGCGACGCAGACGACGAACAAGCCGAGCAAGGCGACGAGCCGCAACAGTTCGTCAACGACGCGGCGATCGCGGCGATACAGGTAGAACCCGGCAAGCGTATAAAGGGCCACGAACATTCCGAGCGTCGCCGCCGAACGATGCAACCGCTCGCTCGCCGTACGGTCCGCCAAGTCGGCCTCATGTTCTAATCGCAACAACTTCAGCGAATCTTCGTTGAGCGGCTCGCCCGCCTCCGCGAGCAGGTCCTTACCCTGCACAAATGGCTTCGTGACCTCAGCCACCTCAGACGCAGCCTTGTCTTGCGAAAGTTGCGTCGCTTTGGCATCGAGCGTGAGCGTCTCGGGGAGCTTTGGTTCTAGCCAGGCGAAAGCCCGTTCTGCCACTTCCACCGACGGCAGTTTTTCTTTGAGCGACTGCTGCAGCTTCGGGGCGGCTTGCTTGATCCGGACCTCCGAGACGGGAACCTCGGCGTCGAACCCGCTCGCATTCTTCACGAGGATCTTTTCAGTGTTGGCCTGCGCCTCGACCGGCAGTTCCTTGAGCAGGCCCCGTTGCTCGTAGGGCGCCATCACCTCTTCGAGACCATCGGAAAATGCGTCCATGGCCTTTTCGGCCGCAAACGCTTCGCGAAAGCGATCAAATTGAGCCGCCTGTTCCTCGGGCGTGGGGTCGGGAGTTCCGGCCGCCAGCGGCGGTTGAAATTGCTTCCACAGCGTCTGGTCGACTTCAGCCAACGTCTTGGCTTGCAAGACTTTGCCAATGTCACTGATCAGTTGACCGCGGAGTTGAGCCAGCGGCTCGGGGTTTTGATCGTACTCGCCGAGGGCAAATCGACGCGCCTCGTCCCTGGCTTTGTTCGTCGCCGCCGGATCAGGCTGTTTGAAATCAACGTGTGCGATCACGTTGCGGTGCGGCACTTCGCCCAGCCGATGCCCGAACGGCGGATCCCACGCTTTGGTAAACGCCCACAAAAAGATCGCCGCCGCCGCGCACATGGCGAGCCGCAACAGCACCGACCCGCGCTGCAGGTTCGTCCAGAGCGTCTTCCACATGCCGGGAGGCAACTCGACGGCTGCCACCCGCTGTTGACGCGTTCGCCTTGGAGGAACCATGGACATAAGCGCAATTGATCAACGCTCAGCTCGGAAGGAGCTGACGGACGTTAACCGTTCGGTCCCTCCTCGTACGCGCGAACGATATCCTGCACCAACCGGTGCCGCACGATGTCGGAACCCGTGAGCCGCACCGAGGCGACGCCCGTCACGCCATCCAAGCGGTGGAGCGCGTCGACCAACCCGCTGCGGGCGTGATGCGGAAGGTCGACCTGCGACGTATCGCCCGAGACGACCATCTTCGATCCTTCGCCTAAGCGAGTGAGGAACATCTTCATCTGGCCGACGGTCGTATTCTGCGCCTCGTCCATAATGATGAAGGCGTTGTTCAGCGTCCGCCCGCGCATGTAGGCGAGCGGCGCCACCTCGATGACGTCGTCCTCCATATAACGGCGGACTTGCTCGTGATCAATCATTTCGCGGAGGGCATCTTGCAGCGGTCGCAGGTAGGGATTGATCTTGGCCTGCATGTCGCCCGGCAGGAAGCCGAGGCTTTCGCCTGCTTCCACTGCGGGGCGGACTAGCACGATCTTGCGAATCGACTGATCGCGGAGCGCTTCGACCGCCGTGGCGACGGCAAGGTACGTCTTGCCGGTACCTGCTGGTCCGATGCAAATGACGAGGTCATGCGTGCGGATCGCCTTCACATAGTCGCCCTGCCCTGGCGTGCGGGGACGAATCTTGCGACCAGCGCGAATATCGATCGGCGGCGCATTGGGCGAGACGTCGCCGTTGCCGGTGATGCGATGAACGATCTGGGCGACTTGCTCGGAATCGAGCGGCCCCTGTTTGGCGATCGCGGTCCGGAGCTCCTCCAGCACCGCCGTCGCCTGTATGACCGCGCCCTCATCCCCTTGCACGACGACCTTGCCGTCGCGGGTGGAAATCTTCGCCGGAATCATCCCGCGAATCTGTCTGAGGTGCTGATCCTTGGTGCCCAGAAGCAGGACAAGGTCTTCGGCGCTTCCTACCGAAATCGATGCTTCAATCATGCAGTGTCGACGGCGCACTGGCCGCCGCAAAATGCCCTTTTGGGTCCGTGGCCTGCGGGACGATGGGCCCCGAAAGCAGGCGCGAAATGGAATAAGTATCCTATCGCTCCGGAGCCCCATGGCCAGAGTCGCTCCATCCGGGCCTGCTTCCCTAAGTATACCCGGCCCGGAGGCGGCGACTCACCCGATTTCAGCCTGGATCGCTTAAACAATTGTCCAGGAACGGTTTATAGGGATCGATCCTCGCACGCGGGGGAGAATTGGGTCCGGCGCGACCGCGTCCAGTCCCCTGGAAAATCCATCGGATTGGTCGCTTAAGCGACCAGTCCGGCGCCACGCGAGACCCCGACCACCTAAGGGACTTAACTCACGCTGGACCTAAATCACTACTGCCCAGAACAGATACGCCACCGGCGCCGCCAGTAGCAGCGAGTCCAAAATATCGAGCACCCCGCCAAACCCCGGCAGCCAGTCGCTCGAATCCTTCACCCCGGCGTCCCGCTTCAGCATCGACTCCGCCAGATCGCCGATGATCCCAACGACCGTCACCGCCAACGCAAACGCGGCAGTCTTCGCCAGCATGGCCGCCTGCAGCCCCGCCGTCCCCTGCAGGATGTAGGCAATTCCCACGGAGGAAATCAACGTCGCCGACCCGATACCGCCGATCGTCCCCTCCCAAGTCTTCCCCGGGCTGAGCGTCGGCGCCACTTTATGTTTGCCGAAGGTTCGACCAAACGTGTACTGCATCGTGTCGCCCAGCTTCACCGTTGCGATGAGCGCCAGAAGCGGAATCAACTGGCCCCAAGGACCGAGGCCGTAGCCATACGGCTCAACGAGCCGCAGTTGGACGAGCATCCCCATCAGCCCGCCGACGTACAGCACTGAGAGGCTGGAGAGCGCCAGCCGAACGATGGAACGGCCGGGCGATTCATACCGTCGCATCTCGCCGACAATCGCCACGCCTAACCCGGCGACGAGCGCCAGCGCGAGCCAGCCGAGTCGACCCAAGCCGAAGACTGGCGGCTGGGCGTAACCGATCACCGCCACGCAACTCACCGCCACCGGCAACAGCGTCCCGACATAGATAGTCCAAGCGGCTGGATCGTGCCCTTGAGCGCGAAACATCCGCAACATTTCGCCGGCAGCTAGCGTCGCCGCCAAGAACGCGAGCGGCCCAAGATACATGCCCGGCAGCGACGCGTGGGCATCCAACCAACAAAGACCAGCGAGCCCGGCGATCAACAACACGCCGAGAATAAGTCGCCACCGCAGCACGTCCGCTCCTTCAGCCGTTCAATCCGCCGAACTTGCGGTTCCGCCGCGCGTAGTCGCCGATCGCTTCATGAAGCGTTGCTTCGTCGAACTCGGGCCAACAGCGCTCAGTCACCCAGATTTCCGCGTAGCTGATCTGCCACAGCAGAAAGTTGCTGATCCGCAACTCGCCCGCCGTTCGAACGAGCAGATCGGGGTCATCGAGCCCAGCCGTGTAGAGATGCTCGGCAATCGTCGCTTCGGTCACTTCAGTCGGCTGCAACTCGCCGGCCGCAATTTCACGACCGATGGCTCGCACGGCGTCAACAATTTCTGACCGACCGCCGTAGTTGACCGCCAGGTTCAACCACATCCCCGTGTTGGTCGAGCTCATCTCGACCGTCTTGTCGAGCTCCCGCAGCACCTGATCGGGGATGCCCTCGCGGCGGCCGATCATGCGGACCCGCAGATTGTTCTCCATGATCGTCGTCCGCTCTTCGATCATGTACTGCTCGAGCAGATGCATCAGGAAGTCAATCTCAGGCTGAGGCCGCTTCCAGTTTTCGCTCGACAGGCAGTAGAGCGTGAGCTGCTCGATCCCGAGTCGGGCGCACTCCTCGGTCGTGCGTCGCACGCTCGCCACGCCGCGGCGATGGCCCTCGATCCGCGGCAAATCTTGCCGTTGCGCCCACCGCCCGTTGCCATCCATGATGACGGCGATGTGCCGCGGCCAACGCTCGCGCGGCACGGCGGCCAAGGCTTCAGGGATAGACTCGGTGAGGGGCATGTCTATCGGACAACTCTAGGACGACTGACGGATGGCGTTGGGTAGTCGCTCGCCGAGCAGTGCCGCCAGACGCTGCTCGCCCCTAACTAAATCATAGATCAGAAATCCTAAATCAGAAATCGACCCGCCTCAGCGTGCCCCAGCGAGTTCCCCTTTGGCGACCGGAATCGTCTGATCCCGCGCCGGCCCGACCGACACCATCTCCACCGGTACGCCAACGATTTCGCCAATTCGCTCGATGTACGCACGAGCGTTCGCCGGCAAATCGTCGAGCTCACGGACGCCCGTGATGTCCTCTTGCCAGCTGGGGAGCGTCTCGTAAATCGGCTTCGCCTTTCGCAGGTCGTCGACGTGGCTGGGGAACTGAATCGTCCGCTTGCCGTCGATCTCGTACGCAGTGCAGATCTTGAGTTCATCGAGCCCGCTTAGCACGTCGAGCAGCATCACGCATATCGAGTCGACGCCGCTCAGCCGTGCCGTGTAGCGAATCGCCACCGCATCGAGCCACCCGCAACGGCGCGGACGCTTCGTCACCGTGCCGTACTCGTTCCCTTGATCGCGAATCTGCTGGCCGATGGCGTTGTCCTGCTCTGTCGGGAACGGCCCGCCGCCGACGCGAGTGCTGTACGCCTTGACGATGCCGATCACATGATCGATGTATTTGCCTGGAACCCCCGAGCCGTTCGAGACGCCCACGCCCGAACTGTTGCTGCTGGTGACGTAAGGGTAGGTGCCGTGGTCGACGTCGAGCAACGCCCCTTGGGCCCCTTCGAACAGAATCCGCTTGCCCGATTCAGCAGCCGCCAGCAAGTATTCGTTGGTGTCATCGACGTACGGCTTCAGCCGCTCGGCGTACGCTTTGTACTCTTCGTAGATGTCGGCCGCGTTCAGCGGCACGAACTGATCGCGCGGCATCATCGCCGCCAACGCGACGTTCTTCGCCCGCGTCACATGCTCAACCTGCTCACGGAAGGTCGGCCGATAGAGATCGCCGAGGCGAATCGCAAACGCGCGGCCCACCTTATCACGATAGCAGGGCCCAATGCCGCGTTGCGTCGTGCCGATGTTCTCGCCATCGGACGTGCTCGAGTCCATCGCCCGGTCTTCGGCGAAGTGCCAGGGGAAGATGACGTGAACCCGATCGCTCAGCTTCAGGTTGTCGTAATCTTCGAGCCCGCGGGTCGAGAGCTCGTCGAGTTCCTCGATCGCCTTCGCCGGATTGAAGACGACCCCGCCGGCGATGACGCAGGTTACGCCCGGAGTCAGCACGCCGCTGGGAAGCAGCGACAACTTGTAGACTTCGTCGCCCACCTTCACCGTATGGCCGGCGTTGGCTCCACCCTGGTAACGAACCACGATATCGTGCCGCAGGGTCAGCAGGTCGACGATCTTCCCTTTGGCTTCGTCGCCCCACTGAAGTCCAATGACGCAGGTGCCGGACACTCGGTGTACTCCTTCAAAACTGATGAATGGGTGACGCTTGCAGACGCCGTTTTGCGAAAGCGCAACCGCTCGATTGTACCTGAAGCGTTGGTGGTCCAACACCGCTGAAAACCAGCGGTTCTGCGGGTGAGCGAGACTTCCGGGGCTCTGCACTCCGTCCCCGTTCGCACTCCGCGGAAAAAGTTGGCGCCGCTGGGAACTCCGGCCGTTCGGCCCGCGTCAAACCTTCGCAGTTCATCTCGTCCGATCGCGATTCCCCTTTCGGGAGCAAAACCATGGCCAGCCCGTTTTCCCAACGTCGCGCAGCTTTACTGTTAGTCATCGCCGCCTTGGCTGCCGTGAGCGCCCCCATCGCCGGCGGCCAAGGGATGCTCGTCGACGCCCGTCCCGGCCATCATTTCCGTTTGCCCCGCCCCATCATCCGGCCGCAGCCGGCGCCGTCCGCCAGCAGTTACCGAATCGAATCGCTCGAGGTAGACGCCAAGCTGAACGACTCGGTCGCCCGCGTCCAGGTGTCGCAAACCTTCAAGAACACCGGCAGCGGCCAAATCGAGGCAAGTTTCGTCTTCCCCCTCCCTTATGACGGCGCGATCGACCAGCTAACGCTGCTGGTCGACGGCAAGGAGTTCCCCGCGAAGCTCCTCACCAAGGAAGAAGCCCGCAAGCGCTACGAGGAGATCGTCCGCACCAATCGCGATCCGGCGCTACTGGAATGGGTCGGAACCGGCATGTTCCAGACCAGCGTCTTCCCCTTCCCCGCCGGCGAGAAGCGCACCGTCACGCTCCGCTACACGCAACTCTGCCGCAAGTCGGCCGGCCTCACCGACTTCATCTTCCCCCTCAGCACCGCCAAGTACACCGATGGGTTGCTGAAGAAGCTCAAGCTCAACATCGCGATCGACAGCCCAGTCGACCTGAAGAACATCTACTCGCCGACGCATGAGGTGAAAGTCGACCGCACCGGCAAGCGGCAGGCGACGGTAAAATTCACCGCCGAGGAAACCGTACCCACCGAAGACTTCCGCCTCTTCTTCGACGCCGGCGATCAGCCGGTCGCCGCCAGCGTCGTCAGCTACCGCCCGGAGAAGGACGAACCAGGCTATTTCCTCTTGCTAGCCACGCCGGAGATTAAACCGAACGGAGATGCTGAGGATGAAGACGACAAGGACGAGGACGCCGACGACGAAGCCAAGTCCGCTGGCAAAACAGTGATCTTCGTCGTCGACCGCTCCGGCAGCATGAGCGGCGAGAAGATGGACCAGGCCAAGGAGGCCCTCAAGTTCGTCCTCAACAACCTCAAACAGGGCGATACGTTCAATATCGTCGCCTACGACAGCGAGGTCGAAGCCTTCCGCCCCGAGCTGCAAAAGTTCGACGACGAAACCCGCAACGCCGCCATCGGCTTCGTCAACGGCCTCTTCGCCGGCGGCAGCACGAACATCGACGGCGCCCTCGACCGCGGCCTCGGCATGCTCGAAGACGCCGACCGCCCCAGCTACGTCATCTTCCTCACCGACGGCCTACCCACCGTCGGCGAAATGAACGAGGCCGCCATCGCCAAGCACGCCGCCGCGGCGAACAAAATCCGCGCCCGCCTTTTCGCCTTCGGCGTCGGCTACGACGTCAACAGCCGCCTGCTCGATCGGCTCGCCCGCGACAACCACGGCCGCAGCGAATACGTTCGCCCCAACGAGGACATCGAAGCCTCGGTGAGCAATCTCTACCGCCGCATCGGCGCCCCAGTGATGACCGACGTCGAGCTCACTATCGACGTTGAAGGGGCGAAGGAGTCCGACGGCGCCGTCGTCAGTCGCCTTTATCCTACCGGCGAGTTCGATCTTTTCGCCGGCGATCAGGCCGTCATCGTCGGCCGCTACCGCGTTCCCGGCGACGCCAAGGCGACCCTCCGCGGCAAGCTCGCGGGCGAGGAAAAGACGTTCCGCTTCCCCGCTGAACTAGCGGCCGACAGCGACGACGACGCGAACGCCTTCGTCGCCAAACTCTGGGCCACCCGTCGCGTCGGCGAGATTATCGACGAGATCGACCTCAAAGGCCGCAACGATGAGCTAGTCAACGAACTGGTCGAACTCGCCACGAAGCATGGCATCCTCACGCCCTACACTTCATTCCTCGCGGACGAGAACAACCAGGTGCGCGAACTGAGCCTACTGCGCGACGCGGCGGCCGATTCTCTCTCCTCGCTCGACGCGGCCGATGGCGAACATGCCTTCAATAGTCGGTACAACAAGAGCTCCTTGCAGTTCGCCGAAAAGCCGGCCGCCCTCCCCGCAACGGCCAGCGGCCCAACGCCAGCGGAGGCCGGAGCAGCGGGCGGCTACGGCGGTCGCTTCGGCGGCGAGTCGTTCCAACGCACGCTCGAAACCCGCGGACGCGGCGTCGTCTACTACGACGCCCTCCAAGACCGCCAGGTCGTTGCCAAATCGATGATCAACGTGGGCCGCAAAACGTTCAATCGCCGCGGCGATCGCTGGGTCGATTCGTCCCTCAGCGAAGAGCAGGAGAAGGCCGCCAAACAGATCGAACGCTTCAGTGACGAATACTTCGACCTCGTCGCCAAACATGGCAAGCATGTGGCGCCGTACCTGGCGATCGACGAGCCGGTGACCATCGAACTCGACGGGCAAGTCTACCAGTGGTGAAGGTGGTACTGCCCCAACCGCTGTCATTCTGAGCGGAGCGAAGAATCTAGAAGCGCGTTAGTGACGCCAGATCCTTCGCTTCGCTCAGGATGACTAGGTTGGGCGTACGTTGCCCAGCCCTTACTTCGCCATCGCCTTAAGGAAATCCTGAAACAGATAGTGGCTATCGTGCGGCCCCGCCGAAGCTTCAGGATGGTACTGCACGCTGAACAGCGGCAACTCGCGGTGACGAACCCCTTCAATCGTATTGTCGTTCAGGCTGCGATGGGTCACTTCCAACGCCGCCGGCAGCGACGCTTCGTCGACGGCGAACCCATGGTTCTGGCTCGTGATCTCGACCAACCCGTCGCTCAGCCGCTGCACTGGGTGATTCGCCCCACGATGGCCGAACTTCAGCTTAAACGTCTTCGCCCCGCAGGCGAGCGACAGCAACTGGTGTCCGAGGCAGATGCCGAACACCGGCTTCTCCTGCATCACTCCCTGGATTGTCTTGATCGCGTATTCCAGCGGCTCCGGATCGCCAGGGCCGTTCGACAGGAACACGCCATCCGGGTTTTGGGCGAGCACATCCTCTGCGGTCGCCGTCCCCGGCAGTACGGTCACTTGGCACCCCTGATCATAAAGATGCCGCGGAATGTTCCACTTCATCCCGTAGTCAATCGCCACGACATGCGGACCGCTGGTCCCATCAGACTTGCGAACGCCGTCGGCAGTGAGATGCGTCCAGTCGCTGCACGATTCCTGCCACTCGCACGCCATCTCGGGCATCACTTCGCGCACCAGGTCGCGGCCCACAAGCCCCGGGCTCGCCTTCGCTTTGGCGACGAGGCTCGCATCGTCGAGGTCGACCGTCGACAGCACGCCGCGGAGCGCTCCCTGCGAACGAATTCGCCGCACGAGCGCCCGCGTGTCGATCGACTCGATCGCCACGACGCCCCATTCCTTCAGGTAATCGCTCAGCGAACCTTCCGAACGAAAGTTGCTGTCGGCCCGCGAATGCTCCCGCACGATGAACCCGGCAAGGTGCGGCCGCTCGCTCTCGAGGTCGCCGTCGTTGACCCCGTAGTTGCCAATTTGCGGGTAGGTCATCGTCACGATCTGGCCGCGATAGCTCGGATCGGTGAGGATCTCCTGATACCCGGTCATCGACGTGTTGAAGCAGACTTCGCCGTCGACCTCGCCATCGGCGCCAATCGAGACGCCAGTAAAGACGGCGCCATCTTCGAGAGCAAGCTTTGCAGGTTTTGACATCGCTTCAGTGGTAACTGGTGATCAAAAGTAGCCGCGGGCCAACGACCCGCCGGAGCGTCTCGTAAGACAGCGTCCATCATCGCGCCGCCAGCGCCAGCAAGCGGGCGCCAGTCGTACCGGTTATGCGGACCGCGCCCGCCAGCAGAAAGTTCGCTCGCGGCCGATTCGCTTGCGGCTTAGCGGTCGCCATGAACAACCGCCGCGAGCCGCGTCGATAGTCTCGCGTAGGCTGTGGGTCTCCGGGCTGACTGTACGTCACAACGCACAAGAAAACCCGGTCAGCCTAATATAGAGGGTCCCTGCTTCGGCGAGCAGGGGCCCTCATTTTTTTGGGCTTTTCCTGCGGGAAAGCAAGGCTGATTCGTGCTGGCGGCTGTCTGCTACAATTCAGTCAGGAGACCCTCGCCCATGTCTGATTACATGTCTTTGCTTTCCGCCGCGTCGCAGCTTCCCGTCGCCGACCGACTCCGGCTCATCGACGAACTCACCGAGACGCTCCCCGAACTCTCTACCGAAGAGCTGTCTCCCGAGTGGCAAGCCGAAATCGAACGTCGTTCCCGAAAAATCGACGACGGCACGGCCCAGCTTGAAGATTGGGAAACCGTGCGAGCGCGCATGTTTCAACGCGTGAATCTAAGCCGTGAAAGTTAGATTCCACGGCGAAGCCACAGCTGAACTCGAAGAGGCGCTCGACTGGTATGCAGTCCGCAGCCTCGACGCCGAGCGGGCGTTTGCCTTGGCTGTCGACCAGTCGCTCGCGAGCCTACTCGCCGGCCCTCACCGTTTTGCCCAAGTCATGCCTGGTTTCCGAGCCGTCAGAGTCGAGAAGTTTCCTTACCAACTCATCTACCGAGTGAACGGCGAGATTTTGATCGTAGTCGCCGTCGCGCATCTGAAACGCCGACCTGGATACTGGAAGCGGCGGAAATGACGGCTCTGTCCACGCGGAGACACAGGCTACCGCCTCCAGCCCCAATCATGCTTTATGGCGAACCAAGCTAACGCGACTGCCATCAGCCCGAAAAAAGCGACGAACAGCGCCATCACGACTTCTACTTCCGCCCCTATCCTCGATAGAGGCCTGCTGTGGGCGAGCATGCCGGAAACCATCAAGCATCCCAACGCGGCGACAATCGCCGCGAACGCCGCATGAATCGGCCGACGCAAGAGAACGATCGCGGCAATTGCACAGTTGTAAACGACAATCTGTCCCAGCCCCCCAACGACAGCGGTGGTCCTGATTTCCTCGTTCGAACGCATGTTGAGCGTGGATATTTCGTCCGGCGACACCCATGCATAGAAACCAATCGCTAACATGGGAACGGCCAGCGTCACAATCGTGACCAGCAAGCCCACGCTGTATTTCACGACGAACCACTGGCTATTGTTGATCGGTCGCGACCGCCAGAAGTCGTTCAATCCCGGGCTGAGATCCTCTAGAAAAACGCCGACGCCGGCAACGACGGAGACCATCACGCCCACCGTCATCCAGATCGCGACCGCAGCGAACAGTAATTGACTGACAGTCATTTCGCCGGCCGCTTCGCGCTTCATGGCGAGATAGACGATCGTCGTGATTACTGCGATGCAAGCCGCTCCCAGCGCTGCCAATGGCGCTGATTCGCGAAATTGCTTCCAAACGATGGCGACGAAACGACTCTGTCGAGGAGGCGCCAGCCACGACGGGGCCCGCGGCACGACCGCGGCAGCCGCATTCTGCGGTTGGCCAGGTAGGACTCGGCCAAATCGACTAATGTACGCCGCCGCCAAGCCAGTGTGCGATGCGATCACCACAAACGCCAGGAGCCGGTAATAGTTAGGGGCCTTCCACATTCCCCCCGCCGGCGGCATTCCGATATCGAGCGCCGCGACACCTCCGGGCGCCGCTGCCATTGCAACTTTCACGAGTTCTTGGGCACTGTGTACCCTCAACGTATACAAGACGTAAGCGATGAAACCAATTACCCCCCAGCAAGAGACGATGACCAATAGCCCGATCGCCCCCGCGCGAACTTCGTCGCTAAAGTTCACTCCCGCAGCCGACAGCCACAACAGCAGACTGATCGCGGCGAGGGGAGGCATAACGCCCCGGGCAATGAACCAATAGCTCCCCTCTGTTCCATAGATGCGGGCGTCTCGATCAATCGCCTCTTGGGCCGCTAACCCAAGCACAGCCTGCACTAACCACGCAACTCCTAGTGAGATAAGGATCGGAGTCCCAACGGCGAGGATCGCCCAGAACAGCTTTGCCGACGCCGGCTTCCTAGGGCTAATCGGCAGCGCCTGCAGAAATCCAATTGTTCTCGATGACTGCTCCCTCGCAGCGATCCCCATCGCCACGAATAGGCACATGATTGGGATCACGAACAATGTCATCGAATAGACAGCGAAATAGTTGCTCGGCGTCCACAGCGAGAGGAGGGTCGGAATCAGCACAAAAAATGACGTCAGAATAGCAATGCTCGATCGCTGTTCGCGCCACTCTTTCCACAACAAGCTTCGCCACACGCCGTTCATGCTTCGCCCTCTCGCTTGCGTTGCGGCCCCAACGAGCCGCCAGATTCTTCGCTTCGCTCAGAATGACTCTCGCGCGAATCACACTCGCCAGCTAGCCGGATCCACCACGCGGTCCGGGATGACGCGTCCATGCCAACTCGCGCCGCCATCCCGGAGGGCGTGGCCCTCCGGCTGGCGGCTTGCCGCTTAGCGCTGCGGCGCTAACTCCTCAACCGTTGCCCGCGCCCCAGCGTCGTCGTCGTTCACCCCCGCCACATATGCCGCAAAGATCTCGTCGAGGTTCAGATCAACCACCCGATACCCCACTCCTTCGCGATCCAACAACGCCCGCACGGCAGCCGCATTCTGCACTGTTACGGCTACGTCCTCCCCCGCACGCTGCAGTTCCAGCACCGACATATCATCGCGCACCGTCGCCAGCGCAACACGGTCGAGGACAAACTGCTTCACGTCGCGCCGCAGCGTCTCGGTATCGGCCTGCCGCACCAGCCGGCCCCCGTCCAAGATCGCCACCTCGTCCGCCACCGGTTCGACTTCATACAGCAGGTGCGAACTATAAAACACGGTCCGTCCTTCGCCCTGCAAGTGAGTGATGAGATCGCGATTGAACTGCTTCCGCATCACCGGATCGAGCCCGAGCGCCGGATCGTCGAGAATCACCAACTCCGGCCGATGGGCCAGAGCGAGCACGAGCCCCAGCCGCACGTTCTGCCCCTTCGACAGATGCTTGATCTTCGTCGCCAGCGGCAACTCGAACTCGCGGAGATACTTCAGCGCGAGATCATGGTCCCACGTCGCGTAGAAGGGAGCAACGAACCGCACGATCTCGTCGACCCGCATCCAGCCGTACATCTGTTGGTCCTCGGCGAGATAGCCGACGCGGGCCCGCACCTGCAGCGGCTCCGCCGCCGGATCGAGCCCCAGCACCCGCACGTCGCCCTGGTCGCGGTTGAGCAGCCCGAGCAGCATCCGAATCGCCGTCGTCTTCCCAGCGCCGTTGCGCCCGAGGAACGCGAACGTCTTACCGCGCTCGACCCGCAACGACAGGCCGCTCAGCACCTGCGTCCGGCGGAACGACTTGTGGACGCCCTGCATTTCGATCGCGTACTTTTCGCTGGAACGCTTCACATTAACGCCCATCTTGTCGACCACATCGCTCATGACAAGTTCCCCGCAAGG
Source organism: Pirellulales bacterium (assembly GCA_041740115.1). GTDB lineage: Bacteria > Planctomycetota > Planctomycetia > Pirellulales > Lacipirellulaceae > Lacipirellula. The sequence goes on from JBGSMO010000376.1 coordinate 29,659, forward strand.
TCGTGGGCCGTCTGCTCGTCGAGTTCGCCCAGCGCGACCGACAACAATTCGTGAATCTGTTCGTGACTGAGCCCCAGCGACTGCGCCTGCCGCCCGATCTGCCGGAGCTCTTCAATCAATCGAGCTCGTTGCCCCGGCGACGCGTTCGCCTTCGCCCCGTCGGCCACAAACGTCCCCTGCCCTTGCCGCATCTCCAGCAGACCGTCGCCAGAGAGCCGCTCATAAACGCGGAGGATCGTGTTCTGATTGACGCCGAGGTCGCGAGCCAACTCGCGAACCGACGGGAGCCGTTCGCCTGGCTTCAGGCTACCGGCGGCGCAGAGCGACGCGATCTGATGGGCAATCTGCCGGGAGATCGGTGCCGAGGAGCCTTTTTCGATGCGGAGGAACATTGCCGAGCCGCTCGCCGAGAACTGTAACAAGCCACGAAAAAAGCAGTGGTGATTACAGTTGTATAACAGTGTTCTCTTGTGGAGTCAAGCGATTTTCTTCGAGGGAAGGAAACCAGGCGCCAATCTCTCACCCAACTAGGTTGAAATTGGCCACCACATACTATACAAATATATACATCCGGTCTTTGGCAACTCAATCAGATACGTTTGCTGGCCGCCGCGTCGAATGCGGCGGAATGGAGACGGTGCGCGCTTTACCGAATCGGTGAGCGTCAAATCGTCGAGTTGGCCAAAAACACTTGGCCATCTCGGCCGACACGGCCAACTCGCGTAATGCGGAGGATTCTTTACTCAGAGCTGCTTCGCACCAGAGTTACCCTTTCTGTCCCCGAGATCACCATCGAAACAACTGGTGGAGACGGTGATCTCGGTGGAGTCGCTCCTCTCGTAGGAACGAGGAAATCGTGTCCCATGTCTGCCAAAAACTATTGGCAGACATGGCAGAGAAGGTGGACATGGCAGAGAAGGAAAATACCGACGTTTTTCGACGATCGTCCAGCCGCGAAACGGGCGATCGAGCTAATCACGCTCAGCTGCTGAGCGCATCGCTCGTCGCCCGATGCGTAGCGGCCATGAAGCACGCGCCGTCGGCAAACCGCTTCAGCCCGGCCCCCTTGATCGCGTCGTCTTCCACGACGTTGATCGGCGTGTAGCTCGGATGTCGCGCTTCTTTGTACGGCGAATTGCTCCGTGCGTTGTAGCAGCAGATGAGGGCCCAGCGATCGTTCGGCGAGCGGTTCTGATCGCTCCGATGGAGCGTGTTGGGGTGAAAGAAGAGGGCGTCTCCCGGCGCCATTTCGACGTAGACGAGCTCCATCCGCTCGCAGGCCGCGGCGACTCGTTCCGGATCGGCGCCCGTTTGATCGCCGATCTTCACATGCGTCAGCCGGCCCATGTGGTGCGAACCCTTGAGCACCTGCATGCAACCGTTGGCCCGCGTCGCCGGATCGACCGCGATGAAGACGCTGCACAAGTTCGGCGTCAGCACGCCGTTCTCGTACCAGTAGCCATAGTCCTGATGCCATTCCCAGGCCCCGCCCGTGACGGCCTGCTTCATGATCATCTTCGAGTGGTAATGGTATGGCTCATCGTCGAGCAGTTGCCCAACCGAATCGACCACCCGCCGGCTGCGGGCGAACATCCCGTAAATGTCGTCGCCGGGGTGGTTCCAGAGCGAAAGCCGCACGCTGCCGCCGGCGCCGTCGGCGCGGCCAAAGGCATTATCGTCGAGGGCCCGATCCTCCTTCGCCGCACGATGGAGGAGTCCAATTTCTTCAGCGTCAAAGAGCGCCGGGCCAACAAGATAACCGTCGCGATGGTAGGCTTCAAGCTGCGCAGCGGTGAGGATGCCTGACATCAATCGCCTCCGGGTCAAGGTTACCCGCAGGTCATCCTGAGCAACGCGAAGGATCTAGCGCCTCAATCGAGATTCCAGATTCTTCGCTCCGCTCAGAATGACAAAACTGCACTACATTGTCGCAGGCTGAACAGCCGCCGGCTTCGTCGAGTAATTCGCCTCAGCGTCGCGCAGGCAGTTTTTGATCTGCCGCACCGCCTGCTTCAGTCGCTCTTCGTTTTCGACCAGCGACATCCGCAGAAACCCTTCGCCCGCCGGACCGAACCCGCTGCCGGGGCTCACGGCGACGTTCCCCTTTTCCAGCAGCATCATGCCGAAATCCATCGTGCTCATCCGCTGCCGCCAAACGTCGGGAATCGGCGCCCAGAGGAACATCCCCGCCTTCGGCGGCGTGATGTTCCAACCGAGCCGCGACAACCCTTCACACAGCGCGTTGCGACGGCCTTGGTATATCTTTGACTGCTCCTCAACGGCTGTGTCGGTGTTCCGCAGGGCGACGATCGCCGCGATCTGAATCGCCTGGAACATGCCGTAATCGTAGTAACCCTTGATCGTCCCCAGCGCCCGGATCATTTCGGCGTTGCCGCAACAGTAGCCGACGCGCCAGCCGGCCATGTTGTAGCCTTTGCTCATCGTCGTGAACTCGACGCCGACGTCGATGGCGCCCTTCGACGCGAGGAAGCTCGGAGGCTGATAACCGTCGTACGCCACGTCGGCATAGGCGAAGTCGCTCAGCACCATGAACCCATACTTGCGGGCGAGCTTTACCACCTCGTCAAAGAACCACTGCTCCACCACGACGCTCGACGGGTTGTGCGGGTAGTTAAGAATCAGCAGCTTCGGCTTGGGGTAGAGATGCTCACAGGTATAGGCGATATTCGCGAGGAACTTTTCGCTGTTGGCGACCTCCAGCGAAATGACGTTCGCCGACGCGAGCGCCACTGAGTAGACGTGAATCGGAAAATACGGCGCCGGCACGATCGCCGTGTCGCCTGGCCCCATCAGGGCCAAACACATGTGGCTGAACCCTTCCTTCGAACCGAGGCAGACGATCACCTCGCTCTCGGGATCGAGCCGGGCGCCATACTTACGAAAATACTTGCTCGCCACTTCCCGACGGAGGTTCGTGATCCCAATGTTCTTCGAGTAGCCGTGGTTCCCCACGTCGCGAGCCGCCTCGGCGAGCTTGTCGATCACCGACTGATGCGGCGGATCGCTCGGATTGCCCATCCCCAGGTCGATCACGTCGTCGCCGGCGCGACGCTTGTTGTGGAGCATCCCATTGATGCGTCCAAACAGATAAGGCGGCAGCCGCGTCACCCGCTCAGCGATCTGAACCTTAAACGGCGGATAGTTTTCGTCAGGAGAGTTCGACATGGACCGAAGCAAAACCGTTGGTGAAAGGCATCCGCGGGTCAACGACCCGCCGGAGCGGCGCTGTTGGGCGTCAATCGAAAAAATGAAAAAGCCCAGCGCTACCAGACCAAGTATACCCGCGACAGGTTCGCCGGCCTACGCGAACGGGCCGCGGTTGCGCCGCCCGGCATCCCCGACTCGACGCCGCGCAAAAACGGAGCGAGCCGCCAAAAACTGGCGGCTCGCTCTCCAGACTGATATCTTCACGTCATTGGGGCTAACGAGCCACCGTCGGCCGCACCGCGGTATCTTCGCGCACAGCCCCAACCTTCGGCTGGTCGGGGGAGTGCGTCGAGCCAACCAGATAGTTGTCGACCCGAGCCCGAGAGTTGATCTCCTCGAACTTATCGCCCATCGCCATCCGCAACTTCTTCTCAAAAATGTCGCGTTGGAGGATGTTGCGAACGTCCTTCAGGTCGATGTTCATCCGCTCGGTGCGACCTTCGCAGCGGAGGATGATGAACTTGTCGCCCATCTGCACAATCTCAGAAAGTTCGCCGGCCTGCAACTTGAAGGCGGCGTCTTCCAGCAGCTTTTGTCCGCCGTGGCGACCCAGCGGCGGCACTTCGCCACGGAGGGCCTTGCTCGTCGGCTCCACCGAATACTCTGCGGCCAAGTCGCCGAAGTACTCGGGCGACGGATTCTGGCGAGCCTTGTTCCACACCTCTTGGGCGCGACGCAAGTTCCCCAGTACGATCGCCCGGCAGCGAACCCGCTCGCCGTAGTTGGCGTCGAAACCCTTGGCAATGTCCTCTTCAGTAACTTGAACATCCTTTGCCGACAGCTTCTTCAGCGCGGCCGACGGCCACACCGAATCACGCAGATAGCGGTCTTTGGTCACGCCTTGTTCGGCCATCACCGTCTCGATCCATTTCGGCAAATCGGCGTTGCCTTGGGCGTCGAGCACGCCGGCCAGTTCGGCCGCGTGCCGCATCTCGGCATCGAGGTCTTCCTGCGTCACCTTCACGCCGGTCGCCTGGAGTTCTTGCTCCAGCAGCGTCCGCGAGATTTCGCCTTCGAGAACTTCCTCGCCGTGACGGAGCAGACATTCGGCGCCGAGTTCTTGCATCGTGATCCGGTCGCCATTGACCGTCGCCACGACGCCCGGCATTGTTTTGCTCAGTTCAGGATCATTGTAGACGTTCTTTACGACTGCGGTCTGTTGCACCTTCTCGAAAATGCCGGTCGCCGCGTCGCGAAGTTTCTCTTCCTTGATCCGCTCGACCAATCGCTCTTGAACTTGAGCGAGCGGCATCGGTTGCGGCTGAAGCTGCTCGTCGCACTTCAGGATGATGAACTGCTGCGCGACCTGGATGATCGCCGAGATCTGCCCCGGCTGCAGGCGGAACGCCTCGGCCTCGATCGCCGGGTCGCCGACGTGACGGCGAATCGGCTGGATCATGCCGCCGATGCTCGCGCTGTTGACGTCTTCGGAATGCTCAATCGCCACCTTGGCGAAGCTCTCCGGATTGGCCATCAACTGGGCATGAATCTGTCTCGCCTTGGCGCTGTCGCTCACGGCGATCAGCCGCGCCCGCACCATCGGCCCGAATTCTTGCTCATACGCCTTCTGAATCTCCTCGGGCGAAACCTGCAGTTCCTTATCCGCCAGCTTCCGCAGGGCGAGCGTCGGCCACACGATGTCGCGGGCGTACTCTTGGGCGGTGACGCCTCGTTCCTTTTCCAACATGTCGAGCCATTGCTCACGGCCGAGTTGGAAGCGTTTCGCCATCCGGTCGATCTCGGCGTCGATTTCCGCCTGCGTGACCGTGATGTTGTGGTTCGTGCAATGGTTTGTGATCAGCCGCTTGTTGACGAGGCTTTCCAGCACGTCTTCGCCAAACCGCTGAACGCACGCGTCGGCGAGCGCCTCGCGGCTGATGTCCTTGCCGTTTACCAGGGCCATGACGTTATGCGTCGGTCGGCCGGGACGGGGAAGAGGTTGGCTTTCATCAACGACTGCAGCCTCAGCCGCAGCATTCGTCGCGGGAGCCGCAGCGGACGCGGGGACGTCGCCCTGCGTCCAGCGAATCAGCACAGCCACGGCAAGCACCGTCGTCGCGATGCTGAACCAGATGAAGCGATGTTTCCACTCAGCTGCGCGCATGGCAGCTTCAGCCTCCGTGCAAGACATAACGGTTTCTCCATAAACCGGGCGCGATGCGCTCGCTTGGAATCGAAAGCAACGACTGCCTGCCCCTAGCCGGACCGCCGCGCGGTCCGGGTTTCCGGAGGCCGTGGGCCTCCGGCTAATGGCAAAGCCGTCGTCGCTCGATCCGCGCGGGGGTGCGAATCACGCGATAAAACTGGGTCGCCGCGCCGTCATTCGTTGACAGGCGCGGCAAGAACTTCGGGTGGTTCCGGCGGGAGTATAGGCCGCAGCGACGAAAACCGCCAATAGAAGTTACAGGTAGTGCTAGCACGCGAGCAATCGCGTCAACTTTTGGCCTTGTGGCTTATTCGGCAGGAGCCGGCATAGCCTCGTGATGGTGAACACGACAGGTTGGCAACGAAGCACGGAGGCGCTTGGCGCCGTCATCAGTAATCTTGGTCCAGCGAATGAATAGCTCATCGACCGCAGGCATCGCCGCTAGCAGGGCGACTCCATCGTCCGTCACGGGAACGCCGGTGAGATGGAGTTTTTCAAGCTTAGGCAGTCGAGTTATTTCACGGAGTCCGTGGTCGCCTATCTTGGTATAGGTCATCGACAGTTCCGTCAAATTGGACATCCGCGCGATCGCCGCAACGTTCCCATCATTTAACTCGGCCCGATCGATGCGCAATGACTGCAAGTAGATCAGTCCCGACAGCGATTGAACGTCCTCAGCGGTGATCTTTCGTCCGCGCAAGTCGGCGGCTTGAACTTCGACGAATCCCTGCGGCCCCACGAACGCTTCCACGAGCCATCGCTGCCAATGAGGGCCCGCCGCGCCAACGCTAGTGGTCGTTCCACCCATCTCGCCTAGCCGCGACAACGAAACGGCCTGATCTCGATAGGGCTGCACATATAGCGACCAGGCCCCGAGCGCCAGGCAACAGAACGCCGTGAAGACCAGGAAAGAACGAATGCTGAACCTTAACGGCCGGAGAACCAGCCGCAGGGTTGAAGCCATGATCGAACGCAGCTTTGCCATGCACAGTCTTCGCCAAGCGATGAAAGGCGTCGAGCGGCTTCCAGCAGAATTTGTATCCCGTTACTCGGTCGCCGATCTGCCCTTCTTCAAGGAGAAGGCGATTTGTTTGCCGTCGGGAGACCAATCGGGGTCAGCATTGTCATCCGCCGCGTTGAGCCCTTTCATTTTTCGCGGCGGTTTCGCCGGATCATCGACGTCGAGCAAATAGAGCTGCTCAGGGTCCTCTGAAGGGTCCTCATTCGAAGCGTTCGGCTTCCAAGTGAAGGCAATCTGTTTGCCATCGGGAGACCAGCTAGAGTGCGAAAAGTATCCGCCGTCCACCAGCCGTTTGGCAGTCGCGTGCTTCATTTCGGCGTCGAACGTCGCCAGCATCAGCGCCCCTTGCGGGTCGGCGAAACAAACCCGCAATCCATCCGGTGCGATGCTGAGCCCTTGATAAACGCGAACGTTTCGCATGACGCTGTACTCCGTCCCCGCCGCTAGATCGAAGATCGAAAGCCCTGCGCCAGAATTGGCTGCGATGACTCGGTTGCCGACGGGCGACCAGCGTGGGCTTCCCCAATGTTCCATGATCGTCTCACGGCCCTCCCCATCGACATCCATCACGACGATGCCCTCAGATGTGTACGTGTGAGCGACAATCTGCTTGCCGTCAGGAGACCAGCTCGGCATTGCGCCGGGGCCGATCTCTCGACGATCCTCGCCATTGGCTCGGATCACTTCAATCCGCGAGCTATTGACGTCGTGATTGATCGAACTGACGTCATAGGCAAGCCACTCGCCATCCGGCGACCAATCGGGCGATCCGTACGTTTTGCCTGCTTCACTGGGCAATGCATGTAATCCGGAGCCGTCGACGCCAATGACGTGTAAGATGCGTGGGCGCTCAGGAGGCTCGGCTGGCTCTTGAGCGAACGCTAGAGTTCCACTTGTCGCCAACAACCAGCACGCCGCCATGACGACGGCCGCCAGCTTGAAGACACGGCCAATTCGACCGAACACGACCATCAGAAGAGAAGCCGACACAAGAAACCTCCTGCCAGTTGGCCATACCATGAAGCCATACAGAACGGTCGACTCTTTTTACGCTATCCGACTCCGTTTCCCAATATTCGAATGCATCTCGCTGAAAACGGAGAGGGGCAACTGCTCTTGCAAGGTAGAAAAAGGCAAAAAGAGGTCTAGCTTCCGCTGACTTCCGTCTCTTTCGCCTTCGCCAAATCGTTCGCCGCGTTCTCGTACTTTTTGGTCAACTCTTGGATCTCGTCCTTCAGCCCCTTGCAATCGTCTTCCGACAGTTCGCCATCCTTTTCGGCCGTGTCGGCGTGCTTGTTGCCGTCGCGGCGGACGTTGCGGATCGCGATCTTCGCCTCTTCGGAGAGATCCTTTGTGCGGGCGATCATCTTCTTCCGTACGTCGCCCGAGAGGGGCGGAATGTTGAGGCGGATCACCTTGCCGTCGCTGTTGGGGGCAAGGCCGAGATCGCTGTTGATGATGCCTCGCTCGATGTCCTTGATGGTCGACGGATCGAACGGACGAATCACCAGTTGCTGCGGCTCGGGCGCGCTCACCGACGCGATCTGCTTGATCGGCGTCTGCGAACCGTAGACCTCGACTCGCAGCGAATCGACGAGACCCGGGTTCGCGCGGCCCGTCCGAATGCCGGTCAAATCGCCCTTCAGCTTGTTGATGGCCTTTTCCATCCGCTCTTCGGCGTCCATCAAGATTTCATCAGAACCCATGTTCTCTCTCCCTCATTTAACTTGGCGCTTTCTTTGCGCCTTCGCGCCTTTGCGTGAGACTTGCCGGCATGTCTCTCGCTAAGGCGCGAAGGCGCAAAGGGAACGCAAAGAACTCAACTGATTGAAATTACCGGTGCGTAAATGTCAACTCTTGCCGCTCGTTACCCGCGTGCCGATTGGTTCGCCCCGAACCGCTTTTTCGATGTTGCCGTCGGTCCGGTAGTTGAAGACCAGAATCGGCAGGTTGTGTTCCATGCAGTGGGCGATCGCGGTCGGATCCATCACCCGCAGGTTCTGATTGCGGACCTGCTCAAACGTGAGATCGCGATAGAAGACGGCGTGCGGATTCTTTTCCGGATCGTCGCTGTAGACGCCGTCGACGCGCGTCGCCTTCATCAAGATGTCGGCTTCGAGCTCCAGCGCCTTCTGCGCGGCGGCGGTGTCGGTCGTGACGAACGGCGCCCCGGTGCCGCCGGCGAGGATGACGATCCGTCCCTTCTCCAAGTGCCGGCTGGCGCGGCGGCGGATGAACGGCTCGGCGACGCCGTCGCACTTGAGCGTGCTCATGAGCCGCGTCTCGCAGCCGAGCGACTCCAGCGCGTCTTGCAGCGCGAGTCCGTTGATCACCGTCGCCAGCATTCCCATGTAGTGAGCGGTCGCTTCGTGAACGCTCGAATTGCCCGCAATGAACTGGGCGCCCCGCAGAATGTTGCCGCCGCCGATGACGATGGCGATCTCGACTCCCTGCTGCTTCGCTCGATACGTCTGCGCGGAGATGTGGACCACCTCCTGCATGCTGATACCTCGCTCGCCAGTGGCGGCGAAACTCTCGCCCGACAGCTTCAGCACGATCCGCTTGTAGGGGCCGGACGTTTTTACAGGCGCAGGTTGAGACATAACGGCGGTTTTCATCAAGACACCTGGGGGAAGGGCGAGGCCAGTATTCTCTCGCAAAGGCGCGAAGGCGCAAAGAACCGCCAAGAAGAAAATTGCATTTCTTTGCGTCTATCTTTGCGACTTCGCGTCTTGGCGAGAGTTCTCCGGCGCGACCGTAGCGCATAAAAAAGCCCCGACCTAGCTAGGTCGGGGCTATCGTTTCGTTTCTTTTGAGAACTAACGAGTTCAGCTCGCGGTCCCGGCGCTTTCGCCGAGGGTCCAGCGGTGAAACTTCTTCAGTTTCATGCCGCCCGATTTGGCCAGGGCGCCAACCGTCTGCGTTTCGTCGCGGACGAACGGCTGCTCTTCCAGAACGTTTTCGGCGTAGAAATTCCGCATCCGGCCTTCAATCATCTTTTCGATGATCGCTTCCGGCTTCCCTTCCTGGCGAGCCCGTTCCTTTTGGATTTCTTGCTCCTGGGCGACCAGCTTCGGATCGAGCGATTCCTTCGTCGCGGCCTTCGGGTTCATCGCTGCGACGTGCAGAGCGACGTCCTTCGCCAACTGGTCGTTGCCCCCCTCGACCTCGACCAGCACGCCGATCTTCGCCATGTGGACGAAGCCGCCGGCCGACGTGTCGACGCGATGGAGCCGGGCTAGGCGGAAGACTTCGCGAATCTTGTTCTGCAGTTCGTCGCGCTGCTCGGCCAGGGTCATACCCTTGCGGCTCGGCGAGGGCTGCGCCCACAACTCGTCCGCCGTCTTGGCGCCAGGGCCGGTGGCGAGTTGCAGAGCCAGATCGTTGGCCAATTGCACGAACTCGTCGTTGGTGGCGACCGGCGCCGACTCGCATTGCAGTTCGATCATGGCGCCGACCTTCTTGTCGACGCTGGCCGAGACGCCGATGCGGCCCTCTTCGGTGACGCGATCGCTCCGCGCGGCCATCGTCTTGACGCCATCTTCGCGAAGCTTCCGCTTCGCGGCTTCAATGTCGCCGCCTGCCTCGGTCAGAGCCTTCTTGCAATCCATCATGGGAAGCGACGTTTCATCGCGAAGCTGCTTCACCAATGCCGCGGTAATTTCGGCCATTGTACTATTCTCCTATTGAGTCTTTCGTCTCTCGCAAAGCCGCAAAGACGCCAAGGAATCGCAAAGAAGAGCAAGCATTGCTTGGCGTCGTCTTTGCGCCTTCGCGCCTTTGCGTGAGACTTAAGGGCTTGTTTTCAGAGTGCCGTCGAACCAACAGCGAAGCTTAGTCCTTCGCCGGTTCGACCATCTCGGCCCGCTTCATCTGGGCCTGCTGAACCGATTGCTGAACCTTCCCCTGGGCGATCGCGTCGGCCAGGATCTTCACGATCAGCTCGATCGACCGCATGCTGTCGTCGTTGCCGGGGATCGGCAGATCGACCAGGTCGGGGTCGCAGTCGGTATCGATCAGGGCCACCGTGGCGATACCTAGCTTGCGGGCTTCCTTGATCGCGTTCTTCTCTTTGCGCGGATCGACCACCACCATGCACTCCGGCAGGCGGGTCATCGTCCGCATGCCGTTGAGGTTATGGTGAATCTTGCGGTACTCGCGCGTGAGCGTCGACTGCATCTTCTTCGAGTACGTCTTGATCTCCTCGCCTTCGCGAATCTTCTCGAGTTGCTCGAGGCGGCCGAGGCGGTCGCGAATCGTGCGGAAGTTCGTCAGCGTACCGCCCAACCAGCGGTCAGCGACGTAAGGCATGCCGCAACGCTCAGCCTCGCGTTGAATCGTCTCGCGAGCCTGACGCTTCGTCCCGACGAACAGGATGAGGCTGCCGTGCGAGGCGACGTCCGACAAGTACTTCTTGGCACGCAGCAGACCGCGGATCGTTTCGCGGACGTCGATGATGTGGATCAGATTGCGGCGGGCGTAAATGTACGGCCGCATCTTCGGGTTCCAACGGCTCGATCGATGGCCGAAATGGACGCCCGACTCTACCAACTCTTTCACG
>JBGSMO010000402.1:0-9377 GCA_041740115.1 Pirellulales bacterium
CGGGACCGATCGCCGGAACCATCGCCCCGGCCGGCACGACGGCGCCTTGTTGCGTCGCGGCGCGAAGTTGCTCGCCGCGTTGGATCAGCTCTTCGGTCGGCACGATCACCTGCGGCTGCATATTGAAGCTGACCGTTCGGAAGTCATGGATCTCGTTCGGCAGCACGTTCTCGGCGAAGAAGTCGATTGGCGGCAACTGGTACCAGGGCGCCGGGATCGGCTGGTTGATCGTCAGCGTTTCGTAGCCCGGCTTCACCAGCCTGATTTCGCGCGTACCGTAGTAAATGAAATTCGTTGCGCACGGCGTTGTGCCAATCGGTTGGTTGTCGACGTAAACCATGGCCCCCGGCGGATTGCTGCGAACCATCAGCCGGCGGCGAACGCACCCTGGCAACAGCGCGAGCGCCACGATCGCGAAGATCGCCAGGCGATAGCCGAAGCAGGTGGTGCGAGGCGACGACAAGTCCATCGGCAGGCAGGCGCGTATGATGAGATAGGCCGGAATTGGGCGCGGAGTGTATCGTTCCGCCGGTCGCCCCGCCACGTCGTTTCGGGACTGTTTGGACCGAACGGGCGCCACTGGCGACACGCCAGTGGCGCCCTAAAAAGGCTGCCTCCTATGCCGCTGTTGCTAGCAACCTTCCCCGATTAAAGTAGAGTTTCCGCGATCCCTCCCCCCGGCAAGGCGCACCTGGTGGCAAAACCGACGTCCAAACTGAACCGCACCACTGGCGGTCTGCGGTGCGCAGCGGTGAGCGACGTCGGGATGCGGCGCGCCAGCAACCAAGACTCGCTGGCTGTGGCGCTCGCCAGCGACGACCGCGATTGGCGTTCCCGCGGCCACCTCTTCGTCGTCGCCGACGGCATGGGCGCTCACGCGGCGGGCGAACTCGCTAGCCAGATCGCCACCGACAACATTCCGCACGCTTACCAAAAGCGGCCTGACCTGCCGCCGTGCGAGTCGATCGTCGCCGCCGTTCACGACGCCAACAGTCGGATCAACGCCAAGGGTTCCAACAGCGTCGACTTCCACGGCATGGGGACCACCTGCAGCTGCCTGCTGCTACTGCCCGACGGCGCCATGGCGGCCCACGTCGGCGACAGCCGCGTCTACCGCCTGCGCGGGCATACGATCGAGCAATTGACGTTCGACCACAGCCTCGTCTGGGAGATGGCGGCCGCAGGCCACGCGAACGAGGAGGATGTCCCGGCGTACGTGCCGAAGAACGTCATTACCCGTTCGCTCGGGCCGCATCCGACGGTGAAGGTCGATCTTGAGGGGCCGCTGCCGATTCGCGCCGGCGATCGCTTTTTGCTCTGCAGCGACGGGCTGACCGGTCCGCTCAACCCGCAATTGATCGGCATGGTGCTCGCCTCGCTGCCGCCGGAAGAAGCGGCCCAAACGCTGGTCGATCTCGCCAATCTGCTCGGCGGGCCCGACAACATCACGGTGATCATCGCCGAAGTGGCCGATCCGGCGTTGCTTGGGCAGAAGAAAAATGGCTACGCCTGGAGCGACGCGGTCTCGCCGCTCAGTGGCGGGGCGTCGAAAGCTGATTGGCAGTTTGCCGGCACGTTGGCGCTGTTCATGCTCGCCGGCATCGTGCTGGTGGCGAAGGATGCGATGACTCTCGGGTTCGGCGCCTTTGGAATTGGCCTAGCGATTCTTGTGGGGTGGGCATTGCGACGGTTCAAGGGCGAAGAGGCCTGCCGCGGCGTGAAAGGCCACTACGGCAAGGCGCCGTACCGCAGCTACGTCGTCGCCCCGAGCGCTCAGAACATTGAGATGCTGAGCGACGTCGTTCGCCAACTGGAAGACTTGGAAGCCCAGCGCAGTTGGCCCTTCGAGTGGAAAGAAGTTCACTCCGATCGCGTAGCCGCCCACAAAGCGATCGCCGCCGGCGACTATACTGCTGCGGTGGTCTCCTACTCCAGCGCCGTCCGCCGCTTGATGCAAGCAGTGCGAGCGCATCGCCCCGAGCCGCCCAGCGATAGCGGGATCAATCTGAGCGCGGGGTAAAATGTGGGCTGACTGTGAGAGACGCCTCCCACAGACTGCCTCATCGACATTCCACGCTAGCCCTATCTTCTGCTACAGTGCCGCCGCTCCCACGGACCGGCGTATGCGCATTCTTACCCGCTACATCCTGCTCGAAATGCTGACGGTGTTCCTCATCACTACGGGGAGCATGACCGTCTTCATTTTCCTTGCCCTGATCGGTAAGGAAGCAGTCGACAACGGCTTGGGACTCGGGCCGATACTGCGGCTACTGCCCTACATGTTGCCGCAGGCAATGCAGTTTTCGGTTCCTGGCGCTTTGTTGCTAGCAACGACCGTGGTGTACGGGCGAGTTTCATCCTCGAACGAAATCGTGGCGGTGAAATCGCTCGGCATCACGCCGATGGTGATGCTGTGGCCGACGTTGATCATGGCGTTTGTCGTCAGCTTTGGCGCCGTGGCGCTCAACGACATTGCCGTGTCGTGGGGAACCGACGGCGTGAAAAAGGTCGTCGTTGAATCGTTCGAAGAGATCGCCTACGGGCGGCTGCGAACTCATAAGAGTTTCAGCGCCGACTCGTTCGACGTGAACGTGAAGGAAGTCAGGGGAAAGAAGCTGATTGGGCCAGTTTTCTCGTTTAAGTCGGGAGGGGGAGAGGTTTCGGTCGTCCGCGCCGATGCGGCTGAGATCAACGTCGATCCCAATCTGGGGGCGTTCAATATCAAGCTCTACAACGCGAACGGCGGCATGAAAGGGTGGGCGATCACCCACCCCGGAGAGTTCGAACAGTCGTTTCCGTTGTCCCAGTTGCTTGGCGACAGCGCCAATGCAACCCGCAAGCCGGCGGAGACGCCGCTCCACGACATCGCCACGGCGAAGGTCGAGCAGCGCAAGCAAGTCGACTGGATCAAGCACGAGATGGCCGCGGCCACTAGCATGGCGTTGTTGCTGGGACGCTTCGACGAACTTGCCCAAGATCAGTGGAAGCTGCGCGAGAACAACCTGACGTGGTCTCGCCGCGAGCTTTATAAGTTGAACGTCGAACCTTACCGACGCTGGGCCAACGGATTCAGTTGCCTCGGCTTCGCCCTCATTGGCGCCCCGATGGCTGTCCGCCGCCGCCACGGCGAGTTTTGGGGGAGCTTCTTCGCCTGCTTTCTGCCGATTCTGCTCGTCTATTACCCGATGCTCGTCGGTTGCGTCGATCAGGCGAAAGATGGCAACATTCCCCCGCAAGCCGTGTGGCTCGGCAATCTAGTGCTAGCGGCCTGGGGCGTCTGGCTGCTGCGACGCGTGATTCGCTTTTAATAATCTGGGGCAACGCCCCGCCAGCGGTATTGACCGCTATCAGTCGCCGGTGGGACGTTGTCCCAGCCTACTCTTGCCCTAATTTTCCCGGCGGGTGTACACTCATCCTCCCGAGCCGGGACGCTTCAGGACGAAGTCTGCCGGCTCATCATCGCTCGCTGAGCCGATCCGCGCGACAAGGAGGTCGCCCCGCGTGCTCTCTCATTGGCCCATACGCACGAAGCTGCAGCTAGGACTGGGCCTACTCTTGGTCGCAGTCGTGGCTCTGTTTGGCAGCGCCTGCTATGGTCTGTACGCGTATCGCTCATTGGTCAAGAACATTGCGGCTCGCGCTGCCGAGTTGCCGCAAGCGCGCCGCGTCTCCGACAACGTCAACGATCTTCGCGTCACGCTAAGCCAAGCTGAGGAGCGGCTGAACCTGAGCGACCAACTGAGCGATCCCTACGGGCTCGACCAATCGACGCAAACTCGGGAGGGGAGTTGGCTGAGCGGCGAATTCCGCACGCGCCTCAGTTCGTTTACCGATTCGCTCCGCCGCTACAAGGAACTGCTCGACGCCGCGTCGGTCGACACGGCCTCGGAACTGAGCGACGACCACCGCGAGTGGGAGACGCTCAAAGAGATCGACGCCATTTCGATCGAGTTGAGCCGCAAGATTCTGACGTCGACGACGCACGACTGGCTCCTCGATCGCGCCGCGCTGAGCGAGCTGCGAAAGCAAGTCGAGCAACTGCGAGAACTCACTGGCCGGCTGCCGACCTATCTCGAAGATCAGTTCGAAAAAATCGCCGACGACGTGAAGGCCCGCTACCGCACGGCGATCATCTCCGCCTGGATCGGCCTTGGCGCCGTCGTCGTGGTGCTGGTCGTCTCGCGTCGCGTCTTTTACCAATGGTTCGCCGATCCGCTGCAAACGCTGGTCGACGGTTCGCGGCTGGTCGCTGCCGGCCACTTCGATCACCGCATCAAGATCAACGCCCGCGATGAGATTGGCGAATTGGCCGAAGCGATGAACGCGATGACGCAACGCTTTTGCGAAATTCGCGACGACCTCGATCGCCAAGTGACCGAGCGCACCAACCAAGTCGTCCGCGGCGAGCAGCTCGCGAGCGTCGGCTTCCTGGCGGCCGGCGTTTCCCACGAAATCAACAATCCGCTCGCGTCGATCGCCCTCTGCAGCGAGTCGCTTGAAAGCCGACTGCAAGACCTGCTCGAGGGCGCCGGCCCCGACCGCGTCGAAGAAGTGCAAGTCGCCCGCAACTACCTGCAGATGATTCAGCGCGAGGCCTTCCGCTGCAAGCAGATCACCGAAAAGCTGCTCGACTTCGCCCGCCGCGGCGACGCGCAGCGACATTCCGCTGAACTGCGCGAACTCGTCGGCGGCGTGATTGAGATGGTCCAGCACTTGGGACAGTATCAAGACCGAAGCATCGAACTCCTGCCGGGTCCGCCGGCCGTCGCCGCGGTGAACGCCCAAGAGATCAAGCAGGTAGTTCTGAACCTGATCACTAACGGACTCGAGAGCCTCGACGTCGGCGGGGTCGTCAAGGTCGCCATCGAACGCGACGCCGTCTCGGCCCGCATCGTCATCACCGACAACGGCTGCGGCATGACCGAGGAAGTCCGCAAACATCTGTTCGAGCCCTTCTTCACCCGCCGCCGGTCAGGGCAGGGGACGGGGCTCGGATTGTCCATTACCCACCGCATCGTCGAAGAGCATCGGGGCCAGATCGAAGCGACAAGTGAAGGGCCGGGCCGCGGTTCGCGGTTTGTCGTTTCGCTCCCGCTGGCCCTACCGAACAAGGAGACGCATCATCGCCACCAAGCCGCCTAACGGTCAAGGATTGACCCTGCTGTTCGCCGACGACGAGCCCTCGCTGCAAGAGCTGATGAAGCTCGAGTTGCCGCGGTTGGGCCATCGCGCCACCGTCTGCCCTGATGGCCTTACCGCCGTCGCGGCGCTTGAGAAGAACACTTACGACTGCATCATCGTCGATCTCGACATGCCGGGGCTCGACGGCATCGGCGTCATCGCCAAATGCAAGGAGCAATCGCCCGGCACCGAGGCAGTCGTCCTCACTGGAAAAAGCTCGCTCGACACAGCGATCGCGGCGCTCCGTCACGGCGCCTTCGACTATCTCACAAAGCCTTGCCGGCTGATCGAGATCGAATCCCTGCTGAAGCGCGTTACCGAAAAGAAGTTGCTCGAGCAAAAGAATCGTGCGCTGGAGCATCAGGTCCGCCGGCTCGAAGGCGCCCCGCGCCTCATCGGTAACACGCCGTCGATGCAGAAGGTTCGCATGCTGATCGAGCGCGTCGCCCCCACCGGGTCGACCGTACTGATCCTCGGCGAGACCGGCACCGGCAAGGAACTCGTCGCTCGTTCGCTGCACGACCATAGCACGCGCGCCCACATGCCGTTCGTGGCGATCAACTGCGGCGCGCTGCCCGAACCGCTGATCGAGAGCGAGCTCTTCGGCCACCGCAAAGGCGCCTTCACCGGCGCCGACGATCACCGCGTCGGCCTATTCGAAGTCGCCCACGGCGGCACGATCTTCCTCGACGAAATCGGCGAACTTCCCAAGGCCATGCAGGCCAAACTCCTGCGCGTCCTCGAAAGCGGCGAGATCCGCCGCGTCGGCGAGAACAAGCCGGTGATGGTGGACGTGAGGGTCGTCTGCGCGACCCATCGCAATCTGCCCGAGATGGTCGCCGGCGAAGATTTTCGTGAAGACTTGATGTACCGCATCAACACGTTCGAGATCACGCTGCCGGCGCTGCGGGAACGGATCGAGGACGTGCCCGAACTGGCTCGGCACCTGCTGGTTCGCCACCGCCGCGGCAAAGACGCCGACGCCGGCATCGCCGAGGACGCCATCGTCTCTCTTTGCAGCCACGTCTGGCCCGGCAACGTCCGCGAACTGGCTAACGTCATCGAACACGCCACGATCCTATGCGACAGCGGTCCGATCCGTCGCGAACATCTGCCGTCGCGTTTCGATTCGCGCCAACTCGTCGGCGCCGCCCGCCAGAAGCCGGGCGTGATGACGCTCCGCGAACTCGAAATGGAAGCGATCCACGACGCCCTGGAGCGCCACGCCGGCAACAAGCCGAAGGCCGCCGACCAACTCGGCATCAGCTTGAAGACGCTCTACAACAAGCTGAATCAAACCGGGACGCTGGAAAAGTCGGCGTAACAGATCGAAGCTGCTTAAATACTCAACGAGTGCTGGCCGCGAAAGTTTGTCCAGATAGGACGGCTGTAAATCAATTTACTGTATCGTGAGTTTGCTATTCTCTCTTGAGTCGTTTCGAGAATGCAGCGGTCTGGTCATAGCACCATCGACCCGTTAGGTCGAGGACGAATCGCATCTCGGGAGTTGTTGCCCAGTGATTATTTGCTTTTCTGACAATTGGTATTTGTCCGCCGGCAGGAACTAACTCATTCTTTGACCACTGCGTCATCTCGCTTGGGCTAAAGTTGCCTCTCGATAAAAGACTAAATGTGACCAACGGCCCCGTTCGGCAAATGATCATTTTGTTTGCGTAGGCAACCTGACCGCCTAACGCCGCTTCCCATGGCCCGTTCTCTTCGTCGGCGGGCACAAGTATGCCATGAGTGGTAAACTGCGAAGTCTGCTTGCGGAGGCCCAAAAGAAACTCTCTCCAGATCGCGAGAGGTTTTTTTAGCATTTCCTGATTGGCTTTTGGCGGCTTGCCTTCCTCCAGTTCGAGATGAGCGTAGCGGAAAGCAAGCGAGCACGAGAAGTATGACAAATGGTCACCGTAATTGACGTAATCACGGTCCATAGATGGGAGGTTATCCAGCCATTTCGCAGTTGGCGTTTCTCCGCGCTGCTCGAAGCGTTGCTCGCAATCAGAGCAAAGCCAAAAGCGTTGAAGTTGGGAGCTATGCCGTTTTTGCTTTGCTAAATCGATGAAGGGAGCGCCATTGGCGCCACATGCAAATCGCTTGTAGGCCAATCGCGGGTGAATATGGCTTTCCATAAGCGAAGCGTGCTTGCTGCAGAGTTTGCAGAAACTTTCTCCAGGCTTGCGCTTTCGTGCTTTTACCATATCAGTTGTTGGATCGCCGTAGACTCAATTAAGGCTCGCCCTGATATTAATGAAGCCGCTTTACCTCTGCAGCGGTGAGAGGTCGTCTGGCTGCGTGTCTGACCGTCAAGACGATGAGTTGATCGCTCTCAACGACGTGCAAGATCGCATACACGCCTAAGAAGGTCTGCCGCACGTCGCGGCCAACAAGCGATGCTGGGTAGACGATCTCACATTTCAGTGGAGCTTGAGCGACGGCAACTATCTTGGAGTTGATTCGCTCGAGCCATCGTTCTGCGTTCGCAGGAGAGTCCGCGCGAATATAGTCGCTGATTGCCGCAAGATCGTTGACGGCTTCGGCAGTGAGGCGCACGCTACGCCCCATGGCGAGCCCGGAGTTCCTTCATTGCGTCATCAAGCGTCGTTGTGCGTCCTGCATCAAGGTCCGCTAGGCCACGTTTCACTGCCGCCAAAGTTTCAGCTTCGTCTTCTTCGCCAAACCCTAGCATCTGTTTGTAAACATCGGAACGCATGACGACATAGTCGCCCTGAATTCCATTAATGGAAAGTGGGCCTCCATGTTCAGCAAGGAGATTTTCGACGGCTGGAGTTAATGGCGAAGAGGGAGCTTCCATAGCGTCAATATACCAAGAACCTTAGCAAGCGCGTGCCCGCGCTCAGCCCACCTTCCGAATCACCCCAATCACCACCCCCAGCACCTGCACTTCACGGGCGTAAATCGGCTTCATCGAAGAGTTGGCCGGCTGCAGGCGGATACGGTTCGCCTCGGGGTACCAGTATTTCAGCGTCGCTTCGCCTTCGTCGGTCATCGCGACGACGATGTCGCCTTTGTGGGCCGTCTTCGTCTTGCGGCAGATGACGATGTCGCCGTCGGCGATTTGGGCTTCGATCATCGATTCGCCCTTCACCCGCAGCGCGAAGCTGTTTTTCTTCGCGGGGAAAAAGTCATCCAGGACGAGCCGGTCAGCCTGCTCGATCGCCTCTGTCAGCCCGCCCGCGGCCACTTGTCCGACCAGCGGGAAGCCCTCGTCGCGGCCGGCGTCGGTCATCTGGATGGCCCGCGACATGTTCGGTTCGCGAGTGATGATCCCCTTCTTTTCCAGCGCCTTCAGGTGGCACATCACCCCGTTCGGCGAACTGATTTCAAAGTACTCGCCAATCTCCCGCACCGTCGGGCCATAGCCGCGGCCGTTGATCTTCTCTTTGATGAAGTCGAAGACTTCCCGCTGCCGAGTGGTGAGTTGATCGAGTGACATGGCGGTTCCAACCAATGGAATGATGAAGGGGATGCATGCCGCTGGTTCCGTGCCAGCGGTCCTAACTGCTAATGTTAATATACGTTAGTACATGGAGCAAGTGCGCATGTACAGTAATTTGGGGAAATGTTGATGGATTGCGGTATTTTGGGGCTGCCCGGAGGGCGTGGCCCTCCGGCTAGCATCCGTTCTGCCCCCTCTTCCCATCCCGACATTGCCGCCCGGCAGGACGGGTGCGACAATTAGGTGAACCCCGCCCCTGCACGCCCATTGCTGCTGCACGCCGGACTTTTATGAACCGACTCCCCTCCGTTCGCCTGCTGCTATCGCTCGCCCTGAGCTGCGGCTTCGCCCTCCCGCTCGCCGCCCAAACCACGTCGCCCGTTTCGCTCGAGCCTTCGGCGGATACCGCCAAGGTCCTCGAAGCGAAGGCGCCCGCCAATGCCGCCGAACTGAAGCTAATCCAAGATCAGCTCCTCAAGGTGATCGACCGGGTGATGCCCGCCACGGTCGCCGTCGAAATCCGCGGCGCGGCCGGCAGCGGGGTCATCGTCAACAAAGAAGGGCTGGTCCTCACCGCCGCCCATGTGGTCGGCCGAGCGGGCCGCAAAGGCTGGGTCGAACTCCCCGACGGCCGTCGCCTCCGCGGCAAGTCGCTCGGCGCCGACCACGACGCCGACGCCGGTATGATGCAGATTGACGACCCGCCGGCAGACCTGCCGTTCGTACCGGTGAG
>JBGSMO010000468.1:0-9596 GCA_041740115.1 Pirellulales bacterium
CCGCCTTGGCGCCGAAGGCGCTCGACCCGCCCATGCCGCCCAAGGCGCCGGCCAGACCGCCGCCGCGACCGCGCTGGACGAGGATCAGTAAGATCATGAACACGGCGACGATGCTCAGGAGGAACCCGAGCAGCGTCGGCAAAATAGCGGCAACAATGGGAAGGGGCACGTGAGTCGCTCCGTCTGAATTCTCGATCGAATTAGTATTGGTTGCGACCGCGGCGTTGGAGGTTCAACGCACCGGTCGCTTTCATTCGTTCCTGCACTTAGCCAGCCGCGGCAATCGCCAAAAAGTCGTCGGGCTTCAAGCTGGCTCCGCCGATGAGGGCTCCGTCGACGTTCGGCTGGCCGAGCAATTCGGCGGCGTTGTCTGGTTTGACGCTGCCGCCGTAGAGGATCCGCACTTGATCGGCCGTGGCAGCATTGTAACGCTCGGCAATCAGCTTGCGAAGGTCGGCATGGACCTCCTCGGCTTGCTGCGGAGTCGCAACTTTTCCCGTGCCGATGGCCCAAACGGGCTCGTAGGCGATCACGGTGGCGGCCATCAGCTCGGCCGAAACGCCGGCCAACGAGCCGTCGAACTGGGTTCGAATCACTTCGGCCGTCTTGCCGGCTTCGCGCTCTTCGAGCAATTCGCCGACGCAGACGATCGGGACCAAGCCGGCCGCGTGGGCTGCCAGCGTCTTCTTGTTCACGTCGGCGTCGGTTTCCTTGTAGATGTGCCGACGCTCGCTGTGGCCGAGGATGACGTGGGTGCAACCGCAGTCCTTGAGCATCGCTGCCGAGATCTCGCCGGTGAAGGCTCCGCTCTTTTCGTGGCTCATGTTCTGAGCGCCCAGCAGCACGGTGCCGCCGTCGAGGACCGAGCCGGCCGTCTTTAGGTAGACGAACGGCGGGCAGACGAGCAGGTCGACGGCGCCGTAGCTCGGCGAGGCGTCGGAAACGGCGCGGGCCAGGGCGGTAGCGCCAGCGCCGTCGAGGTTCATCTTCCAATTGCCGGCGATCAACGGTTTACGCATCATCTCTTCTCGGGATTGATAGTTTTATGTTTCTCGCAAAGGCGCTAATGCGCACAGGGGGACGCAAAGAATACAGAATGCTAATCAATTTCTTCTTTTTCTTCTTTGCGATTTTCTTTGCGCCTTCGCGCCTTTGCGAGAGATGTATTTCTGACTAGCCCATTTGCTTACCAACAGCAGCGGCGACTTTGCGGATTTGATCCATCAGCTCGGCGTACTGCTTCGGCAGCAACGCTTGCGGGCCGTCGGACATCGCTTCTTCGGGTTTGTCGTGAACTTCGATGTGAACGCCGTCGGCCCCGGCTGCGACGCCGGCGAGGGCGCAGGCGGGGATCAAGTCGGGACGCCCCGTGGCGTGGCTCGGGTCGACGATGATCGGCAGATGCGACAGCTTGTGAATTTGCGGTACCAGGGCGACGTCGAATGTGTTTCGCGTCGCCGGGTCGAAGCCTTTCACGCCGCGTTCGCAGAGGATGACGTTTGAATTGCCCTGCGCCATGATGTACTCGGCGCTCATTAGCAAGTCTTGAACCGTTGCGCTCATGCCGCGCTTCATCAGCACCGGCTTGTTTGTGCGACCGACCTCGGTGAGTAGGACGAAGTTCTGCATGTTGCGGGCGCCGAGTTGGATCATGTCGGCGTATTCGCAGACCAGTCCGACGTGGCGGGGATCGACGACTTCCGTCACCACCGGCATGCCATGCTTGGCGCCGACGTCGCGAAGGATCTTCAGGCCATCTTCGCCGAGTCCCTGGAACGAGTAGGGGCTGGTGCGAGGCTTGAACGCGCCGCCGCGGAAGATGTTGGCGCCGGCCGCGCGGACTGACTTGGCGATCGACTCCATCCGCTCCGCCGACTCGACGGCGCAGGGGCCGGCGATCATCGCCATGTACCCGCCGCCGATCTTGACGGGGCCGACCTCGACGATTGTCGGCTTCGGGTGCGCCTGCTTGCTCGCCAACTTGAAGGCGGGCATCACCGGCACCACTTCGGCGACGCCGGGGATGGCGCGGAGCGGAGCCGATTGGAGGATCGTCTCGTCGCCGATGACGCCGATGACAGTGCGGTAAGTGCCGCGGCTGATTGACGTTTGCAGGCCGAGTTGCGCGACCTTGTCGGCGACGTGCTTGATTTGCTCTTCGGTGACGGTTTCGTCGAGAATGATAATCATGGAACGAGGGGGATCTGACAGTGGAATAGGGCCGCCATACTGGTCGCCGGCAAGCCGGAGATAAGCCCTCCAGCGTAACCTCTGGGGAGCGACTTCACTAGCCATACTGCACGGGGTCGGCAGAGGCTAGGAATCGCCGGCCGTGGCAGCGGGTTGCGGTTTTTGGGCCGACGACCCGCGGCGGGCGGCCTGGCGTTTGGCCTGCTCGTAAATCGTCTGCAGCCGCTTGAAGTGCTCGACGTTGCCGCCCCGATCGGGATGGGCCTGTTTGACGAGTTCTCGATAGGCCCGTTCGACTTCCTCGAGGCTAGCCGTCGGCGGCAGTCCGAGTGCGGCGAGGGCCGGCGAGGGCCCCATGCCGGTGCGAAGCCGACCGAGCCAGCCAGGGGGGCTGAAGTCGCGATAGGCGCGCAACTCGTCGCGGATCCGAAATCCGTGGATCGTCGCCCCAACGAATGCGGCCAAGACGCCCAAAAGCAGCATCACCTCGATGAACAGGGAAATATGCAGACCGTAGAGTTCCGCGCTTGACGGATCGCGACTGCTGCTGCCTACCAACCAAGCCAACATGAGTCCGACGGCGAGCGCCGGTCCGAACATGACGAACAATAAGGCTGCGATGGGGCCGGAACGACCCCGGTTGCGGAAATGAAGGGCGACCAGACCGGCCGTCAACAATCCCAACGCCCAATGGAGCGAAGTAATCCAACTGTCGGCGGCGATAGCGGCGAAGAGGCACATCATTGTAATCGATGATAGATGTCGGTTTGGGAACTCACAATCGAAGTTCGAATCGGTTGGCCGCTGGCGTTGATCGAATTGCCGCGAGGCGTGCGGCGAGAGCCGTGAAGACTGCCGTAGCGGGCTTTCGCAGGCGCCGGCGTTTGAGGCAGGAAGAGCCTAACGGGGGCCCTTGGCCCGCTTGTAGTCGGTCAGGGTGGCTGGAGGGAACGAGGCGCGGAGGGCGTTAAGAACGGCCACAACGTCGATCAGTTCCTGGAGGAGGGCGCCGGCCACCGGCGGCAGGTAGCCGGCGGCAGCGACGAACATCGCGAGCAGACTGAACGCCATGCCGCCGACCGCGCTTTGGAGGGCGATCGACCGCATGCGTGCGCCGATGTGGAAGAGTTCGTCGACCCGCGACAACTCGTTGTCCATGATCACCGCGCCGGCGGCCTCGGCGGTGACGTCGCTCGCCTGACCGAAGGCGATGCCGACGGTGGCGGCGGTGAGAGCGGGGGCGTCGTTGATGCCGTCGCCCATGAAGATGGTGTCGGCGCGGGCCGTTTCATCGCGGACTAGGGCCAGCTTCTGCTCGGGGCTTTGACTAGCGTGGACCTCGCGAATGCCGACCTTGTCCGCCAGATAGCGGACCTCTTCCTCGCGGTCGCCGGAGACGATCATCACGCGATCGAAGGCGTGTTTGGGCTGAAGGTGCTGAATGAACGATCGACCCTCGGCGCGAGGCTCGTCGCGAAATCGTAGAGTTCCGGCGTATTGCGAGTCGATTAGGATGACGCATTCCAGGCCGCCGGTCGTTGGAGGAATCGCTTCGGCAAGCGATGGCGTCTGAGCGATCAACTTCTTGCGGCTGGTGACCTGCACCGTGCGGCCACCGACGAGCCCGCGGAGTCCTTCGCCGGGACGCTCGCTGACTTCCGTCGGATCGGTGAGCTTGACGTTGGCCGCCTCGGCAGCGTGCAGGATCGCGCTCGACAGGGGATGACGCGAATAACGCTCGAGGCTGGCGACCGCGTGGAGGAGCGATTCCTTGGCGACGCTCGGCGCCGGCAAAATCTCGGTGACTTGGGGCTCGCCGTAGGTGAGGGTACCGGTCTTGTCGAAGATGGCCGTGCGGCAACTGTCGAGCTTTTCGAGAATTGCCGGATCTTTGATGACGATGCCGCGACGAGCCGCGAGCGAAACGGAGCCGATGATCGCGACGGGAATGGCAATGAGGAGCGGGCAGGGGGTGGCGACTACCAGCACGGCGAGGAAACGGACCGCTTCGCCGCTAATCGCCCAGGCGACGATCGCGATAACAAGCGCCACGGGGGTGTAGAACGCGCCGAGTTGGTCGCCCAAGCGGCGGAGTTGCGGGCGATGCTGCTCCGACTCGCGCATCACTTGCATGATCTTCGCATAACGGGAATCGACGGCCCGTTTCTCGGCACGGATCGTGAGCGCGCCCTCCCCGTTGACGGCGCCCGATAGTACGGCGGAGCCGACGATTTTCGACAGCATGTACGGCTCGCCGGTGAGGTAAGCCTCGTTCATCTCGCTACGGCCCTCGACGACGACGCCGTCGACGGGGCACGTTTCGTGCGGGAAGACGATCAACAGATCGCCGACGTTCGCGTGGTCGAGCGGGATTTCTTCGAGCTGCCCGTCGCGACGGCGGTGAACCGTGGAGGGCATCCGCCGGGCGAGCGCGGCAAGGGCGGAGCTTGCGCGGCGGACGGCGTACGACTCCAGGGCCTGCCCGCCGGAGAGCATCAACACGACGAGGACGCCGGCGAGATACTCGCCTAGCAGAATTGCGGTGACAATCGAAAAGCCGGCGAGCAAGTCGCTGCCAAAGCGGAGATGGACGACGTCGCGCAAGAGCCCGATTAAAAGTGGTACGCCGCCCAATGCGAGGGCGATTAGCAATGGCCAAGTCGCCCAAGCGAAGCCGCGCCAGCTTCCGGGTATGTCGAACAAGAATCGCAGCCCCAGGTGGACAGCGATCGCCGTTGTTGCCAGCAGCGCAATCGCCACGTCGTTGCTCAGCCAGAGCGGTCGACGGTCGGCGAGCGACGGCATGCTTGGAGACTTAAAAGGTGAAACGTTTCAGGAAACCAGCAGTTCGATCATATAGGCAGCCGGAACTTCGGCGGAAGCTGCCTGGCAGAAATCCGTTCCTTCACCGAACGGCTGCTCATGCTTGGCGGCGACAGTTCAGTGCCATGGGGTCGGCGCATCGAGAGGCAACGTGAACGAGAACGTCGCTCCCTGCTCGGCGTTTGGTTCGACCCAGAGCCGACCGCCGTGGTTCTCGATAATCGACCGGCTGATGGAGAGGCCGAGCCCGACGCCTTCGGATTTGGTCGTGAAGAAGGGTTCGAACAATTCGCTCGTCGTCTGCGACGCCACGCCGGTCCCGCCGTCGGAGACCGAGATCAGCACCGCATTGGCGGTGCGCATGGTGCGGACGACGACGGGAACGCTGGATCGAGCCTCTTGCGTCGCTTCGATTGCATTGCGGACGAGGTTGACCAGCACCTGCTCGATTTGAATGGGATCGACGGAGATCCGCGGCAAATGCGGGGTGAGATCGGTCAGCAGCGGCGTTTCCAACTCTCGCTTCATTGCCGGATAAAAGCATGACTTGGTGAGGGCAATGACGTCGCGCACGAGAATGTTGACGTCGACGAACACCGGAGTCGAGACGCCCTTCTTCACGAAAGTCGTGAGACGTTTGACGATTTCGCCGGCGCGCTCCGTCTGGCCGAGGATCTTTTGGACCAGTCGCATCACCTCTTCGGGGAGCGGCGTTTCGGCGGTTTGCGGCCAGCGCTGGCACGCGCGGGCGAAATTGCTCGCCGCGGCGAGGGGCTGGTTAATCTCGTGGGCAAGACCCGAGATCATTTCGCCTAGCGTGCTGAGGCGGCTGACATGAGCGATCTCGGCCAAGCGGCGCCGTTCGCGTTCTTCAGCGGAACGTCGTTCGGTGATGTCAACGAAGGCTCCTACTGAACCGCGCGGTCGGCCGTCAGAATGGAGAAGCGGCGCGGCATACTCCAGTAGTCGCACGATCCGCCCATTTTCGTGGATCACATTGATCTCAAGATCCCGGACCTCACGGCCCTCGCGAGCGGCGATTTGCATTGGCAGTTGGTCGTCTGGGATGTTCTGTCCCTCCAGATCGACGCATACGAAGTTCGTCGGACGCCCTTCGCCATCCGCGGTTTTCGATGCATTCTGCGAAGTCTCAAGACCGAGAACCCTAGCGAAAGCGCTATTAACGCGAATGTGTTTGCACTCGGGGTCGAGCGCAACGCCGATCCCGACCGGAATGACGTCGAGAAGAGTTTCGAACTCGGTGGCGCGGTCATGAAGTGCGGCTTGCAGGCGCGCCACTTCGGCTTCGAGAGATCGAATTCTCTCGGCGTCAGAGCTTTCTGGCGCGCAGGCGAGCGAGGTGTCGGCCGTCCAAGACCGAACGGTATCAGCGTGTGGGTACTCGAATTTCAAGGGTCAGGCTCGGCGCGCTACCGTGAGGCAACGCGAAAATGGGAGCGACGTAGTATTCAGACGTTGACCTCGGCGAGGAGACGAACGCCGCACTCAATGACACCCTGTTTCCGAATCCATTATGATTCCAATATGCACGCTGTCGCATATTTCGACGTTGCATCGCCAAGTTTTTACAATCGATGCGAAACCCTCGCATGCTCTGGCAGGGGGGTACTCACGAAAACTGCTGGATTTTAGTGCGTTGAGAAACTTCCCTTGGCTCGGCCTCGGACTCTTCTGGGTGGAAGATCGACTGTCGAAATTTTCGCCTCATGCGCTTAAGAGTGGATTTGTATTGTGTCTTGCGCAGTCGTAAACCACAATGTTGGATGTTATTTGTTAAGAAGAATACGAGCGGAGTGATGTTTTGGATTCGACGGCAGAAATCCTCTGGATGCGGCCGTAAAATTGCGATCACTCGGAATTCGTGGCGAGAATGATTCAGACGTATAATCTGAAATGGCCGACCTTCGATCTGGGATGTCAGATGCTGGCGGAAAACTGCCCGGGAGGCTGTAACAATGAGACCGATCCGACTGATCTTGGCAGCGTCGCTTCTGGCGGCAAGCGGCGAGTTGGAACTAGTTCAGGCCCAAGAGGCTGCCGCGCCAGCGGTCAGTCCGCCGCCGTCGGATGAGCGTTACACGGAGGAAGCTCCCTCGAAAGAGGCCATGGAGGCCCAGCGCCTGGCCATTTGGGACAGCAAGGAAATGTTGGAGGCGCGCGAATGGCTAGTTGATCACATGGCTCGCTCCGCGCAGATCACGCCCTCGCAGTCCAAACGGTATATGGAGGAACTCGAGCGTCTAAACGCTCAGCAGTTGAAGCTCTGGCTGATGACGTTCGAAGAACAGCAGGCCGAGCGGGCGCGCCAACGCGAAACCTTTGAACGGGCGCGGCAGCAGTCGGTCGACAATGCAATGCGGGAGAATCAGGCCGCACAGAAAGCGGCGGAGAACGTCAACCGGACTCGCTCAGACGCCGCCAAAATGGCTCAGGAATCGCTGAACAATCAGCAACGCGCCACGGAAGAACGTTCCCGCCAACTCGTGAGCGATCGCGACGCTGCGGCGCGGGCGGCTTTGCAATCGTCGCCTTACATTTGGCTGAACACGCTGCCGTGGGGACCATACGCCGGCTATCCTGTCGGCGGGGGGGCGGCGATTGATCCGGCAGCCTTTCAAGGGGTGCTGGGCGTTCGGGAACGGCAAGGAACCGTGGCGCCCGGAACGCCGCAGAGCGGCGTGCCGATTCGCTAGCGCATTCTCGCCATGCGTTGAGCAGAACGAGGAAGTAGGGGCATCGAATAGACTATGAAGCGGTGGCTAGGTAAGCCAGAGCGGTCACGCAGCACTGCTTGCCCCTTGCTCTTGAGCGACGTCAAGTAGCGTCGCTTATGTTGGCACCGTATTGCGAACAGCAAGTAAAGCGGCAACCAAGTGCCGGACCGACCACCTCGGCTCCGCCGATGCTGGCCGATGCTGGCCGAGGCGTGCGAACTAGTCGTGAGTTCGCCGATCTTCCCGCCGAAGCCACCGCCGCCTGTCGACGGCCCACTGCTCGTATTCGGGCATGTCGCGATACTATCGGCGACCCTGAGTAAGAATATCGTTTTGGTTGGCTCAATCCTGCGGAAGAGTGTGATTCTCGAAGATATCGCCTATTCCGTAAATGACGCTCCCTCGTCCTTTTCCTGCGAAAGGCAGTCCTTTGTCGCTGCCTAGCTAGCGGAATAGATGTTGAAAAGTCATTTTTCACAGACGGCTTTTTGTATTGAGTGTTGGAGGTTTTTATGTATTTTTTAATGGCTATTCTAGTGGAGGGTATTTAGTCTGGTAGCACAGGAAGATTCCGCGAAGGAATGCGCCGTCGTTCGTGTTTAGTACTTCGCGAGGATATTGCCATGATTGTGCGACTTTTATTGACCGCCGGACTGTTAGTGGGTGGGAGCAGTTTGCACGCATCGATACTGATGGAGTTCGATTTCACAGGCCAGCCAGGAGATCAAGCATCGACGTCGGCAACTTGGGTGGCGCCTGGGGTGACGGCCGGTCCCTTTCGACGCGGCTTTGGACTTGATCCGAGAGCTGGAGCTAACTCGATCGGTGCGCAAAGCTGGACGACAGGCGACCTTATTGACCTGAACTCGGATTACTTTGAGTTCGTGATTTCGCCGTCCGCTGGCTCGACGCTTGATATCGATTCCATAGCATTTGGTGAGTTTCGTTCGGCTAGCGGGATCACCGAGTTCACGCTGCGGTCAAGCTTGGATGATTTTCGCTATGACGTGATAGACGCTCCGGTCACTGTGCCAGACGATGGCAGCACGCGCGGCCACGAGTTGGCTCTGGGAGCCGGTTTCGACTCAATTGTCTCCTCGGTCACGTTTCGACTTTATGGTTATCGCGCCGAGACTGCTAACACCAGTCGCTGGTGGATAACCGATCACCCGGAAATAGGAGTCTTCCGAATCTCGGGCTCAGCCTCGTCCCCGGAACTGGGCATTGTTACGCCCGAGCCATCGGCTGGATTAATTTGGGGACTGGCGGCGGGCGGTTGGGTCGCGTGTTGGGGAGCGGGTAAATGGGCAAGATTGACTAAACGCCGCTTGCGTTAAGTGCTACAAACGAGCTTTAGCCGACAACATCGGCTTCGGCGTAGGAGCCGAGCAGCGACAGGCGGAGCGACTTCTTCTGCAGCGAGGTGATCGCCCGCTTCACGCGGAGCTCCGCTGGATGTCCTTGGAATTCAAGGAAAAACAGGTACCTCCCGCGGGCGCCGGGAATGGGAAACGACTCGATCCAAGTAAGGTTAAGGCGGTGGCGCTTAAAGATGGCCATCGCATCCGCCAGAGCTCCTGGCTCGTGGGGGGCCTCGAACACCAAAGCCGTTTTGTCTTTGCCCGTACGCTCGGCCGCTTGCGAGCCGAGTACGGCGAAGCGGGTGACGTTCTCCGAGTTGTCTTCGATGTTGCGGGCCAGCACCGAGAGGCCGTGATTCACGGCGGCTTGCTCAGCGCCGATGGCGGCGGTGTCGGGTTCGGCGGCGGCGAGGCTGGCGGCCTCGGCGGTGCTGGAGGCTGCTTCGACCTTCACGCCAGGCAGGTGCGTTGCCAGCCAGTGCCGGCA
>JBGSMO010000495.1:0-8207 GCA_041740115.1 Pirellulales bacterium
CCTGCGCTACGCCGACCGCTCGCGCGTCCCCGATGCCATCCGCTCGGCAGCGACCGAATCGTACGTCTACGTCGCCGACGCCTCCGTCCTCGCCCACGGCCGGATCGAGCTGCTCTGGTATCTCAAGGAGCAGAGCCTCTCACACATCTACCACCGCTACGGCAACCTCGGCCGCCGGGCGGAAGAACCGCGGAACGACGTCATCTAGCGAATCGCCCGGCATCGCCGAGCGCGAAATGCCAGAACCGCCATGATGGCCAACGACAGCGTCCCCGGTTCCGGCACGCCCGCGGCCGTTTGCCACAACGCCAAATCCGCGGCCGTAATCGTCCGGTCGCGATTGGCGTCGCCGAAGGCGATGCTGTCGATCTCCAGTCCCGTGGCGCCCATGTTGGCCAGCAGGATCGTGCGGTCGAGCAGGTCGACCGCCCCATCGCCATTGAAGTCTTCAAACTTCGCGACAGCGTAGCCCATGTCGCGCATCGACTCTACCGTGAATCGCGAGAGGAACGGCTCGCCGTAGTCGGGATCAATGGCGCCCGTCATCAGTTCGAGCCCGCGATCGCGACCATACTGGTCGACGACGCCGACGCGCGGATCGAGGCTCCACGGATCGCTCGGGTTCCCTTCCTGCGGACTGCTGCGCATCAGCTGGTCCCAGTGGGCGTTGGGCGTGCCAGCGTTGCCGGCGTTTTCCACGGGGACGAACGCCGACGCTTGATTGAACTCCGCCTGGTACGCCGCGAGCCCGTGAGCGCCGGTGTAGTGAAACGTGTTCGATGAGTAGACCCCATTGCTCACCCACAACGTGCCGACGCCCAGCACATGGCCCACTTCGTGCGCCAGCAGCTCATCGATGTAGTTACGGCCGTTGGCGCCGACGCCTTGCCAGTTAGCGAAGTTCTCGATCTCGTTGATGTTGATGTTGACGAACCCTTGCGTCGCCAGCGTAAAGCCCCCCTGGAATGTCGTGCCCGAGTAGTTGGCCGCGGCGAGTCCCGACGTCGTCGGGTTAACGTTGATCGGAATCGTTCCCACGCTGATGCCCGGCTGGTAGCCGGTGATCACCGTCTCCCACATCCGCTCGACGCGCACCAGCGCGGCGTTGAGGATGTTCAGTTCGTTCGCATTGAACTGTCCGCCCGGATCGGAGATGGAGAACTGCAGGTCGAAGGCGACCGCGCGCGGCGGCCCGCAGACCGCTAGCATCGCCACAAACATGAAGAATGCAGAAAGTTGGCGCATCAGTGAAGCTGTTCCGAGGAGGGCAAGGGGGCGTCCTTCCATTATGGACCGCCTCCGCCAGCTTCGCGACTGTTTGGCGTCGCGAAACTCCCACGCCGGCGCTCATAAAACCGGCACATCCGGGCGACTGCGCCAGAAAATTTCTCCCCACCGACGGCGGCGCCGGCTAAAATTCCCTCCCATGTCGAGCCAACTAGCCTCCCCCCCAAAAGTCGAAACCCAGCTCCTGGAAGCGCTCCGCCGCTACTGGGGCTACGATTCGTTCCTGCCGCTGCAGGCCGAGGCGATGGGCGCCACGATGGCCCGGCAAGACTCCGTGGTCGTCCTGCCGACGGGCGGCGGCAAAAGCTTGTGCTATCAGGCCCCGGCCGTCTGCCGCGAGGGACTGGCCCTGGTCGTCTCGCCGCTCATCTCGCTGATGAAGGACCAGGTCGACGCCCTCCAGGCCTGCGGCGTCCCGGCGGCGGCGATCAACAGCACCCTCACCGCCGGCGAACGGCGCAACGTCGCCGAGCAAATCCGCCGCGGCGAGCTGAAGCTCGTCTACGTCGCCCCCGAACGGCTGCTGGCCGAGCGGACCCTCGAGTTCTTCAAGCAGACGCCGCTGTCGCTCATCGCGATCGACGAAGCCCACTGCATCAGCCAATGGGGGCACGACTTCCGGCCCGAATACCGCGGGCTGAAGATTCTAAAGGCACACTTTCCCGGCGTGAGCGTCCACGCCTATACGGCGACCGCTTCCGACCGCGTGCAGCGCGACATCGCCGACCAACTCGGGCTCCACGAGCCGCAGATGCTGATCGGCTCGTTCGATCGGCCGAACCTGATTTTCCGCATTCGCCGCCCGTCGAATCGCTTCGCCGAAGTCTGCCAACTGGTCGAACAGCGCAAGGGCGAGGCGGGAATCGTCTACTGCATCAGCCGCAAGGAAGTCGACAAAACGGCCGAGGCGCTACGATCGCTCGGTTACCGCGCGCTGCCGTACCACGCCGGCCTGAGCGACGACGAGCGCCACCGCAATCAGGACGCGTTCCTCGACGAGAAGTGCGACGTCGTGGTCGCCACCGTGGCGTTCGGCATGGGCATCGACAAGTCGAACGTCCGCTACGTCATCCACGCCGGCATGCCGAAGTCGCTTGAGCATTACGTCCAAGAGAGCGGCCGCGCCGGTCGCGACGGCCTCGAAGCCGACTGCCTCCTCCTCTACAGCGGCCGCGATGCGATCGTCTGGCGCGGCCTCATGGAGAAGGGCGAGAATGGCGCCGACGCCGCGGCGCTCGAATCGCTCGCCGCCATGGAACGCTTCTGCGGCGGCGTCACCTGCCGTCACCGCGCGATCGTCTATTACTTCGGCCAGGAACTCGACAACGACAACTGCGGCGCCTGCGACGTCTGCCTCGGCGAGCTCAACCTCGTCGACGAGCCGGTGATCCTCGCCCAGAAGATTCTGTCGTGCGTCGTGCGGCTCGACCAACGCTTCGGCGCCGACTACACCTCGAAGGTGCTCGCCGGTTCCAACGAATCGCGCATCCGCGAACTCGGCCACGACAGCCTCAGCACCTACGGCCTGCTGAGCGAACATCGCCACTCCGCGATTCGCGAGTGGGTCGAGCAACTCGTCGGCCAAGCCTACCTCCGCCGCGTTGGCGAGTATGGCACGCTCGAACTGACCGAAACGGGCCGGGCGCTGCTCAAAGGGCAGGGGACGCCGCAATTGATGAAGCCGGCCGCCGCCACGGGGCGAGAGAGCCGGTCGCGCGGCGGCAAGTCGACCGACAACTGGGAAGGAGTCGATCGCGGCCTGTTTGAAGAACTCCGCAAGCTGCGCACCGCACTCGCCAACGAGCATGGCGTGCCGCCGTACGTCGTCTTCGGCGACGCCGCCTTGCGCGACATGGCCCGCCGCCGGCCGAGCACGCTCGACGCCTTCCTCGAAGTCCGCGGCGTCGGCGAACGCAAACGCGACGACTACGGCGACGCCTTCGTCACCGCGATCACCGACTACTGCTCCGAACGCGGCGTCCCAGTGGATGTGAGCGAAGTGGAAACCGCCTCATCGTCACGGACCCGCGTCGACGAAGCCGAAGGGCGCCCCGGGCCAAACGCCTCGTCGATCGCTTCGTTCGGCCACTTCCGCCGCGGCGCCTCCATCGAGGAGACGATGGAAGCGATGGGCCGCGCCCGTTCCACGGTCGTCGGTTACCTCAGCGAGTATCTGCGCTACGAGCAGGTCCAAGACCCAAGCCCGTGGGTCGAGGACGCCCTGGTGAAGCGGATCGAACTCGCCATCGCCGAAGTCGGGCTGGTCGGCCTCAAACCGATCTTCGACCACCTCGGCGGCGAAGTCCCCTACGAATCAATCCGCATCGTCGCCACCTGCGTCGCGAACCGCGAAGGCTAATCGCATTGCAGCCCCGGGCTCCGCCCGGGGGTCGGCCACCACATCGGCAGGCGTCGTCCCACGTTGTGCTACCCCCCGGCGGAGCCGGGGGCTGAAAAGCCGCTCGGCTCGATATGCACCAGCGCATCGAGCACCCCCGCTTCGCCCGCGAGCAGCGCATCCTTCACTTCATGCGCAATCCGATGCCCCTCGCGCACCGGCATGTCGCCGTCGACTTCGACATGAATGTCGACCAACCACCCCAGCCCGTTCTTCCGCGCCCGGCAATCGTCGATCCCCGTCACTCCTGGCACGCTGGCGGCGATGTCGCGAATCCGCGCAAGATCCTCCACCGGCGGCGCCGCGTCGAGGATCTCGCGCAACGCATTGCGAAACAGACGCACCCCGTTAAACGCGATCAGCGCGCACGCGGCGAGCGCCGCCCAATCGTCGGCCGCCTCGTATCCCTTGCCGCCCCACAGCGCGATTGAGATGCCGATAAACGCCGCAATCGAGGTGAGCGCGTCGCTCCGATGATGCCACGCATCGCTCTCCATCGCGCGGCTTTCGATCTCCTTGCCAGTGCGAACGAGCCAGCGAAACAACAACTCCTTCACCGCGACGACCGCGACCAACACAATCAGCGTGAACGCCTCCGGCGCCTGATGCGGCTTGCGAATCTCATGAATGCTCTGCACCGCCAGCACGCCGGCGACGACGACGAGCCCCGCGGCGATCACCAGCCCCGCGAGCGGTTCCGCCTTGCCGTAGCCGTACGGAAAGCGGTGATTCGGATCGGCCGCCGCGACCTTCAGACTTCCCCACACGGCGATCGAGCTGACGATGTCGAGCAGCGATTCCACCCCGTCGGCGATCAGCGCGTAGCTATGCCCCGCGACGCCGGCGATCACCTTCACGCCGCCCAACACGCCGCTCACGGCCATCGCCATCAGGGCGGCCCGCATCCCCCGCGACGCCTGCACAGCGGCGTCGGCGCGGGCCGCTTGGACGGTCGAAGTGGGGACAACGGATGGCATAGTTCTGAGCTACACTCTTGTGCCGATTAGCGGTGAAATTGCCTGGTTGGCGAGGCAAACCTTGGGGTGCCAGGGGCATCCTGCCTGTGAGAAGTGCCGAGCGAGTACCCACTGCTGCACTGGCAGGATGCCTGTGGCACCCAAGCACCCAGCCCAACTGCTGCCGCTCACGCCCACAAGAATACGCCACTCCGCCCCGACCGGCCATCGTCGCCTCGGCAAGATCGCTACCCCCCAGACGAATTAGCATCTACGATAACCGCCGTTTCGCTCTTCCGCCCCGATTCCGGGAACGCCGCCGATGGAACCTGTCTTCATGATTTTGATTTTCGTCGTCTTCGCGACGTTGATCATCGTCGGCGCCATCTATTCGCACAAACAGCAGCAAGCGCGGCGGCTGGCTCTGTCGCAACTCGCCGCCCAGCACGGTTGGCACTTCGATCCGTCGAATGATCACTCGCACGATTCGCGTTTCAGCCAGTTCTCGATCTTCACATCGGGAAAGAATCGCTACGCCTACAACACCACCCGCGGCAGCCTGAAGATTGCGGGAGCAGACTGGCCTGTTCAATTCGGCGACTTTCACTACCAGACCGAGTCGAACAACGGCAAGCGGACGACGACCCACACCCATCTGCTTAGCTATGTGATTCTGGAAAGCCCCTTCCTCGGCGCGCCCGACCTGTTCATCCGCGGGGAAGGCTTCTTCGATCGCATCGCCAGCGCCATCGGCTTCGACGACATCGACTTCGAGTCGGTCGAGTTCAGCCGCAAGTTTATCGTCAAAAGCAGCGACAAACGTTTCGCTTATGACGTCATCTCGCCCCAGATGATGGAGTTCATGCTGGCCACGACGCCGCCGACGGTCGACTTTCAACGCGGCGTCTGCTGCCTGTATCATGGCAGCGTGCTGAAGCCCGAAGACTTCGCTGCCACGCTGCAGTGGACCATCGAGTTCTTCGAACACTGGCCCCGCCACGTCACCGCCGACTTAGCCAGCCGACTGCAATAGCACATTGCAGCCCCCGGCTCCGCCGGGGGATCGCGCACCATGCCACGGCGGCCGGCAGCGTCATCAACGGTTCATACCCCCCGGCGGAGCCGGGGGCTGAAAAACCACACTCGCTCAAAAGATCCTGCATATGAACGACGCCGCCATCATCCTGATCCCCCTCGGCGTCATCGCGCTGCTCGTATTGATTTGGCTCATCGCCACCTTCAACCGACTGGTGAGCGTCCGCCAACACATGCGCGAAAGCTGGGCCGACATCGACGTCGAACTCAAACGGCGCTACGACCTCATCCCGAATCTCGTCTCGACGGTCAAGGGCTACACCGCCCACGAGCGGAGCGTGCTGGAGCTCGTCACGAACCTCCGCACCACGGCCATCGCCAACCACGGCCCTGCCGCCGACCAAGCAGTCGATGAAACGGCCCTCGCCCTCGGCCTGAAACAGCTCTTCGCCGTCGTCGAAAACTATCCGCAACTCAAGGCCGACGCCCACTTTCTGGCTCTGCAGCAGGAGCTGGCCCTCACCGAAGACCGCCTCGCCGCGGCCCGGCGGTTCTTCAACGCCAACGTCCGCGAGCTAAATCAACTCTGCGATACGTTTCCCAGCGGCCTGATCGCCGGTATGTTTAGCGTTGAGCGCGGAAGCTATTTCGAGTTGGCCAATGACATCGAACGAACGGCGCCCCGCGTGACGGTCGGCGCCTAGTGACAGCTGTCATTCTGAGCGAAGCGAAGAATCTGGAAGCTCGTTAGGAATTCCAGATCCCTCGCTTCGCTCAGGATGACGGCAATTGCGCTCGTCTCTTCCTTGCACCCAAGGGCAACATCAATGCGATCACTCCTCACCCTCGCGATCCTCGCGATCCCCCTCGCCGCTCAAGCCGAGATCCAAACCCTCTTCCGCGGCGACTGCTACACCGAAGCCGAAGGCGCCGCCAAGCTCGCGGAGTTCGCCAAGCAGTACGACACCGGCGATGAGTGGCAAGCCCGCGCTGCGAAGCTTCGCGCCGGCATGCTCCGCGGCATGAACCTCGATCGCCTGCCGACCGCCTGCGACCTGAAGCCGATCCGCCATTCAAAGCGAGAGCACGACGGCTACACCGTCGAGAACGTCGCCTTCGAAAGCCTCCCCGGCTTCTGGGTCACCGGTAACCTCTACCTGCCGACCGACGCGAAGGGCCCCATCCCCGGCATCCTCTGCCCCCACGGGCACATGGCCGACAATCGCATGGTCGAGCAAACGCAAAAACGCTCGGCCGCCCTCGCGCGGATGGGCGCCGCCGTCTTCGCATACGACATGGCCGGCTACGGCGAGTCGATCCCCGTCGACCACCACCACAGCGAAACGCTCCGCCTGCAAACGTACAACAGCATGCGCGCGATCGACTTCCTCCTGTCGCTCGGCCTCGTCGATCCCGCACGCATCGGCGTCACGGGCGAATCGGGGGGCGGTACGCAAACGTTCGTCCTCGGCGCCGTCGACCCGCGCGTCGCCGTCGCCGTGCCGGTGGTGATGGTCTCCGCCAATTTCTACGGCGGCTGCATTTGCGAGAGCGGCCTGCCGATCCACAAGGGCCCCGACCATGAAACGAACAACGTCGAAATCGCCGCCTGCATGGCGCCGAAGCCGCTGCTGCTCGTCTCCGACGGCGAGGACTGGACGAAGCAGACGCCCAAGGTCGAATTTCCCCACTTGCAGCGCATCTACCAACTCACCGGCGCCCCCGACAACGTCGAGAACGCCCACTTTGCCGACGAAGGCCACGACTACGGCCCCTCGAAACGCGCCGCGATGTATCCCTTCATGGCGAAGCACTTGAAACTCGACCTCGCGAAGATTCAGAACGCTGAGGGCGCGATCGACGAATCCTTCGTCGTCGTCCATCCGCGCGAGGAGTTGCTCGTCTTCCCCGCCAACCAGCCGCGGCCTGACTACGCGGTAACCGACGGCGACGTCGTGATGAGCCTGTTGAACCGCTAATCGCGCTTACGTCATTCCGAGTAATTCGTCATTCTGAGCGGAGCGAAGAATCTGGCCGCTTGTTTGGCGCTAGATCCTTCACGGAGTTTACCCTGAGGGGACCGAAGGGCTCAGGATGAATGAGGACCGCCGATGCCCTGCACCCGCCTCGCCCCGTCGCCGACCGGCGCTCTTCACCTGGGGAACGCCCGCTCGTTCCTCGTGAATTGGGCCCTCGCGCGACAGCAGGGTTGGGAGATCGTCATGCGCATCGAAGACCTCGACGGGCCCCGCGTGAAGAGTGGCGCCAGCGAAGAAGCGATCGACGTGTTGCAATGGCTCGGGCTCGACTGGGACGCCGGCCCGTTCACGCAGCGGAGCGACCTGGCGCCGTATCGCGCCGCGCTCCAGCGGCTCGCAGCTCAGGGCGACATTTATCCCTGCCGCTGCACGCGCAAGGAAATCGAAGCCGCGTCGCTCTCAGCGCCCCACGGCGACGAGCATGAGCTTCGCTACCACGGAACCTGCCGCCCCGCGACGCCTACGCCGTTGCCGCCGGTGGCGCTCGATCAA
>JBGSMO010000113.1:0-25130 GCA_041740115.1 Pirellulales bacterium
CGGCGCCCGCCGCCGCGCGGGAGAGGAGGCCTGGAGCGAGCCGTTCGTCATGGCCGATACGCCCGGCTTTCCCGACTGCAACACCTGCATGATGATCGACCGCAACG
Source organism: Pirellulales bacterium (assembly GCA_041740115.1). GTDB lineage: Bacteria > Planctomycetota > Planctomycetia > Pirellulales > Lacipirellulaceae > Lacipirellula. Next base: position 108 of record JBGSMO010000113.1, read on the forward strand.
GGCGGCTGCAGCTCTTCTGGCCGCTGGTGATCGCGAACTCGTGGGAGTCGTGCATCACCAAGCAACTTACCAGCGCCGATTACACGTCCGACGGCTCGCCGAAGTGGGAACGCGAATCGCTTGTGCTGCTGAAGCCGGCCGACTTCGCGCCGGCAGCGAACGCCGAACTCGACAAACTCGTGGAGAAGTACAAGCTGCTGCTCACCGATGAGTTTCGCGCCGAGATCGCCGAAGGGCGCAAGAAGATGGCCGACAAGCTGTTCCAGCGGCTCGGTTGGCAGCCGCGCTGCAAGCCGACGGTGCTGCCGAGCGGCCGCATCCTGTTGCCGCTCTACAGCGATACCTATTCGCTGTCGATCATGGCGGTCAGCGACGACGACGGCAAAACGTGGTACGCCAGCGAACCGCTCCTCGGTTTCGGCGCCATCCAGCCCGCGGTGGTCCGGCGAGACAATGGCGAGCTGGTCGCCTACATGCGCGACAACGGCATCGAAAACCGCATCCAGTCGGCTGTCTCGAAGGACGACGGTCTCACCTGGGGCCCGGTGACGGCGACGGCGTTCGCCAATCCTGGTTCGGGGCTCGATGCAGTGCGACTCGCCAATGGCCACTGGCTGCTCATCTACAATGACGGCGTGATGGGTCGGAACCGGCTAGCGATCTCCATTTCCGACGATGAAGGCAAGACCTGGAAGTGGAAGCGGTACTTGGAAGAGGAGCCGGAAGGATCGTTTCACTACCCGGCGATCATCCAGGGAAAGGACGGCACGATCCACGCTGTTTACAGCTATGCGGTCGACGACGGCGAGAGCATGAAGCATGCCGCGTTCAACGAGGCATGGGTACAGGAACCGGGCGAAGCGAAGTAAGGCGTCGGGCGCTCTAAAATCCAAACGATTAGCGTGGGGCTCATAGAAATGAATCGTAACAAGCCTTTTTGGTCGAAGGTCCTATCGTTCTGTTCGCTCTTTAGCCTCGTCGTCGCGCTCGGCGCCGCGCCGCTGCATGCGGAGGTCCCCCCTGCCCCGGCCGGCTACAGCAGCGAGACGGCGATCAAGGCCGCGTTCTTCGCCGGCGTGCTGAAGACGATCGACGTGAATCTCCCGGTCCCTGACTCAGTCAAAGTGGAGAAATGGATCGAGTACGGCAAAGGGGGCGACGCGTCGCTCAAGCTCGACCTTTACCAGCCCGCCGACGGCGGCAAGTCGAGTGCGGCGACCGCTCGGCCGGCGATCATCTTCGTCCACGGCGGCGCGTGGAAGGGGGGCAACCGCGAGGTCTATCACTACTACTGCGTCAAACTCGCCGAACAGGGATACGTCGTCGCCACCGTCTCCTACCGCCTGAGCGACGTGGCGCCCTTTCCCGCCGCGGTGCAGGACGTGAAGTGCGCCGTCCGCTGGCTACGGGCCAACGCCGAACGACTCCACGTCGACCCCGACCGCATCGCCATGGCGGGCGGCTCGGCCGGCGGGCATCTCTCGATGATGGCTGGTTACGTCACCGACAATCCTGAGCTCGAAGGAACCGGCGGCCACCCCGACGTGAGCAGCCGCGTGCAAGCCGTGGTCAATCTCTACGGGCCGACCGATCTCACCACCGACTTCGCGCGCGATAACGACGTCGTCGTAAAGTTTCTCGGCGGCGAGTCGTACGCCCACAAGCCCGAACTCTATCGCCTCGCGTCGCCGAACACGCACGTCTCGGCCGACGACCCGCCGACGCTGATCCTGCACGGGTCGATCGACACGGTGGTGCCGATCGACCAAGCGGAATTGCTCGTCGACAAACTCAAGGAGGCAGGCGTGCCGTACGAGTACGACCGCATCGAGGGCTGGCCCCACACGATGGATCTCGAAGCGAACGTCAATCGACACTGCCTGGCGAAGATCGAGGAGTTCCTCGACAAGCATTTGCAGCGCGAGGGGAAGTAGTCGTGCGGTTGTCGGCGCTGGGAGCGGCGCTGAACGGCCGGAGGATTATTGTCGCGTGGGGCATTGTGTCGCCCTGCGCGTTTTTGGCGACAGAAGGCGTAAGTGTTTTGGGTGCTTGGGGTTGTTGTTTTTGACAGGATGACAGGATCGCGTGGATTGACGGGATGAAGAAACGCGGGGGTGGCGCTTGTGGGGACGCCACATTTCTTTTGATCCTGTCGATCCGCGACATCCTGTGATCCTTGTTCAGTCTTCTCGAACACTGTCGCCATGACGTGTGTCGCGAAACGCGTTTTTGGCGACAGCAGTTGAAAGTCGTTGGGATGGTTGGAGTTGTGGCGTCGTTGTGAACGGTGCTGGTAGGCGACAGGCGACAGGTTGCGGGGCGAACTTGTCGGTTGGCGAGCGTTGGCAGTCCCCTCCCCTCTTCGGTCTGAGCGAGCAGGTCATCGCGCAGCCGTCGCGAGCGCGGAGGTTGGGGGCGGGGAATGAGCTTCCCCAGTCGGGCAGTGTGAAGGCGCAGCGATGGCGCACGATGTGGACATGCGATCACTATAGCGGATGGCGCTGCCATTTTCTAGATGGGATTTGTGGCCACTTTGCCAAGCTCGGGCCGGCCGCTTTGTGCGAACTTCAGTTAAGCGTAGCGCCTGTCATCCTGAGCAAAGCGAAGGATCTAGCGCCAAACGTGCGACCAGATTCTTCGCTCCGCTCAGAATGACGCTACAGTAAACGCACGCTCGCTCTAGAACCGCTTCGCCGGTGAGGAATGGGAAGCGTGAACTCGCTTCCGCACTCGCAGGATGTCAGTGACGCCCGGCGCAAAAAAAGGCGGGGAACACTTTCGTATTCCCCGCCTTCGTCATGCATCACTTGCGGAGCGTGCGGATCGCGTTAGCTGACCCGGACGTTCTCGGCACGCTTCCCCTTGGGGCCGTTGCCTTCGTTGTATTGCACGGCTTGGCCTTCGTAGAGGCTGTCGAAGCCAGCCCCTTCGACCGAAGACGAATGGAAGAAAATATCTCCATTATCGCCTTGAATAAAGCCAAAACCCTTGTCAGTCAACTTCTTAATAGTACCTTGCGACACGTCTCAAATTCTCCAGCACGCAGTTCTCAAAAAACGCGCAGCCCGCGCACCGTGCAACTACGATCGGGCGGCGCATGAGCGGCCCGTCGCCGGGAGGCTCAAAAGTAAGAAAGCAAACTGATCTACACGGTAGATCAACGTCGCTGTCGGCCGCCGTCAAGCCGGCCGAAATGAAGGGCAGAGATCAACAAGAAGAGTGCTGCAGAACCGCGGACCGAGTCCAAGGGACTCGTCGTCGCGATGCCTAGCCAGGCCTCTCGCCTATGCCTTCGCTGACTTAGTGGTGCAAGTTTACCACATAAGTGGTATCGGAGCTAGTAGCTCAAATTCATGAGCAATGGCGTATAACTGCGGAATGTTCTGATTGGCGCAGCGCTGAACTTGCTTCCAATGGCAATGTCAGCGGCGCATAATCCTACTTGTCTTCCGGCAACATTTCTGGAGCGATAGATGGCAAAAAAGAAAAAGGTTTCGAAGCTGCGGGAAAAAAGCGTCCACAGCTACGGCGTCGTCTTCCTCGATCAGATCGCTCCGCCGATTCCAGTCGAAGGCCGAAAGCCGATTGAGATCGATATGACGATGGACGAAGCGCTCAAGCTTCACATTGGCCTCTTGCAGGCGCTTACCGACCTGAACCGGCTCGATCGACGCTCGGCCAAGTCGCGGGCGCGGGGGATTCGGTTCTCGCTGTATCCCGATCAGAACCGGTTGATGGTCGAGCAAGGAAGCGTGAAGGACAATACGGCGCCGCGGTGAGGGCGTCAGACGGTCGGAGTTTGCGCCCTCCTGCATGGCTACGCTCTGGCGGACGAATTGCTTCGCGGCGGTCTCCCGTTTCTCGACGGCGGCGCCTCTCGGCTTGAACGGGCTTCGGCGAGCTCAGGCCGCGGGGCGAGGGTATAGCGCCTGGCGTTCAGGATCCAGGGGAGCGTGAAGAAGACAGAGATCGCCCGGCGCCGCAGCCCCCGCTCAAAACTCGACCTCATACTTCTTCGTCAGGGTGCGACGAATGTCCGCGGTGGCGTCGTCGATCAGTTGCCAGCCCTGCACGCGCGTATCGGAGGCGACCGCCATTTCCTCCTTCTTGGCCTGCGAGCGATCGGCCGCCTGAGAGTAGGCGTCCCCGCCGTAGTTGTAGCCGTCGTAATACCCGCCGCCGCCGTCGCCAGAAGCGCGGACGCCGTAGCGAATGCCCGCTTGGCGTTTGGAGACGGACATGATGCGGAGCGTCTCGGCCAGTTTGTCGCCGTAGTCGATCAGCATTTCGTCGACGTGCAGCACCGGCAACTCGTCAATCCGCCGTGCATATCGTTCCATCCACGCTGAGGTTGCGCTGGCGTCTTTTAGCCCTTTCCTGAGGTCGCTGACTAACGACTGCGTTGACTTAAAATACGTCAGCGAGCGTTCGCGCGTCTCGCTCACACTGACTTGGCCGGCTTCGCCTGGGCTCGCTTCGCCCGGGCTGAGATCGGCGGCAGGCAACTCGATCACACTGAAGATTCGGCGCTGTGCGTCCGTCGACAACGGGCCCTGCATCCGGATCGAACGCCCGCTTAATTTAACGTCCCATTTCGCCAGTTCATCGGTCTGAAATCCCATCTTGGCAAGCGTTTCGAGGACGAGCGGCTTCGCATGGTTTTTCAGCGGCGCCACGTCGGCGGCGAAGTCGACCTGCAATTGGCCTTCGCAAGTCTTTCCAATGGCGAGTCTCAGCGCCGCGCCGCGCACGCTTTTCAGCACTTCGGCAATCGCTGGAGCGTCCTCCTGCTTGTTTTCAAGCGATTTCGATTCGGCAACGCCCTTCTCGACGTCGCGCGGGACGAATGCGTCCGAGAGGTCCACCGCCAGCAACACTTGAACGCGGTCGTTGACCAACGGCAGCGTCTGACGCAGATACTCGCTCAGTTCGGGTTGAGAGTTCTCGCGGGCGTACCCGATCCAACGTGAAAGAAACTGGCGATCAGAAGGCCGCACGACGCCCAATACGTTGTTTCCGAAATCAACAAATGCGGCGTCCACCGGCGTCACGGCGGTCGTCAGGCCGTTCACTTCGTCGACGTATCCCGATTCGCTCCGCGCAATGGCCCGAACGGCGGCTGGCTCCATAAGTTCCATGACCGCCGCTTCCCAAGTATTCGTGAATCCTTCGTCGATACGAAAGTTGGCCCCGAGCAGCAGCTTCTTCGCCTCTGGCGGCAAGAAGACCGGTCGTTCGACGTAAGCAGCTTCGAGTTTTCGAGCCCACCCTTGATCGACGGCTAGTGGCGCCTTCATCGTCTGCTCGACGTCGATCATCACTAATGCGTTCGCTCCCTCCGGGATGCGCGCGGCCAGGCTTTCGAATGTCTCGGCGGCGGCAGCTTGAAAAGCCACGCAGCCGACGAGTGCGATGACGGCAGACCATTTTCCAGCGAATCTCATGATGAGCGCCTTCTGGTGAGAAAAGAAAGAAGAGAAGAGTCGGCGGCTGGTGATTTTAACGCACGGTGGAAGGTTTAGCGACAGTCAAGGTTTCGAAATCGTTCATTTGCCCATGCTAATCGTCGGAGGCCGTGGGCAGGCGGCGCGCCTTCTTGACCCTGGTTGGTGAGGCCGCGTACGTCGTCCCGCTGGCGGGCGAATGGTTGGGGGGCGACAACCGGACTGGTTGCGCGGTGTTGGTGACGTTGGTCGAGACATTGCTCAAACATAAGATTCCGCACCCGCCGTTGACGCTGCTGTTCACCGTGCGGGAGGAGAGCGGGCTGTTGGGGGCGCGGGAGTTCGAGACGGCCGACCTCGGCGGCGCCGTGATGTGTTTTAATTTTGACGGCAAGCTGGCGTCCGATTTGGTGATTGGCGCGGTCGCCCAGGAGGGTTGGCAGGCGGAGATTATCGGCAAGGCGGCCCATGCCGGCGTGGCTCCTGAAAAGGGGATTTCCGCGACGATGGTCGGCGCCATTGCTCTTACGGAGGTGAAGCGGGCCGGGTGGTTCGGCAAGATCGTGAAGCCGGAGGGTTACGGCACGAGCAACGTCGGCGTCTTCGGCGGTAAGCCGGGCTGCCCTGCCGGCGAGGCGACCAATGTGGTGACCGACTATGTGAAGCTTGTCGGCGAGGCGCGCAGCCCGGAGGCGAGTTTCGCCGCGGCGATCGCGGCCGCTTATCGCGAGGCCTTTGCAAAGGCGCGAGAAGAGGTGACCGACGTCGACGGCGACATGGCCGAGGTGACGTTCATGAGCAGGCCTTCGTATCCGTCGTTCAAGTTGTCTGAAGAGTCGGCGATCGTCGTGCGCGGCAAGCGCGCGGTCGAATCGCTGGGACTGACGCCGACGACCAAGTTTTCCAACGGCGGGCTCGACGCCAATTGGCTCGTGAACCACGGCACGCCGACTGTCACGTTTGGCGCGGGGCAGTACGAGATTCACACGATGAAGGAATACGTCGACTTGGCGGAGTTTGCTCAAGGGTGCCGGGTGGCGCTTGCATTGGCGACGGCGGAGTCTCGAGATGGCTAACGCTCGCCGTCTGGCGGAGTTGCAGCGTCCCCTCGCTAGGGGGAGATGCTATCTGAAATGTGCAACGAGATGCGCAGGCGATGAACGCTTCTGCGCGTGCTGCGCGATTTGGTTGAAACATTGCGCGTCTCTCGACGCTATTGACTTGACGGTCGCTGGAAGCGACCTGCATAATCTACGCCCTTCGTGGCGTTTGAGATCAATTATCAAGCGGCCAGCGGCGATGGAAGGCGACGGGCGCCTGCTCGCGGCGGCGGCTCAACGTGGCGGCAGCGTATCTTATGCTTATCATCCGTAACCTATGGACCAAACTTCGTGCAGGCCGTGACGCTCGTCGGGTGCAACGGCCGACTTTTTACTCGCCGGCGTTTGAAGCGTTGGAAGATCGCCGCATGTTGGCGGTGACGGCTTCGTTCTCGGCCGCGTCGGGCGTGCTGAACGTCTACGGCGACAGCGGCGACAACGCGATTGAGGTGAGTCGCAACGCCGCGGGCGGAATTCTTGTGAATGGCGGAGCGGTGGCGATCGTCGGCGGCGTGCCCACGGTGGCGAATACCGCGCTGATGAATCTGTTCGGCCTCAGCGGCAACGACGCGCTCTCGCTTAACGAAACGAACGGCGCGTTGCCGAAGGCGAATCTTTACGGCGGCGGCGGGCAAGACGTGATTTCCGGTGGTTCCGGCGCCGACTTGGCGTTCGGGCAGTCGGGCAACGACACGATCCTCGGCCGCGGCGGCGCCGACATGCTGTTCGGCGGTTCGAATAACGACACGCTCACCGGCGGCGACGCCGACGATTTGATCTTCGGCCAGAGCGACAGCGATCGCATGATCTGGAATCCGGGGGACGACACCGATTTGAACGAGGGAGGGGCGGGAACGGATACGGTCGAGGTGAACGGGGGCAACGGCGATGAAGTCTTCACGACGACTGCCAACGGCACGCGCGTCCGTTTCGATCGTCTCAATCCGGCGCCGTTCTCGATCGACATCGGCACAAGCGAGAATCTGGTCGTTAACGCCAATGGCGGCAACGACCAATTTTCGGCGACCGGTAACTTGGCGGCGCTCATCTCGATCACGGTCGACGGGGGCGTCGGCGACGATACGCTGCTGGGGAGCAACGGCATCGATGTGCTCATTGGCGGCGACAACAACGATTTTATCGACGGGCAGCAAGGAAACGACGTCATCTTCGCGGGCGCCGGCGACGACGACATCCAGTGGGATCCGGGCGACGGCAGCGACACGGTGGAGGGGCAGGCGGGAACCGACGAACTACTGTTTAACGGCAGCGCTGGAGCGGAGATTTTCGAGCTGACGGCGAACGGAGGGAGGACGCGACTGACCCGGAATCTGGGAAACATCGTCATGGATCTGGATGACGTCGAGCGGATCAGCGTCAATGCGCTGGGGAACACGGATACGCTCGTCGTCAACGACTTGGCGGGGACGGATGTGTCGGTCGTCAATCTCCTCTTGGCCGGGACGCTTGGCGGCGCGTTGGGCGACGCTGCAGCGGACAACGTGATCGTCAACGGCACGGCGGGCGAGGACGTCATCTTCGTCGCGGGGAATGCTTCAGCCGTGACGGTGAGCGGTCTCGCGGCGACGATCAACATCTTCACCGCGGAACCGGCGAACGATCGACTGACGATCAACGGCTTGGCCGGCGACGACGTGGTCGACGCCACGGGCCTCACGGCGGCCGGAATCGCGCTGACCGCGGATGGCGGCAATGACGACGACGTGCTCATGGGCGGCGACGGCGCCGACACGCTGCTGGGAGGCGCAGGCGACGACGTCTTGATTGGCGGTCCCGGGCTCGACATCCTCGACGGCGGTACGGGCGACAACGTCGTGATACAGTGATGATCCCGAGGCCTGCTTGCGAACCGTCGCGTCAACGCATCTTTCTTGAGTGTTGCTATGATTCGCGCTGATTCCATCATTCGCCGAGCGCTCTTGGCGACGCTTTGGCTTGCCCTATGCTCCGTCGGAGCGGCGCCGTTGCGCGCCGCGTCGCTACAGTCGCTGTTCGGCGGTTCGTTTCTCACCGTCGGAAACTGCCGCTTCGACAACTGGCAACTGCTGTCGGGCAGCAATACGACCGGCTCAGCGCTTGATTACTCGCTGATGTCGATGAACGTTCTCGCGAACGACCTGTCGAACCCGGGATTGCAATTCGCCTCCGGCGGGCAACTCGCCGTCGCGGGCGTCAACGCGATTGATCTCTCGTTTCGCTTTCAGGTTCACGCCGTCGGGGCCGCGAACTCGTTCGCGGCCCACTCGCTGAGCATGACTGGCGTCAGCTTTCCTGGCCCGGGGGGCATCGCGTTCATTTCGCAAGAAGTGACGACAATGGGAGGCGTCGACATTGGGCCGGCGCTAGCGCTCGCCGATAACGTCGCCGACGTCTTCGAGTTCAACGATAGTCAGACAATCGCGCCGCATCTTAATTTGATCGTCACGATGAACGTCTTTCTAACTGGGCTGGAAGGCGCCGACGCGATCGATCTCTCCGCATTCACGCAACGCTTTGCTCAAACCGGACCCTCGTCGCTCGCCGGCGACTTCAACAACGACAAGACGGTCGACGGGGCCGACTTTCTGCGCTGGCAGCGCGGACAATCGCCGTCGCCGCTTAGTCAGACGGACCTCACTGTCTGGCGCGTCAACTTCGGCCAGTCGATATTGGCCGTCCCCGCGCTGTCGCCAGTGCCTGAATCTTCGACGGCGCTTCTCTTGCCGTTAGGGGGCGCTGCGGCGCATCGACGCGCGCGACGATTGCGACGCGCGCGCTGATTCGGCTGAACGCCGGAATGACATTCCGATCATCCGGAACATCTTCACGCGAAGTGGGATTTAGGCGTTGCAAATGCGGCGATCGGTGGCATTCGCCTCTGGAGCGGTTGCGCTCCACTTCCGATACTGACTTCGTTGGCTGCTATCTTCATCCAATCGAGGTCGGTATGAGCGTCTGGGGCAAGCGTCAAGATCGTTTTAATCGTCGCCCTGCGCACCTTCGATTCGAACAATTGGAACGCCGGGAATTGCTCAGCGCGATTCCAATCACCAGCGGCAACTCCGTCACCTTCTTTGACGGCGACGGGACGAAGGTGGTCGTGAAACTGACCGGGCCCGGCAGCGGCTCGTTGACGCTGACCAACGGTCAGCTGTCTGGCGGCTGGATCGACTCGATGACGATTAGCGGGACCGGCGCCACATCGCAGTTGAAAATCACCGCTTCCGGCGGCCAAGACAGCGTCTCCACGGTCCGCCTGCTGACCGTGACCCCCGCGTCTCCCGGGACGGCGCTCGCGGCGCTGAACACGACCGCGATCAACGTCGCCGCGGGCGGACTGCTCACGTTCAACGGCAGCGTCGGCAGCATGTCGCTGAACAACGTCAATCACGGAGCATCGGTCGTCGTCAACGGCAGCCTGCAAAGCTACATCGGCGCCGCGTTTCACTCGAACTCGACGCTCGACGTGCAATCAACGCTCGGTTCGATCAACGTCAAGACGTTCGGCAACGGCGGCGCCCAGGCGAATCTCACCGCGCAGACGCTCACCAAGCTTACCGTCAGCCAACTGGTCAACTCGGCGGTGATTCAAGTCGGCTCGGGCGGCGTTTCCTCGGCGTTCATCCAGGCATCGCAGAACGCGGCGCTCTCGTCGGCCGGCAACATCGGCACGGTGGTCGTGCAGGGGGCCGCCTCGAACACCGGCATCGCCGCCAATCGCAGCCCCGGTTCGGACGGCATCTTAGGGACGCTCGACGACTACACGATCAATTCGTCAGCGACGCCCACGATTACGAGCGTCCAGTTCAACGGCGCGGTATCGGCGGCCGGCTACGGCGTGCAAGTCATCACGACCTCCAGCACCACGCCACCCGTGACGGGGACAGGCGGCGCCAACGTGGAATCGGTCGACAACGCCATGTCGACCTACATTCCGCTGCAAATCGAACAAGCGACCGCGGGCATCACCGGATTCGACGATGACGAAATCTGGATTGCCGTCTACGGCCAAGAGATCTCCACCGAGACAAACCCGCCGGCGAATCCGCTGAGCTACTACCTCGATGCGTTGAACCTTAGCGGCAGCGGCGCTACTGCCGCGCCGATCCCCATTTCGACGACCACCCTGGTCGTCGATCCCAACACGCCCAACCAGGCCATCTTGCCGAGCTACACCCTAGCCCAGTGGAAAAACGTGGCGAAAACGTGGGGCAGCAACCTGCAGTTTCCCGTGCCGGCGATCGGCAACGAGTATACGGGCCGCATCCTCATTTCGGTCGGCGCTCCGGTCCAGGCTCAAGTCACCACCGCCTCGCCCTACACCGTCGCCGCCCCGACGCCCGCCAGCGCGATCGACGCCAGCAACGGAACGTTCTACGACTTTCTCGAGTTCACCGTCAGCAACTTGACGCCGGCCAAAGGCGGCCTGACGCTCGACATGGATACGTCGCAGGTCGACTCCTTCGGCCTGCCGATGCAGCTGCAGTTCTTCCAAGACACGGCTGGGACGCAGCCTTATAACGTGGCGTTCCAAGGGACCGTGACGCCCGGCAACGCGTCGATCACCGGCGTCACGAACGTTTCGCTGCTGAAGACCGGGCAGCCGATCGTCGGTTCTGGCATCGAACCTGGCTCGCTCATCAGTCAGATCAACGGCACGACGATTGTTCTCAACAAGGCCGCCACGTCGGCCAACCCGGCGACTCCCGTCCTCACCTCGTTGACGGCGCAAAACGCCGGGCCAGTCGGCGTGCAGATCACCCGGCAAGACGTCATTGATCCGGCCAACGCAGACTCGCTGATGTCATTCTTGCAGACTCAGCTCACCAACGATCACGACAACGCGCGTCCCTTCCTGCAAACGGCCGCCCCCTATCAGACTTCCGGGCCTGTACCGATCGTCGGCGCTCAAGCGACCAACGGCGGGTCGATCACGATCTACACCAACAGCACCGCGGGACTTAATGTCAACGACCAAGTCGCCATCTACGGCGTCGGCGGCATCACCAACGCTAACGGCCTCTACACTGTCGGCGCGGTCGACCACGGGGCCAATACGTTCACGCTCCTGAACTCCAGCGGCAACGGCACGTACACGCAGGGGGGCGTCTGGCAGATTGCCATCACCGGGGCCACCGTCGGCGCCGGGCCCGATTACGAGATCACCATCTCGACGACCAACGTCTCCGGCCTGAACGTCGGCGATATTATCCAGATCGTCAACGTCTCGGGGATGACAAGCGCCAACGGGTTCTTCATCGTCGCCGCCATCAACGCGAACACGTTCACGCTCGAAGGCTCCAACGGCCAGGGGCAAACATTCACACTGGGGCCTCAAGGCCCGGGGACGCTGGCTGGCACCTGGTCGGTCTACACCAACGGCCCACGGGTGGTGGCGCCGGACGACATCGTGAGCCAGCTGCCCGCTCATACCTCGCCGAACGGGCTGAACAACTACTTCAACGAGCTCATCGACGAGTTCTTCCTCACCTATTTGCCATCCTCGCAAACGGTCGTCGGAGGCGACGGCATTTCGCGAACGGGCGGCGGCGCGACGCTGTCCGTCACGACCACAGCCGGCGGCGCGAACTACGCGGGGACGTATAGCGGAACGGTGCAGAACCTCGGCACAGGCACGAACCAAGGTTACGCGCTGGTTCTCACCAACTCGACCCTCGCCAAGACGTTCGTCATCTATTATCCCTTCTCAACGGCGAATGCGCCGTCGCCCAACATCTATCTCCCCAAGTTCCCGCTCAACGCGCCCCAAACGTGGCAGGTCCAGAATCAACTTCAATTCACTTCCGGTTCCGAGATGGTCTTCGGCTGCACCGGCGTCTTCGCCGACAATGTGTTCCGCGCCAAGGCCTTCAACAAGGACGGCAACTGGTCGGCGGTGCTCGGCGACCTGGAGAACTCGGTCGCCTCGGCCTTCAACCGCGGCATCGCGCTAAACGACTCGACCACTTGGAGCGATAGCTCGCACTGGTTCCAACAAACGGCGGCGCCCTTGACTCCGTCGCGGCCGAGCCCTTCCCAGGCCAGCGAACTTTACGGCGTCTACAATTACTGGGTCGAGTATTGGCACCAGAACGGCATCGCCATCAACGACCTCGCCTACGCCTATCCCTACGACGACAAGTACGGCGCCAGCACCAACATGCAGGTCGAGAACGTCGGCCTGGCGCAGGTGCTGCTCAACCAATGGTCGACCACGCAGAACATCTCCACGACGACGGTCTTTGGCGACGCCACGACAATTCCAGTGACGGCGCCGGTGAGCCCCGCCAATCCGGCACAAGGGAGCCAGGTGACGCTCACCGCCACCGTCGCCGCCAACAGCGGCGGCGTCACGCCTACCGGCACGCTCACCTTCTTCATCGATGGCGTGCCGATCAATTCCAATAACTTCAGCGACGCGCCCCCGCAGCAGCCTGTGGCCCTGACGCCGACCGCCACGAGCGGCGTGGCCGTGGCGAGCATCACGGCCACGCTTCCCGCGCTACCGGACGGCAGTCTCACGCGCACGTACACGGTCACTTCCGTATACTCTGGCGATGCCACGAACGCCCCCAGCATCGCCTATACGCCGCTGCAACTCACCGGCGTGAACGGCGACTTCCTGATCACGCCGGCCCCCGGCGCGACCATCGCCGGCTCGACGATTAGCGTTTCGGGAACGCTTCCCGGCGGCGTCTACAACGGCACGCTTGCCTTTAGCGTCGGGGGGACGACCTTCGCGACGATCAACGTCGGCTCAGAGAACTTCCACGCCAACATCGCGCTCCCCGCTGGGCTGAGCGCTGGCCTCCAACAGATCACCGGCCTCTACACCCCGCTCAGCGGCGGCCCGTACACCGGACTGTTCGACGTCATGATTAACAGCTAATCCGACATGTCGGCTTTGCTTCTGCTGGCGATGCCGACAAGCGGTAAGGCTCCGCCGTGCCATCGTAAGCATTGCCGCGACAGGCTGAACGTGCGCGTCTGAATTCGACGGTTGCAAGCTTGTCAGCCCCTGCAGGCGGCGGCGCCTCGGCAGCTTGACAGCGGTAGGTTGTCGCCCCGCCCCCCGCCGCGAGGACTATTCGGAGCGGCTCATGTAATTCGTGCCGCTGCAGTCTGGCTCACTTGCGTCTACGGTGAGATCGATTTACGGAGCTTGTGGTTGAGGTGGGGGGACTCAATCGACTTTGGGAACAAGGATTGGCCAAGTTGGATCGAAGTCGAACAGCTATTGTTCTGGACATCCTTACTTCAAGGATTTTACGTTCCCGAAGCTATCAACTCTTCGACTTCGGCCAAGGAGGGAAATGCCGTCTGGGTTCCGAGGCGGGTGACGGTGATGGCAGCGACAACGCTCGCTCGACGCGCGGCCTCGCGCAGTTCGAGCCCATTGGCCAAGGAGACGGCCAGAGCGGCTGTGAAGGCATCGCCAGCCCCGGTGGGATCGACGGCTGCCACCTCGACGGCTGGAATCTGCATCGCTCCAGCTTCATCAACGAGGAGGGCGCCGCTGCCGCCCATGGTCACGACCACAGTTCTGACGCCACGAGTTCTAAGCAGATTTGCGGCAGCACGGGCATCCCTTTGACTTTTGACAGGCGTTCCGGCCAGAAGTTCCATTTCGGTCTGGTTAGGCACGCAGACGTCGCATAAGCGGAGCAATTGATCGGGAAGCTCCATCACTGGAGCCGGCGTGAGCACCGTCAGGATCCCAGCGGCCCGCGCCAGTCGGAATGCCTCGAGAGTCGCCTCAAGCGGCGTTTCTAGTTGACAGATAACTACGTCGGCTCGCTGAATCACTGCGGATGCTTTCCTCACATCCTCGGACGTCAGACCGGCATTTGCGCCGGGTACGGCGATGATGCAGTTCTCGGCGGCGTCATCCACGACGATTGCAGCAGTTCCGGTCGGGAGATTAGCGTCTTGCCGGATGAACGTGGCGTCGATGCCTTCCGCTTGATAGGCGCGGATTGCCTCGGCTCCGTACGGGTCGTTACCGACGCGCGCCACCAAGGCGACGCTCGCGCCAAGTCTTGCGGCCGCGACCGCCTGGTTCCCGCCCTTTCCCCCCATGCCAACGACTACCGAATAGCCAGCCACGGTTTCGCCAGGACGTGGCAAGCGAGCCGTGCGAAACGTCAGGTCAACGTTGGCCGAGCCAACGACGCAGATAGAGCAGGATTTCGTCATTTCGCATCCCCGGACGCAGTTTGAAGCAGATCGCCGTCACCGGACAGATCGTGGGTCAGATGATGCGGCATACCTGTGGCTCATCAAGGATCGTTTCGCATTTCGACTTATGCTTCTCGCGCACTCATTCTGTCGATAGCGACAGCGGCCAGGATGACAAAGCCCTTGGCGACTTGTTGCCAGAAGGGCGAGACGTCCAGGAGAAACAAACCGTTGTTCAACACGCCAATGATCAGGCACCCCAATACGGTGCCGAGCACACTCCCTCGTCCGCCGGAAAGTGAAGCGCCGCCGATGACGACTGCGGCAATCGAATCCAACTCGTAGCCGAGCCCCGCATTCGGTTGGGCGGAATCAAGACGTCCGGTGACGATCAATCCGGCGATGCCAGCCAAGACGCCGCCGAGAGTGTAGACCCCGAGTTTGATGCGGTTCACGGGGAGCCCGCTCAAAAGCGCCGCTCGTTCATTTCCGCCCACGGCGTAAATGTAGCGGCCGAACCGCGTCTTGCGCGTCAGGACGACAAAGACGGCGACCAAAACGCCGGCGATCCAAACAGGCATGGGAATACCAAGAAATACGCCGGTGCCCAGATATCCAAATTGCGGCCCCAACGAGGTGATCGGAAACCCCCCTGTCCAAAGCATCGTTAGCCCGCGAGCAATGCTGAACATGCCAAGCGTCGCCACGAACGGCGGCAGTCCGAATCGAGTGACCATCAGCCCATTGAACCCGCCGGCCGCAGCGCCGACGAGCAAGCCGGCGACAATCGATCCAAATACCGTGAACTGCAATTGAACCGTCATGGGCGAAAGCACCAGACCGTTCTTTAGCAATCCCGCCGCCACGGCGCCCGACAGCGCCAGGACAGCGCCCACCGACAAATCAATCCCACCGGCGAGGATGATCAGCGTCATCCCGATGGACAAACACAAGTTGACTGAAATCTGCCGTAGAATGTTCCAACCGTTCTCAGGGGTGAGGAACTTATCCGATAACAAGCTCAACGCCAAAACCAAAATGGCGAGTGCGAACAGCGATCGAAAATGCGTCAGGGCTTTGGGATGAATTCTCAGCATGCGGCGTCCGCCGTCCTCGGCAATGCCGCGTGCATAATTGCTTCTTCCGTGGCATCGGCTCGCGAGAACTCGTCAATGAGACGCCCCTCGCACAGGACGATGATGCGATCCGACAGCAACAGAATCTCAGGCAGTTCGGAAGAGACGACCACGACAGCCAATCCATCGGCGGTCAACTCACGGATCAACTCGTAGATCTGGTCCTTGGCTTGGACGTCGATGCCTCGCGTCGGTTCATCCAGCAATAGCACCTTCGGTCCGGTCGCCAACCATTTGCCGAGGATAACCTTTTGCTGGTTTCCCCCGCTCAGGTCGCGGATCGATTGACGAAGCGACGTTGTCTTGACTCGGAACCGTTCTAAGCAACTCCGCACCTGCTCCTGTTCCATGCGGTTATGGATCAAGCCGAACCTTTCGGCCTGGTCGAGGCTCGCCAGGCTGGCGTTCTCCGCGACGCTCATCGACATGATCAGCCCATCGCGCTTGCGATCCTCGGGCGCCAACGCCAGGCCATTCGCGATCGCGTCCGCCGGCGACCGCAATTCGACGCGGCCGCCGTTGACGAACACGGCGCCTGTGGCCGCGCCAGCGTGCAAACCAAACAGGCACTCCAGCAGTTCCGTGCGGCCCGCCCCCATCAATCCGAAGATACCCAACACTTCGCCTTTTCGTACGCGCAGGCATACTTGGTTGACCAGAAAATCGCCGGGACGTCCCGGGTGCGGAAGCGTCATGTCCTCGACCCGCAGAAGTTCTTCTCCCGGGGGGGCCGAGTCTCGGCTACGCATTCGATGCAGATCGCGTCCGACCATCATCCGTACGATCTCATTGCGCGACAATTCGCCCATCGGCGCCGACGCAATCATTCGGCCGTCGCGCATGACGGCAACGTCGTCGCAGATGTGGGGCAACTCATCCAGCTTGTGCGTGATATAGACGATGGCCACGCCTTGTCGCTTGAGTTCGGCGATCCGCTGAAAGAGCACTTCGGTCTCGCGCTCGGTGATCGCCGAGGTCGGTTCATCCATGATGAGGATGCGCGCGTCGCCGGCGAGCGCCTTGGCAATCTCGACCACCTGCTGCTGACCGACGCGCAAACGCTCTACCGGCGTCGTCGGCGAAACGTCCAAATCGAGTTTCTCAAGCCATGCCGCGGCATTTCGATTCAAAGCCCCGAAGTCGATCAGGCCGCTCCGTCGCAGCGGCTCTCGTCCGAGAAAGATGTTTTCTGCAACCGTCAAACTTGGCGCTAGGTTCAGTTCCTGGAAGATCGTGGCGATGCCATGATCTATGGCGTAACGCGGACTCGCAAAGCGGACCGGATTGCCCGCGACGCGCAACTCTCCGGCGTTGGGCGGAAAGACGCCGGCGAAAACGTTCATCAGCGTCGACTTGCCGGCCCCGTTTTCGCCCAGGAGCGCCGTCAACCGGCCGCTGCGCAGCGTCAAATCGACGTCGTCGAGTGCACGCACGCCGGGAAATGACTTGGAAATGCCGCGCGCTTCTAACGCCGCCTCAGCTGACTCGTTCACGGCACCTCCGCAATAAACGGCACGACTCGCAGCGGCTGGAGATCGGTTTCTTCGTCCATGATCTCGGCGCACCCGGCAAATCGCACGGAGGCGCCGACGGCGACGTCACGCAAAGTCGGCAGCACCTGCTCTTCCACCCGTCGGTTGATCTCAGACGACAGAGCGTTGAAGTCTTGCGAATTTGGAAAATCGTTGACGTCCAAGAGCCCCGTTCCGTCGCGTACGGCGTTTCCGAAAACCGGGCCCGTTGCCAGCATCACCTCAATCTCGTCCTGTCCGTCGCGTACGGCTAGCCCGATGGCGTTCTTCTCCACCGAGACGACGCGCCCGGTTCCCGTAACAAAGTAGTAATAGACTTCGCTCAACCCGACGCTACGGCCAAAAGCCTTGCGGGCCGCTTGATGGTCTTTACGAAGAGCCGTCACTAATTCGGACGCGTCCATGGCCCGCTCAGACGCAGAGACGAGTTGATCCGTCCAGAAGCGATCGATGAACGCTCCAGGCTCGAAGGCCTTGTTCGGCCCCTTGCCGCCCAATGGAACGACGTGAAACAAAGGCAGAAAATAAGTCAGCATCGCTGTGCCCGCAGCGATCGCAACGCCGATGATCAGCCGCCGCTGACCCGCCATTATTCCGTTTGCTTTCTGCCGTAGTCGCCGTATTTGGCGGCGTTTTCCTGATGGACGAGTTCGACCGCCACCGGCGTCTTCTGCGGAAACTTGTGATCTCCTTTGAGATAACGATCCGCGGATTCCGCGGCCGTACGAGCCATGAGTTTCGGAAACTGCATGCCGGTCGCTTCAATTTTACCCTCTGCAATCAACTTGACGACGTCGTCGGCGCCATCGAAGCCGAACACTTTGACTTTCTCGTCCTTGCCGGCCGCGACGAGCGCCTGGTAGGCGCCCATCGCCATCGCATCATTGCCGCAGAAGACGGCGTTGATGTCCGGATGGGCTTGAAGAATAGCCTCCGTCGCCTCCAAGGCCTTCGCGCGATCGAAGTCGGCGCTCTGCTGCGCGACCATCTTCAACTCGGGATAGCGATCGACGACGCTATGAAATCCCTTGGAACGGTTCCAAGTGTTGTTGTCGCCGACCAGTCCGAGAAGTTCGACGTAGCTCCCCTGCTCGCCCACTTGCTTCACGAAGTGCTGTCCCAATGTGACGCAGCCAGAATAGTTGTCGGATAAAATCTGCGAGACAGCGGCGTCGGTGGAATTGATCTCGCGGTCCATGCAGAACACAGGGATGCCAGCCTCTTTCGCTCGACTAACGTTGGCGATTGATCCCTCGGCATCCGTGGGATTGAGCAGCACCGCCGCGTAGCCGGAAGAGATCACATTTTCAAAATGGGCCGCTTCTTGGGCAGGATCGTTTTGCGAATCGAGCACGACCGCGTCATAACCGAGTTCGTTCGCCCGCTTCTCGGCCGTTTCGCCCAGCACGACGAACCACGGATTATTCAACGTCGAAATGATCACGGCGATACGCGGCTTCCCAGCCGATTTGGCAGAAGTCCCGCCGCCGCAACCTGCGAGCGCGACGAGCAGCATGACGACCGGCAAGGCTACTAGCTGAAAAGTTCGCATGATGAAAAGTCTCGCACGAGCAGCAGGTCGGGGCACTGAATCTCAGAAGACCACGCCCGATTTAAGGATCACATTGGCATACGGGGTGCATTCTCCCGTGCGGACGATGACTTCACTCGACCGCGTGAGGCGCTTGAACTCCTCATGCGGAACTTCAGTCACGCGCGGCGCCATGCCGTGGGTTATGAAAAGCTCGGACATCTCGCGGAAGATCGTGGCATTGTGCGCGTGAATCTCGCTCGCCACCACGATTTCTTCCACCATCATCTCGCTCAACAAGGCGTCGAGCGTTCGCAGAAACGTAGGATACCCCCGCTCGATGGCGAGGTCGATGCGTTTTACGCCTGCAGGAATCGGCAGGCCGGCGTCGCACAATGTGATGGAGGCGGTATGGCCGATCCGGCCGACCTCGTAGGACAATTCGCTGTTGAGGAGCCTGGTCCGTTTCATGAATCTTCGAGGAAGCCTATGTCGGCGGCCGCTCACGCCTTGTGAGGAACGACTTCGATCTTAACGCACTCGTCGAACTTGGTCACCGTGCCGAAGTTCTCGACCAATTCGCCAAGTCCCATCCGATGCGTGATCAATGACGGGAAGTTGTATCGAGACGACTGCTGCTGCAAAATCTTGAGCACCGGGCGCCAATTCGTTCCGCAGTGAAAGACGGAATGGATGTGCAAATTCTTGGAAGCGATATGTCGCATGACGTCCACCGACACCGACTTCCCGAGATCGACCCAGTTGCCGACCTCGATCACGGTGCCCCCTTTTCGCACCATCCGCAGCGCCTCGACAAAGACCTCCGGCTCGCCAGCCGATTCGATGACAAGGTCGGGCCCCACTCCCTCCGTCAACTCCTTGACTTGTTGAACCCGATCATCGACGGAGACGCGCGAAGCGTTGATCGTCACGTCGGCGTAGAGTTCCTTGGCCTTCGCGAGCCGCAGATCGGAAAGGTCAGTCGCGATCCGTAGTCCGGCGCCATAGATGCTGGCCATGATGCCGTGCAAGATTCCCAAGGGACCGTTGCCCAAAACGGCCACTGACATTCCGGGCCCAAAGCCTTCGTTCACTGCCGCAAACGGTCCGCTGGCCCGCGCGAGCGAGTGGTACGCGACGGCCATTTCCTCGACGAACACCGCGACGTCGGTCGGCATCTCCTCGGGAACTTTGAAGAGATGCGTCCCCGGCCTGATATACACATATTCGGCGAATCCGCCGCGAAGGTACGGCTTCACGTCGGCGTTCGGGTGTAGCCCATACGCCATGATTTGGTTTTCGCAGGTCGTGTTGTTGTAGTGGTGCCGGCAATACCAACACTCGCCGCAGTTCACTTCAACGGCGATCGCCACTCGATCGCCGGGCTTCAGCAGTTGGCAATCGTAGTCCATCGCGCGGGCGGCGTTGTCGCCGATCTCAACGATGGTTCCGATTACCTCATGCCCGCCGACGTAAGGGAAGATCGACTTACCCCGCAACTGCTGAGCTTCACCCTTGAAGATGTGCCTGTCGGTCCCGCAAATGCCCGACATTTCGACTTTCAAGATAGCCGAGTCGTCGTCCATCTCCGGATATGGGTAGGTCCGCATCTCGGTCTTGCCTGGCGCTGTCATTGCGACGGCCTTCACCGTCGCCGGCTTCACTTGGGACATGGCTAACCCTCGCCTCTGCGCGCTGTTTGATGAGAAATTGATGAGAACTCGCACCCGTACGAGCCGTTGTCGCACAACGATACGGAGAGTTCTTCCTTGAAACAGGAAAATTCTTGCGGGATACTAAGGTCATGGCCCGTTTCGATCCCGCCCGCCCCGATTTTTCGCCGTACGGGTTCAGCTGTGAAAGCTGGACGCCCACGGCGATGCCGCGCTTCGACCGCCACAACGAAATCGAGCTCAACCTCTTGGAGAGCGGGAGGTTGGTCTATTTGATGGGGGGGAGGAGAGTCGAGGTTCCAGCCGGCAGGCTGACAGCCTTCTGGGCCGTGATCCCGCATCAGATTCTTGAGTTTGAATGCTTGTCCGAGTACTACGTGGCAACGATCCCTTTGACATGGTTCCTCCAGTGGCGGCTGCCTGACGATTTCACCCAATCGATCTTGCTCGGAGAGACGATTGTCGAGCCGGACAAGAGCAGTTTGGCGTCAGACAGGACTCGGTTCGAAACCTGGAGCGGCGACGCGCGGATTGGTTCGGAGGAACGCTGGCACGCCAGCCTGTTGGAGATCGAAGCCCGCCTGCGGCGGCTCGCGCTGAATGTCTCTCCAAAACTGAAGCGAAGGAAATCGCCTGCGCGAGCGGACCAGCGACAACTAAGTCGCGCAGAAGAGATGGCTAGCTTCATCGCCCTGAACTATTTGCAACCTCTAACGACCGAGTCGATCAGCGAGCATGTGGGACTGCATCCCAACTATGCGATGGCGCTGTTTCAGCAGACTTTTGGCGCCACGTTGATCAAATACGTCACCCAACACCGCTTGTCACATGCGCAACGATTGCTGGTGACGACCAAGGAACTGATCGTCAACGTCGCTTACGATTCCGGCTTCGGCTCGTTGAGCCGCTTCAATGAAGCGTTCCGACAGGCGTTTGGATGTACGCCGCGCGAATACCGCAAGCTTTATCAGTCAGCGTAGGCCGATGAACGATCTCCGCAGTCCCGGCCAATACGTAGTCTGATGGGAACGATTGCGGACATACTGCGATCAAGAAGACGCGCTATCTCGCTGGATCGGTGCGATTGAAGCTATTTACGCTCCTTCTTGGGCGATGATTGCCAAAGTGCCCACAGTCCTGCAATGAAGCACGCCGTGAAGCAAACGTCATTCGGACTGCATGAGGACCCGCTCGGCGTAGCTGATCCGCCGGCATTCAACTTCCGCATGTTGGCGGCGCGCCCGATCTGCAACATGTTGCAGGTCGAATCCTTGGATTGCCGCATGTTCAACAGGTAGCCGTTTCAATGCATTCCACAATGCAAGCTTTCCTAGAATTCCAATACTGAGCAGTTCCAATGCTTCAAAGATGCTAAACGGCTCGCTGTTGAGTTGAAACTTGATTCGTCCCACCTTTTGGGAGAGCCAGGCCGAAGCTTCTTTGATAATGCTGGGGGGGGACTCTAATCGCGTCAGCACGCCTTCCAGCGCGGATTTATCTTCTTCGATCTCACTCCGCAGCGTTGACGCGAACTGAGCAAGTTCTCCATCGAGATTCTGCTCCGCAAGGTCTGCAAGCAACGAAATGGCGAAGCGAGCCCCGGCAAGGTGGTCGTGAATGTAAATCGTAAGGTTGTCCGGCATCCGACTGCATCCTTCTTGGCTGTTACGCCTATTTAAGCGGCCGGATCGAGTACGACCTTCACGCACCCGTCGCGTTTCTCGCGAAACATCGCATAAGCTTCCGAAGCCTGACTCAGTGGCAACCGGTGCGTCACCACGAAGCTTGGATCAATTCGTCCAGCGCGAATCAAGTCGAGAAGCTTCGGGACGTACTTGTGAACATGCGTCTGGCCCGTCTTAATCGTCAGCCCCTTGTTCATGAGAGCGCCCAGCGGAAACTTATCGGAGAAGCCGCCATAGACCCCGGGAATGGAGACGGTGCCGCCCTTGCGACAACACATAATCGCTTGTCGAACGGCATGGGGCCGCTCCGTTTCCATGAAGAGATTCGTTTTGACTTTGTCGTAGAGAGATTCGATCGCCGTATAACCGTGGGCCTCCATACCCACGGCATCGATGCAGACGTCGGGGCCGAGTCCCCCGGTGAGGTCCATCAACCGTTCGTAGACGTATTCGTCGCGCATGTCGATCGTCATGGCCCCTCCTTCCCTTGCCATCTGAAGGCGTTCGGGAACCATCGTTTCATCATCGATCGCCACGACCTGCCCAGCGCCCAGGAGCAGCGCACTGCGGATCGTAAACTGACCGACGGGACCGCAGCCCCACACCGCGACGGTGTCATCAGGTTGAATATTGCATTGCTCAGCCGCCATGTAGCCAGTCGGGAAGATATCTGACAAGAAGACCAGTTGATGGTCGTCCAAGTCTTCTGGCATCTTTTGCAGATTTACGTCGGCGAGAGGTACTCGCAGGTACTCGGCTTGCCCGCCCGCGTAGCCGCCGGTCAGGTGCGAGTAGCCGAGAACGCCAGCCGTGGCTTGCCCTAGAAGCGTTTCTCCGAAGGCTGACTTGGGATTCGTATTGTCACAGCAACTCCAAAGTTCTCGTTTGCAGAAAAAGCATTCGCCGCAGGCCACGAAGAACGGGACGACGACGCGGTCCCCGACCTTCACTTTCGCGCCATCAACGCCCGGCCCAACCTCTTCGACGATCCCCATCGGCTCGTGGCCCATCACGTCGCCGGGCTTCATAAACGGTATGAAGCCGTCGACAAGATGAAGATCAGATCCGCAGATGCACGTCGACGTGACCCGCACGATTGCATCGCGTTTATTAATGAGCTTCGGTTCGGGAACTTCCTCAACGGCAACCTTATAAGGCGCGCACCAGACAAGGGCTTTCATGATCGTATTTCCAGATATCGAGTTAGCGGCACTTGCCTCGGGGCTGTCCCTCGATGGTCGGAATCTCCCCGACCTCCATTAATCGCTTAAAGTTGCGGAGATCCTCGCGCACTTGCTGCTCGGGCTCTTCGCCAAATAGCTTGGCCGTCCAGCGCCCCAGCTGGCCGAACGGGGGAGCGTAAGTGAAACGGACGCGCACCATTGTGCCGCGATCGCCTAGCGCCTGGCCGAATTCGACGGCCCCGCGGTGCTGGACGTCGGCGTCCGGCAACGATTGCCACACGATACGGCGATTGAGTTCGTCTTCGACAATCTCAGCATCCCATTCCACCTCGCCGCCGTAGAGCCAAGGAGCGGTCGCCGTCCAGTGCGAGCGGCGGGCGTCGATCTTCTCCACAGCGTGCAAATGGCTCATGAACTCCGGCAGCCGCTCGAAATCGTGCCAGAAAGCATAGAGTTGGTCCGCCGGCTTGTTGACCAAGTACGTGACGGCGACTTGGACGGAATCAGGCTTGCTTGCACCGTTAGAAGCCGCCGTATTGATCCCCAGAGCAGAGTAGGCCGAACAATGTCCGGTGGCGCCGCGATAGACTAACGCACTGCCCAACCCGGCGATCAACAGGCCGGGAACATCTTTTCGATGAAGACCAACTGCGCCCAAGACCACTCCAGCGGCGGCTGACAGCATCCGCTCGCTGTTGCTGACGTTTTTTTGGCACGTCGAATGGCATTCTGGGCTTTTGGATATTGCCGCTTGCTGATGCTGGGGCGAAGCAGCCTCTCTGCTGGCAGCTGATACCACAGGGGTGACGGTAGCCATGACCAAACTCCTACGGCGATGTTAGGCAGGTAGCTCAGATGATTGCGGTAAACTGGGAAGAATTCTGGCGGGAATTAAATACTTCAACTGTCGGATCTGATTGGTCGTGAGCCATTCTGAATCAAATGGGGTCAGGTAACGCAGTCTCGCCAACGAGGGCGTCTTCGTCGTTCCATCGTCATTTCTACTCGGTTGGGGCCTGAGACACGCGCTACGCCGTTCGACCAGCGGCGCGGTGAGAAATCCTAGGCAATTTCTATTCCTGGGCGCACTTTCTGCACCGTAGGCAACATTGATTTGCAAATTGCTCTGCGAGGATGAAGCAAATGCTGGAACGAAACAATGTATTCAAAACAGCTGCTTTGGCGGCAGGCGCTTATTGGGGATATCGTTGGCTGGAGGCGCAGCGACGACGGTATGACTTCAGCGGGAAATGCGTGCTAATCACTGGAGGATCGCGGGGTTTAGGCCTTGTGATGGCACGGCAACTTGTCGCTGAAGGCGCTCGCGTGGCGATTTGCGCCCGTCATGGAGAGGAAGTAACGCGCGCCGTCAACGAGTTGCAAGTGTTGGGCGTCGTCGCGCTGGGGGTCGCGTGCGATGCATCGTAAGAGTCTTCATGAGACCTCCAGGCAGTGCGACGGAGCTGGAAGCTCGCCGTCGTCGCACTGCGGAGAGCTTCCAGGCAGGGGAGTCTCTTCGCACGGTGGCCGACCGCTTCGGCGTGAATTTGAGCAGCGTCA
>JBGSMO010000002.1:0-2705 GCA_041740115.1 Pirellulales bacterium
GCGATTCCGGCGAGATAGTCGCAACTTCTTTTTTACTCGCCCCATTTACTCTAAGAAAGCAGCTTTGGCGAAAAACCAAAACACGTTCGAAAAGATGCGCCGCGAAGCCGAGAAGAAGCGCAAGGCCGACGACAAGCGCAAGAACAAAATTGTCCGTAAGGACGCCCCCCCTGCAGCTCCTCAGCCCCCTCTCGACCGCTTCGCCGAAGGCTACTAGCCGCGGGCCAAATTACTCCAGCCCCGGCTCCGAAGCTTACTCAACTGCCAGCATTCTCTAAATACTTCACGGTTAGCGCCCTAACCACAGAGTACACAGAGAGCACAGAGGAAGATTTGGGGCATTGGCTCTTTCTTGTCTTCTCTGTGGCCTCTGTGTGCTCTGGGGTAAAAGCGATGGATAATGGCAATTGAATATGCTGCTCCGCCAAGGGGTCGGTCACCACCCCGATAGGCGTCATCCCACATAGCGCCTGAGCACGACACGGCCAGGACGAACAGGAGTGGCACAAAAAAACGCCCTCATCGCTGCGCGACGGGGCGTCTGGGTCGATTCATTTCGAGCAAGGCGTCGCGGCATTCCGCGAGCCAGCTTCGCTCCGTTCTACCGCTCCGACACCGAGTACCAACCGTTCGCATCGGCCTGCGGGGCCGTCGAGGCGGGCGTAAGCGGCTTCGCGACGGTCGTCGTGCCAACGGTCGCCTTGCGGGCCGGCTGGCGGTAGACGGCGTCGTGGATGTCGACGGTCGGCCGATTCGCGGTCCGATTGTTCTGCGGAGCCAACAGCGGCGGGGCCTTGAACGTGCTCGAATCGCTCGCCGCCGGAGGAGCCGGCTCATCCCCTGCATCGGTCATGGGCTGAGGTGCGAGCGTGCTCTTCTCTACCGGCGCTTCGGGGCCCTTCGTCTCATCGGCGGCAGGCGTTTCCTGACGATTGGCGCCGTAGGGGCTCGTCCCTGCCGCCGGCGGCGGTTCCGTCGCCAATTCAGGCGGCGGCGTGGCCGGTCCGGTATTCAGCGGAGCTGATTGGGGGATGGCTGCCGGAGCAGCGGCCGGCTGACTGTAGTAAGTCGGCACGCCGCTCGACCCTTCCGCACACGACGAACAACCGCCAGCCGGGGCCATGGTCGTCACGGGCGAAGTAAAGCTCGCTTGCTCCACCACGGTCGAACCAGCGCACGCCGAGCAAGGCGCCGCGGGAGTTGCACAGGTACTGCAAGTCGAGCAGCCGCTGCTGACCACCGGTTCGATGATCGCCGGGCTGAAGACAGTCGTCGCCGTCGGGGCAAACCCGACGACGGTCCGCTGCATCGGGGCGAAGCCGGTGACAAACGGCGCCGCTGGCGTAAAGTTCACCGTCTGGACGGTCGCCGTTGGAGCGAAGCCGACCGTTTGCACCATCGGCGCCGGAGCAAACGCCACCGTCTGTGGCTGCACCCACGTGGCGGTGTTGACGCCCCAGCGGTTCATCCGCATGTTGTCGAGCATCCGGCCGGGATACCAATGCTGCCGCGGCTGCTGCACGATTACCGGCGACGCGACGACCGTCGGCGCCGCCACGACGGGCGAAAACGCCACGGTCGCCTGCGGTTGAGCGATCACCGGCGAGAACACGGTCTGCGTTCCGCAGCTGGCGCACTGCGCCTGAGCCGAAGCGGCTGCGCCAACGGCGACGATGGTCGCCGCCACAAGTGCCAAGGTGACTGAAGACAAACGAGTCATGATAACTGCCTTCTCGCAAAAGTGTACGAGGAGAGTGATCCCCCAACCTTCATCTTTACCCTGCCGACGGGCCGGTTGGCAACGATTATTCGTCGCCCGCCGGACATTTGGTCGTCAATACATTTTGGGGAGAGTCTGCGCTTTGGGAAAAGCTTGCACGGCGAACGGCGCCGACTGCGGGGCTTACTGCAAATACAGCAAGCAAGCCGCATGCCGACGGGCGAACCGCCGCCCAATCGTGAAAGCGTAGCTTGCACCAGCGAGCGGCGCCGCCATCCTGGCTAGAAAGGAGCCTTCACTGGCCCCGATTTTGAGCGATGTCGCTAA
Source organism: Pirellulales bacterium (assembly GCA_041740115.1). Classification (GTDB taxonomy): domain Bacteria; phylum Planctomycetota; class Planctomycetia; order Pirellulales; family Lacipirellulaceae; genus Lacipirellula. Next base: position 2,048 of record JBGSMO010000002.1, read on the forward strand.
AACGCTACGCGGCCCCCCTGGGCGCGTTGCTTTCAGACAGCACGTTCTTCGTGCGCCACCGACACCGCCCTTACGAACGGAACTCAGCCTTGGTTCGGGTGAAGAAGAAAGGAGCCGCAGGTGACGCCGACGATCGCAGAATAGCTTCTGCTGATACCGCGGCTCGCGATACGAAAGCAAAACAATAACCGCGAATCACGCGAATTGGCGCGAATGAGGACTGGTATCTTCATTCGCGAAGATTCGCGTGATTCGCGGTTCGAAATGGCCGCGTTAGCAAAGCTACGGCGATCAGCGCGGCCGACCAGGACGGACCGGCCGGCAAAAGCCGATCTTCTCAAGTGCTTTGTACACTTCTTCCAACGTTTTCTCGCCGAAGTTCGAAATGCTCAGCAGATCTTCGCGAGTGCAGTGGAGCAGATCGTTCACCGTGAAGATGCCTCGCTCTTCGAGGCAGTTGGTGGTGCGAACTGCGAGGCCGATTTCGGCCGTGCTCATCTCCAACCGGTCCTTGACGCCTTGGTTGGCCAGCTCCACTTGATTGAGCGGAATGCGCGACATACGGGAATCCCTCCCCTTATTTTTAGAAACCCAGTGCTACCTGCGCCGGCACATAAGCGGCGGCCGTCCTCCTGCACCGGGTGCGCGAGTCGCCTCC
>JBGSMO010000003.1:0-4896 GCA_041740115.1 Pirellulales bacterium
CATGCCGCCGCAGCCGTCGGCGACGATCAGCACCGCGGCGTTCTCGCCCGCCGCGACCACCGCCGCAGCGTCTTGATTGGCCGTCGTTTTGTCCGGTTTTCGCGCTGACAACACCGCCACCGATCCGCCCGCCAGTTCGAACACTTCGGGTTCGAGCATGTCGACGTTCAGGTAGACCCGCGATTCACAGGTAGTGAGTTGCTGGCAGTCCATGGGGGTCGCTTGTTCGGTGCGCGCCGAAAACTTGGCGTATCGCTTATTCTTTGCCTAATCGGCCAGAACGTGATTTTTTCTAAAGTCTTGCCGCCGGCGTCGTCACAACCGGCGCTTATTGTCCGCCCAGCCGCTTGCAGCACCAAGGACAGTGGCTCCAGTAGCCCGGAACCACGCCCCAACCGCAGTGACCGCACGTCCGGTTCGATTCGGGGATTTTCCACTTCTTCCGCACTTTCCGGTGGCACCAGCAGCAGTACCGCATGAACGGCATCAGCACCTTGCGCGTGCATTTGGCGTTCTGGCAGCGGCCCGTGTAGCGCTTGTCGGTGTACTTGCGCTTCGACGACGGCTCGAACCCGGGGCCGTAGCACCAGGGGCAATACTCCCAATCGAGCTTCATGCCGCGGCAACAGCGAGGGCATTGCTGCGGGAAGTCGGTCGTCCCCTCGTGAGCGAGCCGCGTCTTCCCGCACCAGGGGCAGCACTGCATCGGCTCGGAAACGGGGCCTTGGCACGCCTGGCAGTTGTGCTTGGCGTCGAGGACCTTGCCGAATTCCTGCTGGAATTGCCGCCGCTGAATCGTTTTCCAATCGGCGCTGCGGCGGGAGCTTTTGGCCCCGCGCTTCGCCGCCGCCCGTCCCCCTTTCGGAGACTTGATCCGTGAAAAAGCCGCGAGCATCGTCTCGGCGTCGGCAAACCGCTTCTGCGGCGCGAGCTCCATCGCCTTCCGCATCAACTCGATCATCGCGGGGTGGATCTTCCGCTGGAGTTCGCGGTACCCCGCCGGCGGCCACTCGAAGGGATACTCCGGCAACCGCCCGGCAAACATCCGATAGAGGACCAGTCCGAGGGCAAAGACGTCGCTGCGGAACGAGGGACGCCCCATCGCTTGTTCCGGCGCCATGTAGCCGAGCGTACCGGCGCCAGAAGCGCGGAGCGTCCGCTGAGCGACCTTGGCGACGCCGAAGTCGGTGAGCCGCAGGCGGTTGTCCTCGAACAGAATGAAGTTATCAGGTTTGATGTCGCAATGAATGATCTGCTGACTATGGGCGTACGCCACCGAGGCGAGCATTTGCCGCGCGAAGTCGAGCGCGGTGTCAATCGACAGCCGTCGGCTGATCCGATCGTCGAGCGTCTCGATCCCGAGCGAACTGACGATGACGAAATAGTCGCCGATGAACTGCGCGGTTTTCAGCGGCAGGATGTTCGGGTGTTCCAGCTGCGCGACCATGCGGACTTCGCGGCGGAAGTCTTCCAGTGCCGAGCCGGTGAGGAGATGGGCGTAGGGAATCTTCAGCGCGACGCGGATTCCCTCGATCTCGTCCTTTGCCTGATAAACCGTGGCGAAGCCCCCTTCGCCGAGTTTGCGCTCGATGACGTATTTGCCCAGCTTCTGCTTCGCTCGCAGCAGCTTGCGGGCCCGACGCTTGATCGACGCGCCGGGCGCCGCAGCCGCGCTGGGGCGGCTGCGATTCGTCGGCGGCTTGGGACCAGGCTGGCTGTCAGGCGTCATGTGATGCAAATCGAGCAGATGATATTCGATAACCTCGCCGCGCAACGAAGCGAGTCGGAGTCTCTCGCGCCAAATCCCCGCACAACCCTACGCCACGCCCGGTTCGTTACTTCCAGTATCCGAGCCGCCCGGCGTCTGGACAACGACCAGACCTCGCGGGGAGGTTTGCCTCCTCGACGCCGAGGCCCTGTTATAGCGACAATAGGGCCCATGAGCCCGGCGGAACTCGAAAGCTTGACGATCCCGGCCCTGTTGGCCGCCACCGTGGCCCGTCAGGGCGACGAGGCGGCCCTGGGAAGCCTCTGGGATGGCAATCTCGTCTGGTTGACCTGGAACGAGTTGGCTGACCAGGTTGACCGTTGGAGGGCCCGTCTGGACGACCTGGGAGTGAAGCCGGGGGATCGCGTCGCCCAATTCAGCCCGAACAACATTGGCTGGATCTTCGCCGATCTGGCGATCCAAACCTTGGGTGCGATTCACGTTCCCATCCATGCGGCTTTGGCGGGCTCCCAAGTGGCCGAACAGATCGCACACGCCGGCGCAACGCTGCTGATTGTCGATTTGCCAGAGACTCGCGAACTGGTTCGATCACTCCTGCCGTCGCAGGTGACGGTGACAACGTTTGCGGAGCTTTACGCGGTGCAAGGAGGCGTTCCCAGCACGTCGGTTCCGGCCCAGCCTGTGAAGCCCGAGAACCTCGCCACGATCCTCTACACCAGTGGCACCACCGGCGCCCCGCGCGGCGTGATGCTTACCCAGCGGAACCTCGTCGCCAACGCCGTCGGCGTGACCGACGCCGTCGCCGCCATCGCCGACGAGATTCGGCTCTGCTTCCTTCCCCTTTCGCACATCTACGCCCGCACCTGCGATCTCTATAGTTGGATCTACCGTGGCACGCGGCTGGTGCTGGCCGAGTCGCGAGACACGATCCTGCGCGACTGCCACATCGCTCAGCCGACCGTCATCAATGCCGTCCCCTACTTCTATCAGAAGGTCGCCGACTCGCTCCGCAATCGTGAACAGCCGGCCGACGCTGCGACGCTCCGCCAAGCGTTCGGCGGCGCGATAAAACGCTGCTATTGCGGCGGGGCGGGGATTGCGCCGGAGGTCGAGCAGTTCTTCGCCGAGCGGGAGTTGCCAATCCTGTGCGGTTACGGCCTCACCGAGGCGGCGCCGGTCGTGACAGCTTCAACTTTCGAGAACTACGCCGCGGGAACCGTGGGCCGGCCATTGCCGAACCTCGAAGTCGAACTGGCCGCCGACGGCGAACTGCTGGTCCGCGGCCCCAACGTCATGCAAGGTTACTGGCACGACGACGCGGCCACAGCGGCGGCGATCCAAGCTGGCTGGCTCCACACCGGCGATCTGGCGGCGTGGTCCGAGGGAGGCAACCTACGCATCGTCGGCCGCAAGAAAGAAATGATTGTCCTGGCGACCGGGAACAAAGTGGCGCCGACGCAGGTCGAGCAACTCCTCACCGGTTCGCCTTGGATCGAGCAGTGCTGCGTCGTCGGCGACGGCCGCAAATGCCTGGCGGCGCTGATCGTTCCCAGTCCGGACCTGCTCCGCCAAGAGATTCGCCGCCGCCGGCTGCTCGTCTGGTCGCGGCGGCGTGCCCTCACCCATCCAAAGATCCTCGACCTTTACCGGCGGGAAATCGACCGCTGCTTGGCGACTGCTGCGAGCTTCGAACAGGTTGGCCCGTTCGTACTGCTGGGACGCGGGTTTTCAGTGGAAGCGGGCGAAATGACGCCAAAGTTGAGTCTTTGTCGGCGGGTGATTGAGCAGGCGTTTTCTGGCGAGGTTGAAAAGTTGTATCGTGGGGGCCCGGGGGGATGAACCCCCCGGCTCGCGCCGAACGATTGCGTAACTGTCCTTCCCCATTCCGCATTCAGCATTCCGCATTTCATACTATGCCGACCTACCGCGCACTCTACACCGACTACCCCTGGGCCGACGTCGAGATCGAGCGCCAGCTCCTCGCCGAGGTTGATTGCGAACTGATCGTCTCGCCTGACAACGCCGAGGAAACGCAGGCGCGGCTCGCCCCGGGGATGGACGTAATTCTCACCTGCTGGGCCCCGGTGACGGCGCGGGTGATCGACGCCGCCGACCGCTGCCGCCACATCGCCCGGACAGGGATCGGGCTCGACAACATCGACGTGAAGCACGCCACCGAACGAGGGATCATCGTCACCAACGTTCCCGACTACTGCATCAACGAAGTCGCCGAGCATACGATCGGCCTCATCTACGCCCTGGGGCGCGGCATCGCGGGATATCACCTCGCCACGAAGAATGGCCAGTACGACCTCGTCGCCGGCCTGCCCGCCGAGCGGATCAGCGGCAAGACGCTTGGCATCATTGGCCTGGGGCAAATTGGCAAGATTCTCGCTCGTCTGGCCCGCGGCGTTGGCATGCGGGTCGTCGGTACGAACCGCTCGAAGACCGCCCAGGAAGGCGTCGATTGGCTCCACTTGCACGACCTGCTAGCCCAGAGCGATTACGTCTCCGTCCAAGCGCCGCTCACGCCCGAGACGAAGCATCTCATCAACCGCGAGACGTTGCGGATGATGAAACCAACCGCTTACCTGATCAACACCGCCCGCGGCGGGTTGGTCGATCACGCGGCGCTGGCTGAAGCTCTCAATCAGGGCGTCATCGCCGGGGCGGCTCTCGACGTCCAAACGCCCGAGCCGCCCGATCTTTCGCAGCCGCCGTACAACGATCCGCGCGTCATCGTCACGCCTCATGTGGCGTTCTATTCGAGCCAGGCTACGGAGGAGCTCCGCACCCGCGTCGGCCGCCAAGTCGTCGCCTTCCTCCGCGGCGAGCGTCCCGAAAACATCGTCAACACGGCAATCCGCCCATAACGCCGCGACCGCCGGTCGCGGCCGCCAAAAATCGCCCGCGTCCCCTCATCATCCGCACATCCGGACCAGCCCCGACAACGCCTGCCTGTCGCTTTGACTCGCCCCTTCCTACGGCCTATATACCGTTGGAATAACCTCACTTCGCGCTCTCGCGACTTCGGCCGAAGTCGCGCTGCGCGACGACACAGACAGACTCCATCGAAATCGCAACGTTGGGCCAGGCGTCGTCATGGAAGAAGCCAAATCGCGCCCCGGTTTTCCGGGTGACCGTGCACAGGTAGCAGCAGAGAAGCT
>JBGSMO010000120.1:0-4001 GCA_041740115.1 Pirellulales bacterium
CCCCGACACGCCGCGCAGCCTGCAAAACGTCTCCGCGCTGGTCGCCGCGCCGATTCTGAACGGGGCAGGGGAGGTGATCGGCGCCCTCTACGGCGATCGCCGCAGCGGCGGCAGTTCGGGGGGCTTCCCCCGCATCACCGAATTCGAGGCGAAGCTCGTCGAGCTCCTCGCCAGCGGCATCGCGGCCGGCCTCGCACGTTTGAAAGAAGAACAAGCCGCCGTCGAGGCGCGGGTGCAATTCGAACAGTTCTTCACGCCACAACTCGCCATGCAGTTGCAGCGCGACCCCAAACTGCTCGAAGGTCGCAACGCGGAAGTGACGATTCTCTTCGCTGACATCCGCGGCTTCAGTCGCATCAGCGAACGGCTGGGCCCCGATCGGACGATGGCGTGGATCCAAGACACCATGGGCGCCCTCTCCGAATCGGTTCTCGCCTACGACGGCGTGCTGGTCGACTACATTGGCGACGAACTCATGGCGATGTGGGGCGCCCCCGCGGCCCAAGCCGATCACGCCGCGCTCGCCTGCCTCGCCGCGAAACAGATGATGGAAAGCCTCGACTCAATCTCCGCACGCTGGCAGCAGGAACTCGGGGTTCCCGTGCAGCTCGGTATCGGCCTCAACTCGGGCGTCGCCCGCGTCGGCAACACGGGCTCGTCGCTGAAGTTCAAGTATGGCCCGTTAGGCGACGCGGTGAACGTCGCTAGCCGCGTGCAGGGCGCCACCAAGTATCTCGGCGCAGACTGCCTCATCACCGGCGAAACGCTCCAGCGGCTCCCTCCCGGCGTCGCCCATCGCCGCCTCGCGCGCGTTCGCGCCGTGAACATTGCACACCCAATCGATCTCTACGAAGTTGTCGCGCAACCGACGCCCGATTGGAAAGAGCGCTGCCGAGGCTACGACGCCGCCTTGCGCGCCCTGGAACAAGAGAACTGGAGCGACGCTGTTCAGTCAGCCAAACGACTCGCCGCTGATTATCCTCAAGACGCGGCCGTAGCCGCGCTCTTGAAGCGAGTCGAGGCGGCGGAGCGAACCAGCAAACTAGGCGACACCTCGGTCTGGCAACTTCCCGGCAAATAAAAATGCCCGGCCCCGATGAGCGATCGGGACCGGGCTACAGAGCTTAACTTCGCGGCGTGGGGTAGTCGCTTAGCGGCTGCTGTACTTCCGAGGATCGGTCTTCTGCAACGCCCACTTGTCAGCCGAGTGATGGCGCGTTGTCGCGCGATGGTACGACGGTTGAGCAACAGTCGATGGCACAACGATCGACGGAGCAACCGTCGTCGGTTGGCTTGCGGCCGCATCGGTCGTCGGAGCATACGAGAACCGACGACCTTCCGTCGGGACCTGAGCAACGGTTGCCGGAGCCGCGACCGCAGATTGCACGATTACTGGACGCGATTCATAACGGACGGCGCGCTCGCCGCGATTCATGTGGTGACGCCCTTCGTGCAATTGCGTCCAACCATACCCGCCAATATGTCCGCGGGCTTTCTCCGTTCCAATGACGTCGTTAGCTAATGCCGCGCTGGCCAACATCGAACCAATCACAGCCGACAGAACCATACCTTTGTAAGTAGTCATGTTACACCTCCGCCTGATAAACACTTTTTGGCCCGGTGGCTGCTCGACACGAGCAACCTCGATCTCGGGGCACGACTGGCAGGCTGCCTGAGCCGCTTGCAAGCGGCTCGCCCGCCGATCTTCAACACATGGGGAGAACAACGTCAGACTGGGCGATCGCAATTCACACGCGCCAACAAACGCCGAGCGAGAGCAACGTTCGCGAGGCAATCGCTTCGGCGATTGGGCGTTTATTAAAGGCACGAGCCAGTCGAATCGGCGCGATGGCGGCTAAGTGCGTCACAGCGTTGGCAAGATGATCGCCGGCGGTGGAATCTTGTTCTGCAGCGACAGCCAAGCATAGTTGGCAGGCCCCCGATTCGATGGCGCCTATCCTGCCCAGTCGATGCGGCGCGACAAACTCGATCGTCGTGCAAGCGTGCGATTGCGCGGCTGCGCCTCCTTCACACGTCGTCGCGAATGCAGTCGAGGAATGGCATGCCCCGACGCTTAGTGCCAGGACTAGCGCGATGACAATCAAACGACGTGCGTGGCGGCAGATGATAGACATCTCGATGGTAATAATACGCCGCCAACCGGCCGGTCGCATGAGCGATCGTCGCCCCTTTCGCACTTGTAATCTGGGGGCGATGGCACGTTGGGACGGCGACGATTCTGTCGGATACCGGGTCCTCTGCTTTGGCCTCCAGGTAATGCCGGGCGTTCGCGCACCGGATGCCACTAGCTTCAGCAGCGACCCCAGTTACGCGGAAGACTCAGCCAAATTGATACGCAACGTAACTAGCTGTTCGGACAGGCAGTTACGTCGCCCGCCGGGGGCCCAGGCGGAACGGGAACGTCTCTTGCCTTAGGCGCTAGCTCTTCCACCATTGCTAAAGCCCGAGGCGCCTCGTTGATCCGACTCCGCTCACTTTTGGTGCTGACCGCCACCGCTTTGGCGGCCACCTGCAACCAGCCGACGGCGAAGGCGACGGATGCCGTGGGGCAAGTTGCCGTCGTTGCTGGGAAAGGCGCGGTTTCATCGAGCCGCAAAGGCGCTTGGCACATCGCCGAAAGCGATAACTTTCAGGTGTGCTCGCTCCACTCCGCCGAGCAGGCCAGCGCCATGGCTCGCGCCTGCGAACGTCTTCGTCGCGTGGCTGCTGAACTCTGCGGCCTGCGCGTCGAGCGCTGGTCTCCACGTTGTCAGATCGTCCTCCACGCCAACTCCGCATCGTACATCGCTGCGGTCGGGAACGCCGGCTCCGCGACCGTCGCTTCGGCGCTGACGAAGCGCGGCGGCGCCCGGATCACGCTTCGCAAGATCGACGTCCGCGGCGACGCGCACGACTATCTCACGACGGCGTTGCCGCATGAGCTTTGTCACGTTCTCCTCGCCGACTGTTTTACCGATGCCCCTCTGTGGTGTGACGAAGGCCTCGCCCTGCTGCTCGACCCGCTCGACAAGCAACAGCTTCACGAGCGCGATCTCCGCGCCGGCCAACGGCGTGGCGAACTGATGCCGATTGACCACTTGCTCAATCTCAAACAGTACCCATCCGCCCAACGCTGGGGTCTCTTCTACGGCCAAAGCGCCTCGGTTGTCCGTTACTTACTGCAACGCGACACGCCCGCCCAACTTCTCGCGTTCGCGGAGTTGCAGCGTTCGCACGGCGTCAACATGGCGCTTCGCGACGTCTATGGTATCCGGGGCGTCACAGAACTGGACCGACAGTGGCAAGCATCTCTAGCGAATTCACTCGATGCGCCGCTCAAGCTCATCGGCTTCGCCGGCATCGCGAATCCGCTCTCCGAAATCGCGGAATCGCCCTAAGTCGAGAGCGATTTTCTCTGCCATGCTCCGCTCGACGCCGTAACCGTCGTTCAGGCAACCCGCCTGGGCAAGATGGCCATCATTTTCGAACCTGGCAAGCACCTCGGCAGAATGTCCGCCGGCGCATTTCGCTTCGCAAACGGCGGCTGTCCCCTGGTTTTTCCCCTCCGCGACCGGCGACGACACGCTAAAATCGCATCGCCGCCGTCACATTGCATCCCCGCGCCGCGATCGCCGCCATGACCAGCGCCGCCGCCGATCGAAATCTCCTCTTCGGCATTCTCGCCGTGCAGATGGACTTCGTCCGTTCCGAGCAGCTCATCGCGGCGATGAACGCCTGGGTGCTCGACAAGCAACGTCCCCTCGCCGACCATCTGGTCGCGACCGGCGCCCTCGCCGGCGATTCGCGCCAACTCCTGGATGCGCTCGTCGACAAGCACATCGCCCTCCACGGCGGCCGGGCGGAGGCTAGCTTGGCTGCGCTCAGTTCGGTCGAACCGCTCCGCCGGGAACTCGCGGTGATCGCCGACAGCGACGTGCAACAGAGTCTCGGCCACGCCGCCGCAGTTACGCCGCGCGGCGATCGGCACGCGACCGTCGCCG
>JBGSMO010000105.1:0-4007 GCA_041740115.1 Pirellulales bacterium
ACCGCACGTTGGCCAGGCACTGCAGGCGGACCGGCGGCCGACAACCAGATGCCCCCCATTCCCGCCTATAGACTACGAATTTAATTTCATTGCGGCTAAGGCAAAAACTCGGTGGTTAGTTGCCGAATGCTTGCCGGCTCCCCGCTGGCGGCGGGTTTCTTTGAAATGCCCGACGGCGCCGTGCAGCTAAGGGTCGTAACGTGGCCGCATGGACGCCGTCAGGCTGTGACCACGCAGATGTGCGAGCAACTGCAACGATCAGCGTCGACAGTGGTGTCCGGTTACCGCTGACGCTAAATCGAGAGTAATTGGTCAGATGGGAGTGTCAAACCCGGTGACAGGAGATTGCGCAGATCGCGCCGGTAGCTCCGGCGATAGGGCGAAATTTGCCGATTGCTTGCCGGTCAGCCGCGTGCAGGCGGCGGGGTTATCAGAAGTCGGCCGCCTGACGCACGCCGGAGGGGCAGCTCCGATGTGCGATCAACCTGCGTAATAAGCGCCGAGGGTAGGCCGTACCCGACGCGCTAGGTCGGCAGTTTCGACATCGCGTCGATTGCAGCAACATCAATAGTCGCAGTGGCAAACCACATTGCCGGTTGGTAGCGCTAGCTTGTCGCGGCGGTCCATCAAGACCGGGCGGGCCTCAGCATTGAGGGTCGAACAACAACACTTCAGCGCCACCCGCGCCGCAGGACGAGTGCTGGCGCTGCAGAGCGAAGAGCAATTCTCGGTCACACCGCTGGCGAGTATTTGCCGGTTACTTGCCGGTGCCGCACGAAAAAGCGGCGAGCCCCAGGTTGAGAGGGCTGTGAGTCGAATATGGCCTTTGGCGACAAGGAGGCTACTCGACGGGTTCCGAAAACGCGAAGGGGCGGGGGCGATTCCAAAATTTCCCGGCGAGGCGAAAGGGGGCCCCTAGAAACGTCACAGAAACATCGCTCTCGCGTATGCGCGCGAGGCAACGCTAATGGCCTGCCGAACGCACCAGCGCCATGACGGCCAGCCGCACGGCCTCAGGCAACGTCGCCCAACGGTCAGCGACTTCGGTAAGATCGGCTTCGTGTCCCGTCATTGGGGCAGTTGGGTTCGATGCATCGCGAGCCGCTGCGTCAGCCGGTTCCGCATCTGTTTCTGCGCTGACTGCTGCGCCATGCGCTGCGCCTCGCTCTGAATCGCCGTATTCTTCGGCGTTTTCATCACTCTGCAATTGATTGGAATTCAGGTGCCGGGCAACCGGTTGTGGGTTCGAGTCCCATGCCCTCCGCTTCAACATTCTGACGGCTCGCGGACATCGAGATTTCTCGGGTCGGCGGGCTGTCCGTCGTTTCCGAACAGGTGCTTGTCCCTGTTTTGTCCCGGTTGTTCACCGCGGTAGTTCCGCTTTCTTGGGACCGATTAGTCCCGACATTCAGCGTCGATAAACCTACGGCCAGTACCACGCCGGCAGAGCAAACGAGTAAATCGCTGGCCTTCATTTTTGGTTTCCTCATCACCGGCGTCGGCCGCCGGCTCGCAGCGCCTCAAGGATCCGATTGACATCGGCGATTGACGGAATAACCAACCGTCGTCTTGGAGTTGGCCGCGTGATGCGTTTGCCTTCCAAGGGATTCGCGGCGACTAAATCACGCTCGACGCACCATGCGAACAATCGTTTCAGTAGAGATAGATCGTGGTACTTTTGCGTGGCTCCAACTTTCTTTCCTCGCACTTCGGCGAAGCTTCTAGATGCCTGATAAGCGTCAATTAGAACGAGGCTTACCTGATCAAGGCGAGTGGCGCCTTTGTCAGCAGCGAATTCACAGAAAGCTGTAAGGGTTCCGTGATATTTCTGGATTGTCTTTGCGCGAAGTCCGGACACTTCATTCGCGCTCCGGTAGTCAGCGACGGCATCAAGTACTCGTTTGCGGATTGATTTGGTTGACGGCGTCGGAACTTCGTCTAACGTACCCGCAAGAATTTGCCCAGCGAGGACAGTTGCTCGCTGTACGGCGATCTTGCGGTTGGAGGTCTTAAGCGACGTCCGTCGATGTTGGCCGCGGTAGTGATAGTCGGCATGATAGATGCCACGCTTACCGCGCGGATAGATGGCGACACGCTCGCCGACAATAATTCGTTCATTCATTAGTAATGCTAGGCCAGTCGGGCCCGTTGAATATACGTTCGAGAGCGTTTCACCATCTCTTCAGTTTGATGACCGACCCACGAGTTGATGAGACGCTGATCGATTCCGTGGGCGGCGCAGTTGGAGCAGAAGGAATGGCGGAAAACGTGCCAGCCGCGCAACTTTGACCACTTCGAATTGGCAAGCGTTCGTTTGAAATGGTCATGGACTTCGTCCCCAGTAAGAGTGTCGAAGTTCGCACGTTGCTTCCGGCTGCGCTCAACGTTAAGACCCATGCAGAATAATTGCGAACCGCCGGGATGAACTTGAAGCCAGTTCCTGAGGACGGACGCGAGCATGGGTGAAAGCGGTACCCGGCGCGTACTAAGTTTGCCACGGAGGCGCTTCTTCTCATGCAAAATGACGGTACCGGACACCATGTCGAGGTCCGTGATCTCGGAACGAATCATTTCACTCCAGCGGGCCCCGGTGTGCGCGGCAAAGGCACACATCGGAAAGATGAACTGCTGCCGAGCTTGGCTCCTCACGTAATCTAGCAACTCGACAATTTCCGGCAGCGTAAGAAACGCGGCGTCCCACAATGACCTGCTATTAAAAACCTGATCCACCGGTTATGAAGGTTTCCATTGCCCGCGAGGGCGAGGAGACCAGTAGATGAGTACGAATCGACGACGGCGTCACAGTCCGGAGCAGATCGTTCGGAAGCTGCGAGACGCGGACGCGATGCTGAACTCCGGGAAGGAGTTATCAGCGGTATTGCAAGCTTTGGAAGTGAGCGAATCGACGCTCGAGCGTTGGCGCCTGCAGTACGGCGGGATGAAGTCGGAGGAGGCGGTCCGGCTAAAAAAGCTGGAGGATGAGAATAGACGGCTCAAGGAGGCGGTGGCCGATCTGATGCTGGACAACCGCATGCTGAAGCACATTGCGGAGGGAAACTGGTGAGCCCTCGCGCGGAAGCGCGAGGCCGTCGTTGAACTGCGCTCACAGTTCAAGACGTCCGAGCGAAGGGCGTGTCGAGTCCTGGGTCAGCCTCGATCGAGTCAACGGCGGAAGTCGCAGCCTCGCGACGACGAGCCGGCGCTGCTGAAGCGAATTCACGAACTGGTGCGCGAGCGTCCGCGGTTCGGCTATCGCCGGATTGCGGCCTTGTTGCGAGCGGAAGGTCATCGCGCCAGCGCCACGCGGATCTTGCGTCTGTGGCGCCAAGAAGGGCTGAAAGTGCCCCAGAAGAAGCGAAAACGCCGGCGTTTGGGCGTGAGTTCCAACGGCCTATTGCATCGACGGGCCGAGGCGAAGAACGACGTTTGGACGTGGGACTTCGTCTTTGACCGGACGATTGCGGGGAGTCCGCTGAAGTGGCTGTCGATCGTCGACGAATACACGCGGGAGTGCTTGGCCTTGAAGGTTGATCGCAGCATCACGAGCGAGGACGTGATCGATACGCTGGCAGAGCTCCTGGCGATGCGTGGCGTGCCGCGGTGCATCCGCAGCGACAACGGCCCCGAGTTCATCGCCCAGGCGCTGCGGAAGTGGCTCGCCCAGGTCGGCGTCGAGACGCTCTACGTCGAGCCAGGCAGCCCGTGGGAAAACGGTTACGTCGAAAGCTTCCACAGTCGCCTGCGGGACGAGTTCTTGACCGTGGAACAGTTCGAAAGTCTGGCGGCGGCGAGGAAACTCACCGCCAAGTGGAAGGATGATTACAACCACTATCGGCCTCACGGTTCCTTGGGGTACGTCGCCCCAGCCGTGTTCGCCGACCGCTGCACCGCTTCCGCTACGGAGTGGGCTTCGGCTACGCCTCAGCCAACTCCTCCGCTCCAGCAGTGCAGCGGAGTCACCCTAACCGAAACCTTCATAGCGGGTGGTACAGGAATTTGAGGCTGGT
>JBGSMO010000181.1:0-15229 GCA_041740115.1 Pirellulales bacterium
AAGAGTGGGTGGCGCTGGGGGCGCCCGATCCGCGCGAGCCGGCGGCCGCCGCGGCAAGCGATGGCGTCAGTGTGGCGACTGGGCCGAAACTGCGCGGCCGGAAATTCAAACTGAGCGATGCGGATCGCGCGTACTGGGCCTTTCAACCGATCGTCCGCCCAGCGCTGCCGACGGTGAGTATGCCAGCGGCGTGGCGTCCGATCGACGCCTTCATCCTGGCGAAGCTGGAAGATCAGGGGTTGACGATGAGTCCGACGGCGTCGCCGCGAGAGTTAGTGCGGCGGGCCTATTTCGATTTGTGGGGATTGCCGCCGAGCCCAGAGGAAGTGGCGGCGTTTGAGAAGAACCCGACCGAAGAGGAATGGGGTCGTTTGGTCGACCGGTTGCTCGCGTCGCCACACTACGGCCAGCGATGGGGACGGCACTGGCTTGATGTGGTCCGCTACGCCGAGAGTAACGGGTACGAGCGCGACGGCGAAAAGCCGAACGCGTGGCGATACCGTGATTACGTGATTGAGTCATTCAACGCTGACAAGCCATACGACCAGTTCGTGCGCGAGCAATTGGCGGGAGACGAGCTGGCGGAGGAATTGCTGAGCGGGGGGCTGGAGGAGAAGGACGCTCGCCAGGCGTGGCGCGACGCGATCGTGGCGACCGGGTTCTATCGTCTTCATGTGTGGGATGACGAACCCGACAGCACCATCGTCGCTGAATATGACGATCTTGACGACGTGATGGTGTCGACGGGGACGGCGTTTTTGGGGCTCACCCTGGGATGCGCGCGGTGCCACGACCACAAGTTCGATCCAATCAGTCAGCGCGACTATTACTCAATGCTGAGTTTCTTCCGCGGCATCGATCCCTACGGTCAGCACAAGACGGGGGGCGGCGGGCGCGGGACGGGGCAAATCACGCGACTGCTGGCGACGCCGGCGGAACTGGAGCGCTGGCAACGAGAACAGCAGCGGAAAATAGCCGAGTTGGAACGGCGCCTTGCCGAGGCCAGCGCCGCCGACGATGTGACGACCGATGTCGCAACGAAGGAAGCCGATAAGGCTGCGATCGAAGCGGAATTGAAGCAGGCGCGCGAGGAGACGCCGCCGTTTGATTCAGCGCTGGCGGCGGTGGAGTTGGGCCCCACGGCAAAGGCGACGCATGTCCTGTCGCGGGGCGAACCGCAGTCTCCACGGGAAGAAGTCTCGCCGGCGTTTCCAGAGGTTTTGGGACTGCCGGCGCCGGTATTGGACGTGCCCTCCGCTGACGCCAAGTCGACCCGCCGTCGACGGGCACTGGCCGAATGGGTTGCCGACGAGGCAAATCCGCTCACGGCGCGCGTGATGGCGAATCGGATCTGGCGGCATCACTTTGGCGTGGGCATCGTGCCGACGCCGGATGATTTCGGCCACACGGGACTGCCGCCGACGAACCAACCGTTATTAGATTATCTGGCTGCGGAGTTCATGGCGTCGGGATGGCGGATGAAGGAGTTGCACCGCGCGATCATGACGAGCCGGGCCTATCGGCAATCGTCGCGGGCGGCGAATCCGCAGGCGCTGGCGGTCGACTCTGACAACGCGCTGCTATGGCGACAACGACTGCGACGAGTCGAGGCGGAAGTCATTCGCGATGCGATGCTCTCAGTGAGCGGCCAGCTCAATGCGAAGCAGGGCGGGCCGAGCGTGTTTCCGACTCTCTCTCGGGAGGTGCACAGCCGGCAAGATGCGGCCGGCAAGGGCTGGCAAGATAGCCCCGCCGAGGAACAGAACCGCCGTAGCGTCTACCTGACAGTGAAGCGGGGATTGAAGATTCCGCTATTGGAAGCGCTCGACTTCGCCAATAGCACGTCGCCCGCCGGCATTAGGACGGTGACGACGACAGCGCCGCAAGCGTTGATGTTGCTGAATGACCGGTTCGTCGAAGCACAGGCAATGGCGTTGGCCACGCGGGCGACGCTAGAGGCGGGCGGCGATTCTGCGGCGATGGTGACGCGGGCGTTTCAACTGGCGCTGCAGCGCCAGCCGACCGCGTCGGAGCGGGTCGCGGTCGAGAGGCTGCTGGCCGATGAGCGGCGGCTGGCGATCGACGAGGGAATTGCCGACCCGGACCGCAGGGCGCTCGCAGGTTTCTGCCGTGGGCTGCTCAACGCAAACGAAATGATTTACGTCGACTAATGTATCACCGAGCGGCGAACGGCTATGAATCCGGCAGATCACATCGTGCAGCCCCGACGACAATTCCTATGGGAGTTGGGCGCCGGCTTTAGCGGGTTGGCGTTGAGCTCGCTGCTTGAAGGGGACGGCTTTTTCTCGACAAACGCTGCCGCCGCGGAGAAATCGGCGTCGGCGCCGTTGGCGCAGCGCTGCTCGGGTCTGCCGACGAAAGCGAAATCGTGCATCTTCCTGTTCATGTTCGGCGGGCCGTCGCAAGTGGACCTGTTCGACTACAAACCTGAACTGCAGCGGCGCGACGGGGTGACGATCGACAACGAGTTTCGCCGCGGCGCTACGACGAAGGCGACGTTGCAGGCGAGCCGGCGAGCGTTTCGGCAGCACGGCGAGTCGGGGCAGTGGTGTTCCGATGCGTTTCCGCACATTGCGCAACATATGGACAAGCTGGCGCTGGTGAAGTCGCTCTACAGCGATTCATTTGCTCACGGCAGTGCGCTATTGCAAATGAACAGCGGTCGCATTTTGCAGGGACACCCATCGATAGGGGCGTGGATGAGCTACGGGCTCGGGACGCTAAATCAGAATCTGCCAAGTTATGTCGTGATGCTCGATCCGCGCGGCGGGCCGACGACAGGGCCGCCGAATTGGTCGAGCGGGTATATGCCGGCCGTGTATCAGGGGACCATCCTACGGACGGCGGGGGAACCGATTCTTAACCTCAAACCCTCCGACGGCACGACGCGGGCGATGCAGCGGCGGGAGATTGACTTTATTAACGAGATGAACGCTGCGCATGAGGCGTCGCACCCTGGCTATTCAGAATTAGCGGCCCGCATCTCGAGCTATGAACTGGCGTTTAACTTGCAGACAACGGCGCCCGAGGCGCTCGACCTGACGCAAGAAGATCAGCGGACGCTCGACCTCTATGGCGTCAACGAACCAAAGCCCCAGTGGCATTCGCTGGCGCAAGGCCCCGCAGCGTTCGGCCGACAGTGTCTGACCGCGCGGCGACTAGTGGAGCGCGGCGTGCGGTTCGTGCAGCTTTACTCCGGCGGTGGCGGCGCCGGGGGGCAGAATACTTGGGATGGCCATCATGGGATCGAAGAGAATCTGAAAATCCACGCTCCCGAAGTCGATCGACCGATCGCCGCGCTGCTGGCCGACCTGGAGCAGCGAGGGCTATTGGAGGAAACTCTCGTGGTGTGGGGGGGCGAGTTCGGGCGGATGCCTGTATCGGAGACCTACAACACCGGCGGCAAACCGGGGGGCCGCGATCACAACCCAAAAGGGTTCACTTATTGGATGGCAGGCGCCGGCGTGAAGGGGGGCGTCAGCTACGGCGAAACCGACGAGGTGGGCGAAGCTGCCGTCGTGAACCCGCATCACCTACGAGATTTGCACGCGACGATCTTGCACCTGATGGGACTCGATCACAAGAGCCTCACTTACTTTCATGGCGGATTGGAAGAGAAACTCACGGGCGTCGTGGAAGCCAACGTCATCCGCGGCATTCTCGCGTAAGGCATAACGGGCGTTCCCTCTGGTGAATTGGTGTTCGACAAGATGCGGATACTATCCGACTTCGCTGCTTCGTGTCCCAAACTGGAAATCAGCAGAATCCTCTCGGAGAAGGCCTCGCAAAGCATTGCCGTCGAGTAATCGCGAAGCGACCCAGGAAGAGAGAGCGGAATGAATAGTTTCCCAATGTTATTTCGATGCGTGAAACCGCATCTGCGCAGGAAGTATGGACGGTTGTCGCAACTCACGTCAAGGATTGTAACCATCCCCCACAATTCCTGATGCTGAGCCTGGCACGATATGGTCGCGTCAACACGGCCAGCCTCGCCGGAGGTGCTATCTGGCTGTTCTATGCACTCAACCAGCTAAATTTCCTTGCCTACCAGGGATCTGCGACATATGCTGGGCGTCGGCGGCTGATCAGTAACGACTTCTTTGGGAGCGCCTAATGAGAGATAGCGATACTGTCACTCCGCCGACTTCAAGCGACTGTGCAACCTGCCTTCCATTACCTGAATGGGTTGACTTTCGCCTTTCATCGTATGTCGCGGCGGCCGGCCTTGGTGCTTTTGGCGCCGTGCAGAACGTTCACGGGGCGATCATCTATACCGATGTGCCGGACGTCACGATCACGCAGGGGCAGGGTCCGATCTACATCAACCTCGACAACGCCGGGCAGAATGAGTTTGCGATCGCGGCGTTCCTCAGCAGCGTACGAGTCAATCCGTACAATATTGGCGCACAGGCCAGCAAGACATTGACGAGCTTGTCGTACTACGTTAATTCGTTCGCAGCGGGGGATTCAATCGGCCCTGCTGCAGCTGAATCGACAGGGGCCCGCTTCGCCGGTCGGCAGGTCGGGCCCTACTTCTACAATTTCGTCGGGTCTGACAAATACGTCGGTTTAAAATGGGATATCGGCGGCGGCAATTTTAACTACGGTTGGGCGCGGGTAGACGTGTCGGCCGCGAACCAAGGCACGGCCACGCTTTTCGGCTACGCCTACGAATCAACGCCGAACGCTCCGATCACCGCCGGCGCCATTCCGGAGCCTTCCAGCCTCGCTCTGCTCGCCGCTGGCGGCGGCGCCATCGCGCTAAAACGACGTCGTCGCGCGTCGTAGCCTTCGCCTCGCTGAAGCAAAAGGGCGTGTTCGACGGAATGCGCGCCGGAGCGGCTCTTGCAATTGAGCATTGTCAGAATTGCCGTGATCATCGCATGAGCAAACGACTAGCCAAGCGGGTGTTGCTGATCGGCTGGGACGCCGCCGACTGGAAGCTGATTCGACCCCTGTTGGCCGAAGGCAAGCTGCCAACGCTGGCGCGGACCATTGACGGCGGAGTGAGCGGCAATTTGGCGACCATCCAACCGATGTTGTCGCCGATGCTTTGGAATTCCATCGCCACGGGCAAGCGCGCCGACAAGCATGGTATCTGCAGTTTCGTCGAGCCATTGCCGGATTTAACCGGCATTCGGCCGATCGCCAGCACGAGCCGAACATGCAAGGCCATTTGGAACATTCTGACGCAAGCAGGCATGACCTCGAACGTCGTCTCCTGGTTTGCCAGCCATCCGGCCGAGCCAATACGGGGAACGATCGTTAGCGATCGACTAGCGGCCCAATCGGCTGTATGTAACAACGCCACGGAGCTTCCGGCTGGTACGGTTCATCCCGCTTCGCTTGCCGATGAGTTGGCGCCACTGATCGTTTCACCACGCGACTTAGATGCTTCGGCTCTGCTTCCTTTCATCCCACGCGCGGCGGAAATCGACCAGCAAAACGATGATCGGCTCGCGAAGCTGGCCGGCATCATCGCTCGGACGTCGACAGTTCATGCAGCGGCGTGCCATCTCGCCCAGAGAGACGATTGGGATTTCATGGCGGTCTACTATTCCGCCATCGACGAGTTCGGGCACCACTTCATGCCGTACCACCCGCCGCATGTGGAGGGAGTCAGCGAGCGGGACGCGGCAATCTACGGCGAAGCGATGGCGGGCTGCTATCGATTCCACGACATGATGTTGGAGGCGCTGTTGGCTCAAGCGGGCCCGGACGCGACCGTGATCCTAGTAAGCGATCACGGCTTTCATCACGCCGATCGCCGGCCAAGCTGCGACGCTTGGCAGCATCCTGAAAACTGGCATCGTGAATTTGGCATCGCTTGCGTTCACGGTCCTGGAATTCGCAAGGGCGTTCCTCTGCATGGCGCTACGCTGCTCGACGTTACCCCGACCATCCTGGCGCTGCTGGGACTGCCGGTCGGCAGCGACATGGACGGCCGCCCGTGGTTAGAAATCTGCGATGCGCCGCTAGTCGCGGATTACATCGAATCCTGGGAAACTCACGCTGGCGACGCTGGGATGCATCGAGATGAGTTTCGCGAAGACCCGATCGCATCTGCCTTGGTTATCCGCCAGTTAATCGACTTGGGCTACCTGTCTCCAACCAGCGAGGACGGGCGAGCCCAATGCGAGCAAGCGATCAAGGACGCCAAGATCAATCGGGCGGTAGCGGTCGCGTCGAGCCGCCGAGTCGCCAGGGCGCTGGCCTCTGGCAGGAGTTGGCCAGAAGCTATCCCGAGGAGCCCGGATTTCAGTTTCAGGTGGCGGCATGTTTGCTGCGATTGGGCCGTTGGGACGAATGTAGCGACGCAATTGAAAGTCTTCCGACGGCGCTGCGTCACTCCCCACACGGTCAGCTTCTGGCGGCCGGCGTCGCCTTGGGCGAACGGCGTTTGGGGCACGCGCTGACCATTGCCCGCGCGGTGAGCGCCATGCCAATGCATGATGCAGGCCTTTACAACCAACTGGGACAGCTGTTTTTGGAAACAAGGGCCTGGAGTGAAGCAGAAACAGCTTTTCTGGGTGCGCTCGCTTGCGTGGCAGAGAGTTCGGTAGCTCTCGACGGCCTTGCTCAAATCTACTTGCAGCGTGGCGATTTCGCGGATGCTGTTGAACATGCTCTAAGCGCCGTGGGACTTACCCATTTCTTTCCGGCCGCTCACTTTCATTTGGGCGAAGGACTAATGGGCGCGGGACGCGAATCCGAAGCAATCGCCGCTTATGAAACGGCGTTGGGCATGGGATTTGATCCGCAATTGTCGCATGCCCGACTCGCCGAACTTTACCGTTTGCGGAATCCTGCAAAAGCCAAGGAGCACCACGCCCGCTCATTGTCGCGGTAGTTCTGCGGTAAACCGCGTGACTACATCGCTAGCCGCGATTGAATACCGTTATCATAAGCTGTGACTTGTCTCCCATTTCGTACGGATAAAATATGAGAAGAACATTGCGATTCACGCTAACGCTCGCCGGCATCTTCATCGGATTTCAGGCCGTCCACGCGCAAACGGTGTTGTTCGACTTCGAAGACGGCGCCCAGGACTGGGGCTCCTTCGGTGCGATCACCACCGATAAGGGCGCAATCGACGGCAGCGTCGGCAGCGGTCGATTTCACTCGGCCGACTTCAGCGTGACCGATACTGGCAACTTCGGCATCGTCGATATCTCGCCCGCGGGAGTTGATCTTTCGAGCTATGGCGGCCTATCGGTCGATGCCCGTTTCGGCGATGTCCCTGGTTTCGAATCCTTCGTCGGCGTGAAGGAACTTGACATCATTGTCGCCACCGGGGACGACTCGAATGAAGAAGAGTTCTTTGCACCCAAACAAACGATGACGGACGTCTACCAGACGTTTGCAGTTCCCTTCAGTCAATTCACCAGCGCCGTTGACCAGCAGACGCCCACGACGGCTGAACTGGCCAGCATACGCATCAAACTGGTTGTTCTCAATGTGAACGGTACGGGGCTTGCTCGCTTCGACTACGATGAAGTGACTGGGCTCGCGCCGGCTCTCGAAGATCCTGATTTTGATAACGACAATGACGTCGACGGAGCCGACTTCCTGATTTGGCAGCGGAACTTTGGCATCGGCGCCACTCAACCACAAGGCGACGCTAATAGCAGCGGCAACGTCGATGCGGCTGATCTGGCGATTTGGAAAGCGAAGTTTGGAACAGCGGGGGCCACGGTGGTCGCGGCGGCTGTTCCAGAACCTGCGGCGGGAATTCTTGCTTTCAGCGGCATCGCATTGTTAGTTCGGCGTCGGCGGCCGGATAACCAAGCTCTCGCAGCGATTCGATAAAATGTTATTCCCACTGACGGAGATTCTGTGTTTAGGAAGTCTGTATCACGTTCCCTCGTACCGCTCGCGGCAGTCGTCGCCATTGGACTGTTCTTAGCGACTGAGTGCATCAGCCGCGGCGCAACGCTGCAGTTTGCCGGGCAAACTTGGACGATTAAGCAGTCGAATAGTCCGGTAGGTCCTGGCCCCAATCGATTCTCCGGCAGTTCGAGTGACGTCTGGTCCGACGAAGCGGGCCTGCACCTGACGATTCAGAAGACCGGTTCCAACTGGTATTCGACAGAGGTGATTCTCAATCTGAGCCTTGGCTACGGAACGTACATGTTCCAGACCAGCAGCCGGCAGGACCTATTGGACGCGAATGCGACCTTCGGCGCGTTCACTTGGGATAGCGCGGGCGGCGATACGATTCCGGACAATCCCAATCGCGAGATTGATTTCGAAGACGGGCGTTGGGGCAACGCTGCAGATCCGACCAGTTCTCAGGTGGTTGTGCAGCCCTACTATCGCAGCGGCAACCTTAAACGGATCACGCTGCCTGATCTGAGCGAGGACGCTGCGCTAACGCGTTTTTTCACATGGTCGCCGGGGAAAGTCGAGTTCTATTCGCTGCGAGGCCACCACTCGCCGACCAATTTTCCGGCCGAAGCGGTAATCCATCACTACGTTTACATTGCTAACGGAACGACTCGACTAGTTCCCACGCCGGGCGCCGAAAACTTTCGCTTCAATCTGTGGCTCTTTCGCAGCACCGCGCCTGCTGGAAACGAACCAGTCGAGGTGGTCGTCAATGATTTCGCATTTCTGCCGCTACTGCCGGGGGACTTCAACAACGATGGGGCCGTCGACGGCCTTGATTTGGCGCGCTGGCAGGGAGACTTCGGGCAGAATCGAGATTCCGACGCCGATGCCGACGGAGACTCCGACGGAGACGATTTTCTGACGTGGCAACGTCGTGCCGGAGCGAGTCTCTCGGCGTTGAACGGAGGAATTCCGGAACCAACGTCGGCAATGCAAATGTTTGTAGTGCTGCTGGCTGGCGTTAGCTTCCGTCGACGAAGTCGATAGCACCTGCGAATTCGCTGACGGGACAGGCGCCGGCAGTCGTATCCTTACGTGATTGCATGCATTCTATGTATTGGTTCGTATGGAATGTCGGGCAATAACCGTATTCTCCCGTCAGCCCAAGTTCCTAAAGCAGTAGTCAGCCGGGCTACGGGCTGGGCGATCCATAAGACCGGCGATTTTTGGTACCTGTACTGTTCTTAGCAGGCGCGCACTCCCATTGCGTTTCTGACGCAGAGGTCAACGGTTAGTACTTCAATCCTAAGTGATGGAGACCACTGCGGTTACTCATGCGAAATCAGCAATTTGCCGACGACCGAAATCGGTATATACCATTTTTGACGATTCATGACTTTGCGTCGTTGATGAAATAACCAGTGAAGGCGTTCACGTAAGCGGGAATGTTTCGTTGGCTGAGCGATGGCTCCAAGTGAATACGCTGACGTTACTCGCCCCGCAATGGCATGGTTCCTGAGTGTTCGCCCTTAACGGTCGGATACTCCACAGGCGCTTGCCTCAGCCAAAGAAAGGTTGCGGCGTGAGGTCGCAACAAGCTTCGCGACGGCACGTGTACCGTTCTCCGGCTGAGTTTTATGGGAGCTAGGCCGGTAAATCCAAATATCGCCCGACCGGTCGATATCGCGGGGCCGCACAATACAAACTTCTGCTGGGCGCATCCCGGTAAGTCGCTGGAGTTGCACCATGTCGCCAACGACTTCTGGTAGACGTGCAATGGTGGCATCGACGACGGCGTCATCGACGGGCATGATCGGAGCAGTCTCGCGGGCTGACGACCTCCCCCTGGCGAGACCTGGAACCGCTAGGAGCGCCTGATATGTGGCGGGTGGCGCCAACTCTTCGGCGACGGCCCATTTAAACATCCGCTTGATGCCTCAACCATTCGCTGGCGAACTGCCTTTAAGGCGAGGGGGCCGAACGCAGTTACTGGTTCGCGGCCGTACCAATCACGCAGGTATTTAATGCAGGCTTTCACGCCAGGGGTAACCTTCGTGCAGCGACCATCTTTTTGGTAGTAAGTGTGGGCGAAGCGTAGGTAACGAGCGCAAAGTTCAACGACGGTTATTGCGTCCGCACTATCCACCGCAGGTTGTCGATGATGCTGAAGCCATTCAGCAATCAGCCGATCGTAGAGCTCTTTGCTTGCTTTCGTGCCGTGGGGACCCAGATAGTGGTCGCACCCGCTGAGAGTGACGACGGCTTGACCGCTCGCGCGATGCTTCCGGTACTTGGGCAAATGATTAGTTGGCCGTGGCATAGTGCGTGTCTCCCATAGATTTCGTCACAAACGGTATGTACCGTTTGTGACCGAGGGAAACGCCGCACTGCCGAACGCCGGCAGGTAACAGAAACTCTTATTCCGGCGGGATTTAAGAGAGTCGGGCTGAGAGGATTTGAACCTCCGACCTCTGCGTCCCGAACGCAGCGCTCTAGCCAAGCTGAGCTACAGCCCGATTCCTGCTCGCCCTGACCGGGCGATGGGGAAGCTACCGAGTTTACTGGAGCGGACGCCGGGCGGCAAGGCGGGGTTCGCCTGCCGTTTTCGACGCTTCCTGGCCGGTTCTTGCCGGTCGCGGTTGCAGCCGCTGCGTTTCCAACCCCTGGCCGGTTCGCTACGATTGACGCTGGCAATTACCCCTTCCGCCGCACGGACCGCGTGGCTGCGCTGTGTACGCTTATCTCACCATCCTGACCGGCAAGCATTCGGGAACGAATTTCCCGCTCGACCCGGCGCGCGAAACCCTCATGGGGCGCGGGACCGATTGCCACATCTCGCTCACCGATCCCCTCTGCTCGCGGGTCCACGCGATCATTCGTTGCGTTGAGGGGGAGCGGTGGGTGATCGACGACCAGGGAAGCCGTAACGGCACGATGGTCAACGGGCAGAAGATCAACGACGCCATGCTAGGCGACGGGAACCAGATCAAACTCGGCAGCAACGAGTTCGAGTTTCGGCTCTCCGACGAACCGGCGACGGCGCAAGGCGACGGCGGCGGGCAGACGCAGACAATCGTGCAGGACATGCCGATCGCCGTGCGGCAGAGCAACGAAGAGGTGCTCGCCGCGCTGCCGACGCCGGAGCAGGTGCAGGAGCTGATGCTGCTCTATCAGCTCTCGATTCGCCTGCTGGGCTGCGAAGAGCCGGACGAAGTGATTCGCGTCTCGCTGGAGTTGCTGAAGGTTCGTACGCAGGCGGCGGTGGTCGGGTTCTTGTGGGTTGACGATGAAGATCAGCTCAAGCCGAAACTCGTGATCCCCAGCGGTGCGGCCGATCGGGTGACGCTCAATAAGAACCTCACCGAACTAGTGTTGAGCCAGGGGCATGCCGTGTGGGTCGCCAATCAGGCAGCGGGCGGCGAAGCTAAGAAGGTTGAGCACTTTGCGGACGCCGTCTGCGCGCCGCTGGTGCGGAAGAGTCGCGACGGCGAGCGGCAGACGGTGGGCGCCATTCATGTCTATCTGGAAGCGGGGCGGTTCCGGCAGTCGGACTTTGACTTCATCATCGCGGTGGCCAATCTGGTGGTGATCGCGTTGGTGCGTGCGCGGGCGCACATCTCCTTGCAGAGCGATTACAAGCAACTCGTCCGCTCGTCGCCCGGTTACGACGAACTGATCGGCGAGAGCAAGCCGATGAGGGCGCTCAAGGGGAAGATCGAGCGCGTAAGTCGGGCGCCGGGCTGCGTGTTGGTGCGCGGTGAAAGCGGTTCGGGTAAGGAACTCGTCGCTCGAGCCATTCATCGCGGCAGCCACCGCGCCGACCGGCAGATGATCTCGGTGAACTGCGCCGCGATTCCGGCCGATCTGATGGAGAGCCAACTCTTCGGTCATAAGGCGGGGGCGTTTACCAGCGCCGATCGCGACCACAACGGCTTTTTTCAACAGGCCGACTTGGGGACGTTGTTCCTCGACGAAGTCGGCGAGTTGCCGCTGGAGGGGCAGGCCAAGTTGCTGCGGATCCTTGAAGGACACCCCTTTTTGCCCGTCGGCGCCACGCAAGAGGTGCGGGTCGACGTCCGAGTGATCGCCGCGACGAATCAGGATTTGCAGACCTACGTCCGCGAGAAGAAATTCCGCGAAGACCTCTATTACCGACTCAGCGTCTTCGAGCTTTACATCCCGCCGCTGCGCGATCGCGAAGAAGACATCGGCCTGTTGATCGACTTCTTCCTCACCTACTTCCGCCGCGAGCGCGGCCGGCCGCAATTGAAGTTGAACGACGCCGCGCGAGCCAAGCTGCTCGCTTACCGTTGGCCGGGCAACGTGCGGCAGTTGCGGAACGTCATCGACAGCGCCGTCGTGCTGGCGGATGAGGACGAGATCATGCCGCGTGATCTGGGCCTGAGGGATTCAGGCGGCGATCAACTCGATTCGCTCCAAATCGACGTCTGGGAGAAGAAACTCATTCTCGAAGCCCTGCGCCGTTGCGACGGCAACGTTCCCGACGCGGCCAAGCTGCTCGCGATCGGCCGCGCAACGCTTTACCGTAAGATTGAGCTCTATGGGATCGAACGCTAGGAACTCGGTGTTGATTCGCAGTGGCTTCGCGCTAACGGCGATGTTCGGGCTGGTCTTCGGACCTAGCTTTAGCAATCAGGCATTGGCTGGCGAGAACTGGACGCGGTTTCGCGGGCCGAATGGTTCGGGCGTGGCGACGGAGTCGTTCCGGGCTGCTTGGACGGCGGACGACTATCTCTGGAAAGTCACGCTGCAGGGGAAGGGGCATAGCAGCCCGGTCGGTTGGGGCGAGGTCGTGTTCGTCACGTGGGGCGACGCAGCCACCGGCGCGCTGACGCTGGCGGCGATCGACGCCGCGACTGGTGAAACCGAGTGGACGAAGTCGTTCGAGGGGTCGCTCCATTCCATTCACGCGGCGAACAGCTACGCCTCGGGTACGCCGACCGTCGATGCCGAGCGCGTCTACGTCACCTGGACGGCCAACGGCGTGCTGCACGCGGCGGCGGTCGATCACCGTGGCGAATTTGCCTGGCAACGCGAGTTGGGGACGGCGGAGTACAAGCATGGCTCTGGCAACTCGCCGATTCTGGTCGACGATCTGCTGGTGATCGCCAACGACCACACCGGCGAGAGCTTCGTCGTCGCTCTCGACGCGAAGAGCGGCGACGAGCGTTGGCGGCGTCCGCGACAGGGAGGGACGGAGTCGTACGCGACGCCGTTGATCTTCAATGGCGAGGGCGGATGCGAGCAGATCGTCGTCTGTAGCTCTGCGGAAGGCATTGCGGGACTTTCGCCGATCGACGGCGCCGTTCTTTGGCAGTCGCCGAGCATCTACTTGGCGCGCTGCGTGAACTCTCCGTTCATTGCGGCGGGGATGGTCTTCAGCGGCAGCGGCGAAGGGGGGAACGGCAAGAACCTGACGGCGGTGCGGCTCGCTAGCGATAAGGGGAGTGCACCTGAAGTGGCGTTCGAGTTGAAGAAGAGTCTGGCCCAGGTGCCGACGCCAGTCGCCGTCGGCGATCGGCTCTTTGTCTGGAGCGATCGCGGCGTGGTGACTTGCTACAATGCTGCCGACGGTGAAGAGATCTGGACCAAGCGGATCGGCGGGAACTACTACAGTTCGCCGGTGACGGCCGGCGGCAAGATCTACTGCGTCGCCGCCGAGGGCGAAGTCGTCTGCATCGCGGCCGCTGACAAGTATCAGCTCCTTGGGCGCAGCCAACTCGGCGAGGGGTCGCATGCGACGCCGGCAATCCATCAGGGTAAGATGTTCTTGCGCACAGAGTCGTCGCTCGCTTGCCTGCCGGCGCTCGAGTAACGACTGTCATCCTGAGCGGAGCGAAGGATCTAGCGTTAAGTGAACGACTAGAATCTTCGCTCCGCTCAGAATGACTTGGTTGACCAACAACGCCTCATGAGCCATGACTTTGACCTTCGAGGAACGACGGCGTTTGGAGTCGCTGGACCGAGCGGAGCTCGAGCAAGTGCAGCTCCAACGACTGAATCAGTTGCTCGTGCAGATTCTTCCAGCGAACGAGTTCTATGCCCGGAAGTTCCATGGAGATCCGCTGCCGCTGACGTCGCTCGAGCAACTCGCCGCGTTGCCGCCGACGACGAAAGAGGAACTAGTGCTCGGCGATGTTCACGGCAACGCGCCCGCCAACCGCACGTGGCCGTTGGAACGGTATGTCCGCTACCACCAAACATCGGGGACGCACGGCCGGCCGATGCCGGTGTACGACACGGCCGACGACTGGCGGTGGTGGGTCGACTGCTGGCAGTTCGTGCTCGACGTCGCGGAGACGACGCCGGCGGATCGGGCGATGCTGGCGTTTTCGTTTGGGCCGTTCATTGGTTTCTGGAGCGCTCACGATGCGCTGGTCGCGCGTGGCGCATTGGT
This sequence comes from Pirellulales bacterium, assembly GCA_041740115.1. Lineage (GTDB taxonomy): Bacteria > Planctomycetota > Planctomycetia > Pirellulales > Lacipirellulaceae > Lacipirellula. Next base: position 14,270 of record JBGSMO010000181.1, read on the forward strand.
CATCCCCGGCGGCGGGATGAACTCGCGGGCGCGGCTCGATTTGATCGAGCGGACGGCGCCGACGGTTTTGCTCTGCACGCCGACCTACGCGCTCCATCTCATCGAAGTCGCCGAGGAGTGCGGGTTCGATCTGGCCGGGTCGAGCGTCACGCGCATCATCGTCGCGGGCGAACCAGGAGGCTCCGTGCCAGCGGTGCGCGAGCGCATCGAAGCGGCGTGGCACGCCCGCGTCGTCGATCATGCGGGAGCGAGCGAGGTCGGTCCGTGGGGTTACGCCGATGCGGCGCGGCGCGGCATTCACATTTTGGAGAGCGAGTTCATTGCCGAGTTCGTTTCGGTCGAGACGGGCCGTCCCGCCGCTGACGGCGAGTTGTCGCACTTGTTGCTGACGTCGCTCGGTCGACCTGGGTTGCCGGTCATTCGTTATCGGACTGGCGATCTGGTCCGTCCGCGCTGGAGCGACGCAGGCGCCAATCACTTTGTGCTGCTTGATGGCGGCGTTCTCGGCCGCGCCGATCAGATGATGATCATCCGCGGCGTCAACATTTTTCCGTCGGCGGTGGAGGAGATCGTCCGCAGTTTCCCGGAGGTCGTCGAGTACCGCATGACGGCTCGCAAGCGGGGGGCCATGGACGAACTGCTCGTGGAAGTAGAAGATCGACTCTCGGCGCCGGAGCGCATCGCCGAGGAGATGTATCTGCGGCTGGGACTGAAGATCGAAGTGGAACTGGCGCCGCCGGCGTCGTTGCCCCGCTTTGAGGGGAAAGGTCGTCGTTTTATTGACGAGCGACGGCCTAACGGAGAGACAGCGTGACGGCGAGCCCGACTGAATTGAAACTGATCGCTCCCGATCGACTGCGGATTGTGTGGAGCGACGGCCACGCGCGCGAGTACAGCGTGCGCGAGCTCCGCGAGCAGTGCCCTTGCGCGACGTGTCGCGAGCGCCGGACGGCTCCGGCG
>JBGSMO010000073.1:0-7648 GCA_041740115.1 Pirellulales bacterium
GGGCGCACGGCGCCAGGCGTCTGCTGGCGGCTGTGGGAAGAGGCGACGCACCGACATCGCCCGGCGGCGGAAACGCCCGAGGCGCTGCGAAGCGATTTGGCGGAGCCGTTGTTGCAGTTGCTCACACTGGGAGAGTATGAAGAGTTTCCCTGGCTCGATCCGCCGCCGCCCGAAGCGGTTGAAAATGCGCGACGGTTGCTGCTATTGCTTGGAGCCATCGACGAAGCCAATCGGGTGACGCCGTTGGGGCAAGAGCTCTCAAGGCTGCCGGCGCATCCGCGATTGGGACGATTGTTGCTCGCCGGCGCTCGGCATGGCGTATTGCGCGAAACCTCGATTGCGGCGGCGCTTTTGTCGGAGCGCGATCCATTCCGAGTCGGCGATCAGGGACGGCGCGGGCCGCGCGATCATCAAACGGTGCGGACGCGATCGGACGTGGTCGATCGCGTGGCGGCGCTGCAGGCGTTTCATGGCGGGATGCGCATGGCCGACCCGGCGCTTGAGTTGCATCATGGCGGCGCACGCAATGTGTTGCGTGCGGCCGAGCAGTTGTATCGACTCGTCGACGTGCCGCTAGCGCCGCGAAGCGAGACGCCGGAAGCCAGCTTGATGCAGGCGCTGCTGGAGGCGTTTCCCGATCGGCTGGCGAAGCTGCGCGGCGGGACGCAAGATCGCGCGACCATGGTCGGCGGTCGGGGCGTGCGGCTCGACGGCGGTTCGCGCGTGCGAGGCGAAACGTTGTTGCTGGCGATCGACCTCAACGACGCCGGCGGCGAAGTCCGCGCACGAATGGCGTCGGCCGTAGAACGGGAATGGCTGCCGGCCGAGTTGCTCGCGACCCGCGACGAGTTGTTCTACAACCCGACGCGCAAGCAAGTCGAAGCTCGTTCGCGCACTTACTTCGCCGACCTGTTGCTGGAAGAAACGCCGGTGGCAATCAACGATCCGACGGCGGCGGCGACGATCTTAGCTCACGAGGCTCAGCAACAACTCGATCGCTATTTACCCGCAGCAGATTCGGCGGCGGGAAGTTTTCTCGCCCGCGTCCGCTGGCTGGCGGCGTCGCTCCCCGACTTGGAACTGCCGGCGTTTGACGACGCCGAACTCGCGGAAATCTTGCCGGACGTTTGCGTCGGGTTGCGTTCGCTCGATGAGATACGAACCGCCGACTGGATGTCGCGTCTGCAGCAGCGGGTGGGTTACGAACGACTCGCCGAGGTCGAACGGCTGGCGCCGCGAGAGTTCGAACTGTCGAACGGCAACCGCCACCCGCTCACATACGAACTTGGCCGGCCGCCGATGCTGGCGGTTCGGATTCAGGAACTCTTCGGCGTGCGTGAGACGCCGCGCATCGGAGGCGGTCGCGTCGCTGTGCTGCTTCATTTGTTGGGTCCCAATCGCCGCCCGCAGCAAGTGACGGCCGACCTCGCTAGCTTCTGGGCGAACACTTATCCCGAGGTGAAGAAGGAACTGCGACGGCGCTACCCGAAGCATGCCTGGCCCGACGATCCGCTGGCCACGCAAGCGACGCGATCGGGGCTGAAGCGGGATATGCGGGAGGGGTGAGTAAGTGGTTGGGGGGCGAGCTGGGTGGGTGGAGGTCGGCCAGTCGGCGAGGCTTAGACGATGGCAAGTGGTTGGTTTATTCCTCTAACCACAGAGGACACAGAGAAGAATTGAAGAAGAGGGAAGTTATAGTTCGAGAGGGCCCTCTTTTTGCCTCCCCCTCCGTGATCTCTGTGTGCTCTGTGGTTAATGCATACAGACTATTTAAGCCGGGAGGCATTGCGGCATGCGAGATGCTACCGTAGCTCTGCTTCGGACGACGAAGTTGGCTGATTTCTGTTAGTCAACATCGTCGCCTACCAGCCAAGCGGAGAGCGAAGCGATGAGTCAGACGAAGGAAAAACAACCGACCAAGTCCACCGATAGCGAGCAAGCCGGCGCCAAGCCAAAATCGCCGCTGCCGCCGCAGACGCAGCCGAAGCCGGGGCTCGATTCGGCCATGACGCCAGAGCCGCAGTACTTGGCCCCGAAGTACAAGGGCGCCGAGAAGCTGGCCGGCAAAGTGGCGATCATCACCGGCGGCGATTCGGGGATCGGTCGATCCGTGGCCGTCCTCTACGCGCGCGAAGGCGCGAACGTGGCGATCGTCTACCTGCCGGAGGAGCGGTCAGACGCCGAAGTCGTCAAACAAGCGGTCGAGGCGGAAGGTCAGGAGGCGTTGCTATTGCCAGGAGACGTTTCGGACCCGAAGTTCTGCCGCGACGCCGTCGAGAAAACGGTGAAAAAGTTTGGTGGGCTCGACATTCTGGTGAACAACGCCGCCTATCAGGAGACTCGCGAAAGATTCGATGATGTCAGCGAGGAGGATTGGGATCACACGTTCAAGGTGAATATCTATGGCTACTTCTACATGGCGAAAGCGGCGCTGAAGCACCTGAAGCCAGGTAGCGCCATCGTCAATTGCGGTTCCATCACCGGCCTCGAAGGAAATAAGACGCTCATCGACTACGCGACGACGAAGGGGGCGATCCACGCCTTCACCAAGTCGCTGGCGATGAATCTGGCGGATCGGAAAATTCGCGTGAACTGCATCGCGCCGGGTCCCATCTGGACGCCGCTGCAGCCGGTGTCGAAGCCAGCGGAGGAGGTGGCCGATCATGGCGCCGACACGCCGATGGGTCGCCCGGGCCAGCCGGAAGAGGTGGCGCCGGCATTCGTCTTCTTCGCGTCGGAGGCTGATTCGAGTTACATTAGCGGCGAGATCATGACGATTTTGGGGGGCGAGACCCGGGCGGGTTGATTGCGAGCGGGGTCAACTCAAGGTCAGTTCCGGCGGGTCGTTGGCCCGCGGCTAATGGCTCTCATGTGCTGCCGTGGCGCTTGATGCTAGGATGATCGTTTTCGCGATTGCTACATGGCAATCGTGGCGTTCATCCTGAAAGTGGAAGCGGTTAGGCATGAGTTTCGTCCGTCGAGCACTCGGCTGGTGCGGCCGCTTCTGCTGTGCGTTTGGCTGGTGGTTCATCGGCATTTGGTCGGCGCTGGCGATTTACTTCACGGGACCAGGGCGTTGGACGCCGATTGCGTTGGCGGTCGCCGTCGTTTGGCTTTTCTGGTCAGCTCGCTACGAACGTTTTCGCCTGTGGCGTTGGTTTGCGATTGAGTGGAAAGGCAAATGGCGCACGACCTGTTCGCTGCTCGCGTCCATTCTCGTTGCCATCTACTTCTTTGGCTTCGTCACGCCCGATACGAACGTCGAGTGGTCGCCTGAACAAGCTCGCCACCCGGTCGTCGAGATCGACGGCGACAAGATCCACGTGCAGAACGTGCGAAATTTCACCTGGCGATCGCCGACCGACTTTACGCCCGGTTTTTACGACCGGACGTACGACCTGTCGAAGCTCAACTCGATGTATTACGTCGTGGCGCCGATGCCGGGGCTCGATGCGGTGGCGCATGTGTTCGTTTGCTTCGGGTTCTCCGACGGGCAGACGGTGGCTGTGTCGGTCGAAGGACGGCGGCGGTTAGGTCAGCCGTATCAGTTGATTCCGTCGATGTTTCGACAATTGCAGTTGATGTACGTCGTCGGCGACGAACGCGATGTTGTCGGCCTGCGCGGCGCCGTCTGGAAAGTGCCGGTCTTCTTCTATCCAGCCCGGACAACGCCCGAGCGGATGCGGGCGATCTTCACGTCGATGATGGAAGGCGCCCATCAGTTGGAGGAGAAGCCCGAGTTTTACAACCTCATCTGGAACAACTGCATGACGCGGATCCTGATGCATCTGCGGCGGCTCGGCGGGCATTCGTTGCCGCATGATTTGCAGGTGCTGCTCACGGGCCTCTCCGATCGCGTGGCGTTCAACCTGGGGTACATCGACACCGACCTCACGTTCGAACAAGCGAGGCGCGCGTTCCGCGTCGACCCCTGGATGCAGACGACGCCGCTTGACGAAACTTTTGGCCAGCGACTGCGGGAGACGATTCAGCGGCAGGAGGCGGAAGAGCGGGATGGCAAGTGAGCGAATGGCGGCGCGTGAAGGTGTCGGGAGCCTTTTGCCACTGGAGGCTTCACGTTGCCAAGAAATCGTCTAGTGGCAAAAGGCTCCCGACACCATTGAGGTCCCCAATCGGCATACGGATTGCAGTTGTCAGAGTGGCCTTGGCCAGTCTCAAACTGTAAGGAGCGAGGTCATGATTCCCTCCACGATCGAACGCGTGCCGCAGCAGACGGCCGCCCACGTGAACGCACAAATCCGCCGGCAAACCGACATTAATATTGCTCGCACGCTGCACGCTGGACCGACGGCGATCAGGCAGCGAATCGCCGAACTGGAGCGCGAATGGGATATCGAGCGGCTCCTGGAAACGAATGCGTCGACCGCGATCTTGGTTGGCTCGGCGTTGGGGGCGTTCGTCGATCGGCGTTTTTTCGCAATCCCGGCAGTGATCGCGGCCTTCTTGCTGCAGCACGCCATTCAAGGATGGTGTCCGCCGCTGCCGGTGTTGCGCAGGCTAGGGGTGCGTACGTCCGAAGAAATCAATCGCGAGCGCCACGCGCTAAAGCGGGGGCTGGATGAGGACCGCGTCATGCGACGAGCCATTTAAGGCAGTTCAGTAAGAACTAGCTGCAATTCTAAAAATAAAACGGCCAGGCGTACATGGAGTACGCCTGGCCGCTTTTAATCAGAATGCGTTGAAATCGCTTTGCGACTTCAAACCGTCGGCCTACTTCGCTTCACGCGGACGCAGCGTGAGCGATAGCATCACCCAGGCCCAGCCGTTGAAGATCATTTCGATGCCGATGAACAAGCCGATGACCCACAGGCCCGAGGCGGGCCATTGCTTGTAGATCAACATGCCCAAGAGCAGCGTCACGGCGCCGTTGAGCAGCACCCAACCCCAGCCGGTGAACTGCTCGCTGAGGGCGAAAACGATGCGGAGGATGCCGCTGAAGACCAGGAAGAAGGCCAGCAGCAGCGTCAGTTGCACAGCGCTTTGCAGCGGCGTGTCGATGATCATGACGCCGACCACCGTGTAGAGGATGCCGATCAACAAGTGGATCAGCGTGCCGCTCCACTTACCGGCCCAAAAGGCGCTGATGATTTCGGCAATGCCGCCGGCGAGCATCAGGAATCCGAAGGCGACGACGGCGACTTCGGTGGTGAGGATCGAGCAACCGAGCGAGATCGTGCCGAGGACGACCATGCCGATGCCGAGCGCGAGGAACCACTTCCAGTGGTTGCGCAGCGTTTCAACTTCCGCGGCAATGACGGTGCGGAACGGGCCGGGGACGGGGGTCGTGGGGTTGTCCATGTTTTTCTCGTGGTACGGGTGACGAAAATGGGGTGGCGTGCGGCGGCACGCGATTGTGTTGGTGCGCCGAGGGACGAAGGAACCGTTGCGTCCGCTTCGACCGGAAAGGCTAGGTTACGAATTGGCTGCCGTCAAAAGGCCAATTGGGGGAAAGCCTAGCGGAATCTGAGCCGAATCGGCGATTTTTCTGGGGCTTACTCTGCAAAATCGAAAGGAACTGCAAATCGACTGATCGCTGACGGCTGACTGCAGGAAGCTTCTAGGAATCCCTCCCCTTGCCCCTCCCTGCGAGCGACGGGGATAACTGGGGAACCTACAATTCTGGCAGCCAGAATTGACGTCAACGGCGATGAGTTTCAGAGGACAAGGATAGAGCAGTGAGCACGAAGCTACCGATCGTTTACCTGGCCCGGCATGGGCAAACCGAATGGAGTCGCTCAGGGCAACACACTGGGCTGACTGATTTGCCGCTGCTGCCCGAGGGGGAATACGACGCCGAGCGACTCGGCGCCCGGCTGCGCAAGATCGAGTTCGCGGCGGTTTGGACGAGCCCCTTAATTCGTGCGGCCCGGACATGCGAACTGGCCGGCTTTGGCGGCGTGGCGCAACTTGATCCTGATCTCGTCGAGTGGAACTACGGCGAGTACGAGGGGCTCACCAATGCACAGATTCAAGAGCGCCATCCGAGCTGGCGGGTCTTCGAACATGGCTGTCCCGGCGGCGAGACGCCGGAGCAAGTCGCCGCGCGGGCCGACCGTGTCCTCACGCGTGCCCGTACTGCCGACGGCAATGTGTTGCTCTTCTCCAGCGGGCACTTTACGCGAATGCTCGGCGCGCGTTGGCTCAATTTGCCGCCGGTGAATGGCGAGCTATTCACGCTGGCGACGGCGAGCCTGAGCGGGCTCGGGTACGAGCACAATCTGAATGAGCCGGTGATTCAGCTGTGGAACGACGTGTCGCACTACGAGGATTAGTGTTGCAGCCCCCGGCTCCGCCGGGGGGTAGCGCTGCGTAAGACGACGTCGATCGGTATGGCAACCGACCCCCTGGCGGAGCCAGGGGCTGACCTACTTCGCCGTAACGTTCACCTGATAGGTCTGATCAACCGGATCGCCGCCGCCGTTCGGCGTGTATTTGATGTTCACGGCAGCCGGACCTTCTGCCAACGCTTTGAACAAGAACCACGTGTAACCGCCCCCCATCATTGGTTCACCGTCCTTATTGGTGCGAATGCCGCGAACCTTGCCGAATGATTGCAGGGCGCTCTCGGGCGTCACGGTAGGCTCCGCGACTTCGGTCGGGTGGCTTTGCGTATCGGGGACCTCGACGATCACCAACCCGCCGGCGTTGATCTCATGCGGCTTCGTCGCCTGCGCTTCCTTTTCCACCCGTTGCAGAATGATGACGCGACCGTCGACCATCGGGACGGCTGTGTTGGCGTTTCGCTCGATGAGCCCCTCCGCAACTTCCGCAGCGGCGCTGGCTGCTTTACGGAGTCGCTCGCGACGTTCATTCGTCTCTTGAGCGACCGCGATGCCGGTGGCGACGACAGTCAGGACGAACAGCAGTAAGACGGGCGTGAGACGACGGCGAAGCATGATTGAGATCTCCCAAAAAAAAGTGGCGCGATTGCGAATTGAAGTATAGCTTTCTTGAGCAACGTTCTCAGCGACGCTTTTCGCCCTTTCCGCGGTGGACTCAGACGGCAATCGCCGAGGAGGCCCAACCTCCATGTCGGGCCGCCTCGACGTCAATCGCCGAATTCGGCCTTTGGGGGGTGCGACTTGCCGGAAGGGGTCGCCGCGATTCCGGATCGATCCGTCACACTCGGGCGCGGCGGTTTGATGGTCAAGCTGTTGGCCCAGCGACCTCCGCGCTTCGCCCAGCACTTCGTTCAGCCTCCGACGAACACGCTCGTTTTCGGCCCAAAGTCGCTCGGATTGTTGAAACAGGTCGGCAAGGTCCATGTCGATCGCTCCGCTAGGATGACGGAGCAACGGGCGTGCCACAACTTGCGGTAGGCTGGGACAGCGTCCCACCTGCGCCGCCAAGCGACTTTGTATTCAGGTGGGAAGCCGTCCCAGTCAACGAACTCGGGGTAACTGCCGCGGCGGCGATTTGCTATCTTCTGGAACTCACCGGGGAAGAAATGCCTTGCCGCCGCTAAAATCGAACGCCGCTCCACACGAAAACGCTGCCGCGACCGCCGGGTTGGCGTCGCTCGCTGCGCTGTCGCTGGTGGTCGGCAGCGCAGCGGGGTTGCTGGGAGCGCTCTTTCGGCGCGGCTTGGAAGCGGCCGACCGGCAGCGCGATCTGCTGGCCGAATGGG
>JBGSMO010000206.1:0-31277 GCA_041740115.1 Pirellulales bacterium
CCGTAGCCGCCGAAGCCGCCGATGGAGGGGGAGAGGCCGCCGATGCCGCCGATGCCGCCATGAAAGCCGCCTCCCATGCCGCCGGGCATGCCGCCGTGGAAACCGCCGCCCATGCCGCCGCCGTGGAAGCCGACGGCGTGGGCGGTGGTTGGGGTTAATGCTAATGCGAGAGTCGTGATCGCGAGGCTGAGCGTTTGATGGCGCTTGCCCCCCTCCCCAGCCCTCTCCACAAGGGGGAGGGAGCCAGAGGTTCTATTATTTAAGGATTGCGATTTCATTGCTGACCTCCCTTCGCATCGCTCTTCGCGCTGGCCTGCCGCGTCATGGTGGCGGGCGCCGTATTCGGTTGGAATTGGCCGTCGATTTCGCGGTCGACCGATTGCATGACGATTTCGTTATCGCCTTTGCGGGTCATGATCTGCGTGAGCGAGCCGCGGCGGCCGTCGGGGAGTTTGAGCGCCATCTTGTTGAGCCACTTGTCGGGGCCTTGGCGTTGCCAATAGCCTTCGCCGATGCTGCCGTTGGAATCGAAGAGCCAGGTGCGGATGCATTGCTGCTCGGCGTCCCAGCCGAAGATCTGGGTTCCTTCGACGGCCCGCCCCTGTTTGGCAGCCCGCGAGTAGTTGCGAATCAGAAAGGCGCCGCCGTCGACCCAGTGGTAGGTGTTTTTCACGTCGCCAGAGGGAAGGGCTTGAATCCAGGTGCCGGCGAGCCAGCCGAGTTGGCTCATGCCGGTGGGGGAATCGACGGGGAGTTCGGCTTCTTCGACGCTGGCGAAAAGCCACGAGGCGCCGACCTTGGCGAGCGAGGCGCGGAACAGCGATCGCGTCGGGAGTTGTCCCTTTTGCGTCACTTCGGCCATGCCGAGGAGGGAGGCTTTGCCCCCTTCGATCTTCGACTCGGTGATGGTGAGCTTTAACGAGCTTGTCGGTTGCTTCTTGAACAGGTCGGCGTAGGCGGCGCCGATGTCGTTCCGGCCTTTCACCTGGACGTTGGCAACGGTGGCGTTGTAGACGGCGTCGGGCGTCCAGAGGGCCATCATCGCCGGGGCGTTGTGGGCGTTGAACGCCTTTTCAAACGTGCCGATCATCGCGGCGACGCCGGGGTCGAGCGGGGCGCTGGGGGCGGCGTGGGCCGGCAGAGTTCCGGCGACTGCGAGGAGCAGCGCCAGTGATGCGAGCATCGTGCGGGGGATGGAGTGGGACATGGGGTTGGGTGCTCCTCGGAATGGTTGGAGTCGGTTGGCGGTTTTGTTTGCGGGTATTGCAGCCCCCGGCTCCGCCGGGGGGTAGCGTTACGAGGGACTATGTCTAGCGGTATGGTGACCGACCCCCTGGCAGAGCCAGGGGCTGAAATGGGACGGCTTTAGTTTTGTTCGAAATTAAAAATCTTCTTCCAGTCGTCTTTCATTGAAACCAGAATCCAGCCTCGCTGTTTCGCTTCGTCGAGGCCGCGGACGAGCCTGCCGACCATTGAATCGCGGTCATAGGCGTACTCGCGGACGGCGTCGGTGTGGTGGACGATCAGGCCGAGGCGGGGTCCGTCGCCGGCGGTGGTCCACTGGAGCATCTCGAAGTCGCCGTCGGAGTTGCCGAAGGCGAGGATGGGGCGCTGGCCGATGAAGCGTTGGATACCGACGGGCTTACCCGCTTTGTCATCGACGAAGTTGGCCTCGGGAATGCGCATGAGCGTCGGCGTGCCGTCGATCACTTCATATTTCACCTCGATCGCGGAGCCGACGACTTGGTCGGGCGGAATGCCGTAGACGCGATCGGTCCAGGGACGCATAAAATCGATGCCGCCGCCGGAAACGATGAAGGTTTTGAAGCCGTTGGCGCGGAGGTACTGGAGGACCTCAACCATCGGTACGTAGTAGAGATTGGTGTAAAGCTGCTGGAAGCGGGGGTGCTTCGCAGTGGCGAGCCAGTCGACGACGATCTGCTGGAATGATTCGGGGGTCATATTGGCGTGGCCGAGCATCATCAGTTTCATGCCGGCCTTTTCGCCTTCGGCGAAGACGGCTTTGTAGTCGTTGGCGAGGACGGCGGCGAAGGGCTCGGTCGTCTTCCATTCGGGGTGCGCGGGCGCCATCGCTTTGATGCGGTCGAAGGCGAAGACGATCTGCGTGTACATTGGTTGCTCGACCCAGAGCGTGCCGTCGTTGTCGAACGTGGCGATGCGGTGCTCGGGGAGGACGAAATCGGGGCCTCCTTCGTCGGTGACCTTGGCGACGAAGTCGAGGATCGCCTGCTTTGCGGGGCCTTCATTCCACGACGGCAAGGGATCGTCGGCGCGGGCGTCGACGGCGACCAAGCCAAGGAACGCCAAGCACGTCAGCACGAACCAGGAGCGAATCGAGACCGCCGCCACGGCAAACGAGCGATTCATCGTCGGTGACATGGAGAGCCCGCCCAATGCGTGGAACTGGAATCCAACCCCTAAAGATGCCCCATGATCCTACGGTTGAGGCGGGGACTTAGGCCAACCTAGCCGCCAATTTGACCCAGACTCGCAGCTTGAGCGCACAACCCCTACATTCGTTTCCCTCCGAAACCGAACTGGCCGGGCGCGACGGCTGTCTCTAGACTTTGAGGAAGTCGCCCTGATCGTCACGGTGGAAGCGTCATGTCCGAACCGGTTCCTCTCGGCTCTGAGCGAGCCTTGCAAATCGTTGCTGAAAACAAGATACGGGCCGCGATCGAGGCGGGCGAGTTCGACGACTTGCCGGGGCTGGGAAAACCTTCGCCGCTGATTGACGAACCGTACGACCCGCTCTGGTGGGTGCGCCGCAAACTACGGCAGGAAAACTTGCCGGCCGATCCTCGCGACGGTTGGCAGCGATAGGTCCCGATGCCCGCTCCGCTGATCGAACTTGAACATGTCGGTTTCCGTCGGCAGCAGACCGACATCCTGGTCGACGTCAGCTGGCGATTGGAGCGGCAGCAGCATTGGGCCGTGCTAGGGCCGAACGGTTGCGGCAAGACGACGATGCTGCGGATTGCTTGCGGCTACTTGTGGCCGACGAGCGGCGTGGTGCGGCGGCTGGGCGAGGAGTTGATCGACCTCGGCGAGTTGCGGCGGTCGATTGGTTGGGTCGCCGCCGATTTGGCGCCGAAGATTCCGCCGAGCGAACTGGCGATCGAGACTGTAGTTTCAGGCCGTCTCGCACTAGTGGGGTTGCGCCATATCGGTGAATTGCAGCCAACGGAGGCGGACTTCGCGGCGGCGCGTGAGCTATTGCGATCGATGCGCTGCGGAGAGTTTGCCGACAAGCCGTTTGGCGTGCTATCGCAAGGAGAGCGGCAACAGACGCTTGTCGCGCGAGCGCGGATGGTCGACCCGCTGTTGATTGTGCTCGACGAGCCGTGCGCGGGGATGGATCCGGGAGTCCGTGAGCGATTCTTGGCGTGGCTCGACAGACTTGCGTCGTCGGCGACGAGTCCGTCGTTGATCTTGGTGACGCATCATGTGGAAGAGATCATGCCAAGTTTTGAGTCGACGCTCGTGATGGATCGCGGACGGATCGCGGCGGCAGGGGCGACTGCGGAAGTGGTGACCGCGGCGACGTTGGAATCGCTTTATGGGATTGGCGTGGAGCGGCTGGATGAGTCGGCTGGGAGGTTATGGCCAATTTGGCGGGCGGAGTGATGAGCTACATTGCAGCCCCTCGGCTCCGTCGGGAGCCGCGTTACGTCGCAAGAACCCTACGCGCGAGGAGCGTGGAGGATGCCGAGCAACTCGCGCACGTCAACCGGCTTCACCAGATGGCGGTCAAACCCCGCCCGCAGGGAACGCTCGCGATCTTCGGCTTGCCCGTAACCCGAGACGGCAATCAGCAACACGTCGGCGTGGCCCCGCTCGCGCAGTTGAGAGGCGACGTCGTAGCCGTTGACCACCGGCAGGCCAATGTCGAGGAGGACGGCGTCAGGCTTGACGGACTCGAAGAGTTCCAGCGCGCTGCGGCCGTCGTGGGCAAGCGTCACTTTGTGCCCATGCATCTTCAGGAGCATCGCCTCGGCCTGGGCCGTGTCGCGGTTATCGTCGACGACCAGGACGTTGAGCGCCGGATGGGGCGCCAGCGAATCGACCTCGGCGAACGGCGTCGGTTCGGCGGCTTCGCTCAGCGGCAGGCGGACGGTGAACGTCGACCCCTGGCCTTCGCCTGAACTCTGAGCGGAGACGGCGCCGCCGTGCATCTCGGTCAGCTTGCGCACGACAGTCAGGCCGATGCCGAGTCCACCTTGCGAGCGGTCGAGCGTCTGTTCGGCTTGGGCGAAGAGGTCGAAGACGCGCGGCAGCATCTCGGCCGAAATGCCGATGCCGCGGTCGATCACTTGGATGATCGCTTCCCCTTCGTGGGCGAAGGCCCGCAGCGTGATCTCGCTGCCGTCAGGCGAGTACTTGGCGGCGTTGGTGAGCAAGTTAGCGATGATTTGCTCTGCCCGCGTCGCATCGACGAAAAGAGGCAACGGTTCGTCGGCAACGTCGACTGTCAGGCGTGCTTCCTTCTCGTCGATCAATGGCTGCAGCGCCGTGACGGCGCGCTTGATGATTTCGGCGGCGTCAATCGGTTCGCGGCGCAGTTGAATCTTCTCTTGGCTGATGCGCGAGATGTCGAGCAGACTGTCGATTAGTTGAGTGAGGTTGTTCGCTTGCCGATCGATGACGTCGAGCATCTCGTCTGGCGCACCGGGCGACGGCAGTCGGGCGGCCTCGGCGGCGTAGCGAATCGCGGCGAGCGGATTGCGCAGTTCGTGGGCGAGCATCGCCAGAAACTCATCTTTTTGGCGTTCCGATTCGCGGATGGAGTTCAAGAGTTGGGCGTTGTCGAGCGCCGTCGCGACTCGACGGGCCAGGTCTTCTGCCAGGGTGACGTCGGTCTCGTCATAGGCTCGGGCGCTATCCGATTGGACGAAGCTGATGACGCCAATCGTCCGCTCGCGGATCTTCATCGGCACGCTGATCACCGACCGCGGATTGAGCGTCCAGAGCGACTGCATGAGGCGGTCGTTTTGACCCAGCTTCTGCAATTGCTCGTCCGACAAATGGGCGATGAACTGCGACTTGCCGGTGCGCCAGGCTTGTACGGTGACGGAAGGCGAGTCCCAATCAACGGGGTATTCGGCGAGGAATTCGCGCAACAGCTGTTGCTTCGCGGGGTCGCGATGGGCGGAGGCGGGGCTGCCGATCGTCCCGTCGGGGCGGAGGGCGTAGACGACGCACCAGTCCGCGAAGAACGGCACCATCGACGCGGCCGCCTGCTGCAGCGCGCTCTCGCGGTCGATCAGCGCGGCCAGCGAGGCGCTGGCGTCGGCCAAGAACTTCAGCGTTTGCTCGGTTCGCTTCCGCAGCGTGACGTCGCGGGCGACCTTCGAGGCTCCGATCACTTCGCCATAGGGATCCTTGATGGGCGAGATGCGTAGCGAGACGTCGACCAGGGTTCCGTTTTTTCGCCGGCGGACCGTATCCCAGTGATCGATCGGTTCTCCTCGCCAAAGGCGTTCCATGATGACGATCAACTCGTCGCGATGCTGCTCGGGGACGATCAGGCTGATGTGCTGGCCGATGGCCTCCTCGGTCGTGTAGCCGTAGAGTCGCTCCGCGGCGGCGTTCCAACTGGTGATGATTCCTTGCACATTCTTGCTAATGACGGCGTCGTCGGAGTGTTCGACGATGGCCGCCAACTGTTGCAGGGCTCCTTGAGTCTTCCGTTGATTGGTGGCGTCGGTGAAGACAAGGACCATGCCGTAGATGCGGCCGGCAGCGTCGATGATCGGCGCCGCACTGTCTTCGATCGGTCGTTCGGTTCCGTCTCGCGAGATCAGTATCGTGTGGTTTGCCAAGCCGACGATCTTGCCGGTGCGCAGCACCTTCTCGCAGGGATTCTCGACCTTTTCGCGGGTCCGCTCGTTGACGATGCAGAAGATCTCGACGATCGGTTTGCCGCGGGCTTCTTCCTGGCTCCAGCCGGTTAGCTCGGAGGCGACGGCGTTGAGAAACGTGACGTGTCCTTCGGGGTCGGCGGCGATGACTCCGTCGCCAATGCTGGCCAGCGTGATGCGAAACATTTCACGACCATGATCGGCCTCTTGCGCCGCCGCCTTCGCACGACCGTTGGCGAGATGGAGACGATGGGCCAGCGCCAAGATTAACGCCGCCATGAAGGTGAACATCGTCAATTCGATCAACGCTTGGTCGTCGCCATTCAGCAACGCAAAGCCATCAGGAGGGACGAACCACCAGTCAGCGACGATATAGGCGGCGACGGTGGCGGTTACCCCCGGCCACAGCCCGCCGTACCAGGCCGCCAGAACCACTGCGGGAAAAAAGGTGACGAACGGCACCGCCCCATCCGCCAACGTGATGGTGAGCCAGTGCCGCATCAACGCCGCTACAGCGACCGCGACGAGTGCGACGAGATGCGGGAAAAGAGAACGCACTAATTGCGTCATGCGTAAGCGGAGAATTGCCGACCCCTGCGAGGATTGCTAGCGATGCGAAGCGACGACCTATTGTTGATAACTTCACTCCACTTTGGCCCCCAGGTCGTCGACGCTAAGATAACGCCCCCTGCGGCCGATTTCTAGCGCTGCGTCAATCGCTCGACCCCGCCGCGGGCGATCCGTTCGTACTCCCGCTTCACGACATCGGCCCCGTATTTCCGCTCCAGCATCCTTACCGTGAAGTGGGCGTCGGCCGTATTCTGGAAGTGATCGACGAACAGGGCGTTGATCAGCCCGCCGCCGATGGCGCCGACGATGGGCACGGCCTGGGCAGCGACTTTTTCGGAGACGGCGACGCCGAACCGCGAGGCGATGTTCGAGATAAGCCGCGTCATCGCGGAACTGGTGACGAGCGTCGTCCCCTTCGTGAGGATCTCGGCCGCGGCCGTCACTTGCTGGGCGAGAGCGGCCCGGGTGACGAAGTAGCCGACGCGAATCAGCCCTTCCTCGCTGCGGGCGCCTTCGTTCAAAACTTCGACGGCGCCGCCGGGGCGCCGGTCGTCGCCGCTGCCCAGGGCGAAGACCTCCAGGCAGGCAAGCCGCGTCTCGGGATCGGACAATTTTTCTCCCTTCGAGCGGGCGATGTCGCCGATCGAGCGGAGGATAATCATCGTGGTGATCGGCAGTTCGACGAACAGGGCAGGCGCCCCGAACATGCCGCCGGCCACGCCGCTGGCGGTCGCGGCGATCTTGTGGGTGAGATTCCAGGGCGCCTTCGCCTGATTGCCATCGAGCGTCTTCGCGGCGACGGCGAGGGCTTTGGTGAGGGCGTGCTCGGTGGCGCCGTTGATCTCGCTCTGGACGCCGTCGGGGAGCCGTTCGATCAGTCGCTCGACCGGCGTGCCGACGATCCCGGCCAACCGAGCGGCGAGGCCGGGGCGTTCAAGTTGGGCGACGGCGGCGGCGAGGAGAGCGAGGTCTTGTTCTGAGATATTGGACATGGGCAAGTATACGCAATTGGAGACGCCGCGGTGCGACGGGTTCAATTGCCGTCAGCTAAGGCGGTGCAGATCGCCGATAGAACGGGTGCCACTGGCATCCTGCCAGTGCAGATGTGAGTACTCGCTCAGCACTTCTCACTGGCAGGATGCCAGTGGCACACTTAAGTGTAATTCAGATTGACTGAGGCGTCGGGCGGTAATCCCTCGAACGTGCCGACGATGTCTTCCATCCGTTCGAGGAGGGAGGACGCTTCAGCAATCGCTGGGACTTCCTGGGCGGGAGCGACGCAAATCAGCTGCACTTCCACCGCGGCGCCTTCCGGCAGCGCAATCGGCGGGTCAAAGATTATCGCCCCGTTCTCAACGTGCCCGTGAAGCGTCATAGCCGTCTCGTCGTCAGAACGCCAGTCTCTGCAAAAATGATCGCTTAAATTGTACCATGCGAGCAGAGTTCGCGAGAATGGGGCCCCAATGGATGGAAATCCATCCCGCTGGCTGACTATTCTATCGGTTCCTAGCACTTACGTTCCGCACCTGTTCGCCGACGCTTGGCAAACGCTTCCCCGCCTGCCATGTTCCCCTATACCTGCGACGCGCTGCTCTACCACCTGCCGTTCGCCACCGGTGCGCTCATTGCCGCGAACGTGCTCGCATTCATCGCCTTCTCCAAGCCCGAGTTCAGCAACGACAGCGTCTGGGTGTTGGGGTACGGAATTGGGTTGCATCCGATTCAATGGCTGCTGTCGCCCTTTATGCACGGCGGCATTGAGCATCTGCTAGGGAACATGGCGTTCCTTTGGACGTTCGGCCTGGTGACTGAAGGGAAGCTAGGCTGGTGGCGTTTCCTGGCTATCTACCTCGGCATCGCCGTGGGACAATCGGCGATCGAGCAGACAGTCTTTCCGCTGATCGCCCCCGACGTGCCCTACACGCTTGGCGCTTCAGCGGCGATTTTCGGGCTGGTGGCGATGGCCTGCATTTGGGCCCCGATCAACCAGCTCTCGATTTTCATGCTGCTGCTGTTTCGCCCTTTCACGTTCGAGGTGAGCGTCGTCGCCTTCGCCGCGTTTTACGTTGGCCTCGACCTGCTGTTTTGCTTTCTCTTGGGACAGGGAGCGATCGGCTCCGCCACGCACCTGACGGGGGCGGCGATGGGCGCTATGCTGGGCCTCGTTCTTTTGAAGACCGGCGCCGTCGAGTGCGAGGACAACGACTTGCTCTCCGTATTCAGCGGCGTCTATGGAACGGAAAAGACGAAGCAGCGCGAAGCGGCCGAAAGGGCGGCGAAGGTCGTCGAGCGGACCGCGGATCAGACGCTCGAAATACGGCGACGCTTCGAGGCCTACCTGAAGATCGGGCAGCCGCAGGAGGCGCTCGCCATGTTGCAGCGAGCGCGGCATCGCAAGATTTCTCTCGAAACCGATCGCAGCGACCTGCTGGCGCTCATCGCCGGCCTCCAGAAGGAGAAGCTGTGGACCGAGTCGGCGCCGCTGATGGCGGAACTGCTCGAACGGTTCCCCGCGGGATCGGAGGCGGTGAGGATCAAGCTCGCGCAGGTTTGTCTGGTGGAACTTGCCAAGCCGGGGAAGGCGTTGGAATTGATCACGCCGCTTGAAGGCGTCACGCTCGCGCCGCAGTTTGCCGCCGCTCGCGATAAGGTTCGGGCGGTGGCGCAACGAAAAATGAGCGAGGGGGAACTAGAGGTCGACGACGCGGCTTGGTGAGGCGCGAAGCGAGTTCGTGGCGCCGGAGGGACGTTGGCCCAGACTACTTGCGCACGACCATGACGGGGCACTCGGCTTGCCGGATGACGTGATCGGCCACGCTCCCCAGCAGCGCTTTACCGATCGCCCCGCGTCCGTGGGTGCCAAGGACGATCAAGTCGACTCCCTCCTTCGCGGCGAACGCAAGGACTTCGTCTGACGGCCGCCCATCGGCAATCGCGGTTTCAATGGCGAGCCGCGGGCCGCCGACGCTCGCCGCGGCTTCCGCCAGCTTCTCCTGCGCGGCCTCGCGCAGCCGATCCATCGCCAACGTCGGCGAGTACGGGGCCTGCTCCGTCGGCGTGCTCATGACGCGGGTGAGATACTCCATCGCTTCGAGACCGAGAAGCGTCTCATTGATCTTTTCGGCGTAGATCACGTGGAGCACCGTGAGCCGTGCGCCTGTTGCGGAGGCCAGCGCAGCTCCCTGCGCAAGGGCTGCCGCGGCCGTGTCGCTGAAATCGGTCGCCACCAGGATATGCTTCATCGCGCGCCGCCTTAGGAAGAGATTCGGTGATCCCGACTTGTCGATGCGGGAGCAAGAAATCACCTCTTATGGTCCCCTCCCCTTGAGGGGGAGGGAGCCGCAAGATTCTTATGTAAAACCTGACTAGCGCGACGCGCGCTAAACCAGCGTCGTCTTGCCGGGAATGGCGACCACTTCCACTGGAACGTCGCCCCAGGCGTACTCGGTCGGGCCGAGCCGCTCGGTGCTATTCATCAACTGCTCCCAGGTGACCGTCTGGCCAGTGTATCCCGCCATGCGGCCCATCAGCGCGATCGCCGTGCTGTTGCACATGTAGTCGCCGTTGTTGATCGGCTCGCCCTTGCGGATGCTGGCGAACATCTCTTCATGTTCGACGCGATACATGCTCGACAGCTTGCCCTTATAGCGCCATTTGCGCTCGCCCTTGCGATTAAAGAGCTCGCCGGCCAGGATCTCGGCCTGGCCGTTCGTGCCGAGAACCCGCTCATCGGTCCGCATGCTGCAATTCTCTTGCTGCCGGCAGGTGAAGTACACGCGCTGGCCGGTCGGGTATTCGTAGAATACCGCAAAGTGGTCGTAGACGTTGCCGTACAGCGGATCGGTGCGCTGTTGCCGACCGGCAAGCGACGTCGCCTGCGTCGGCGAGATGTCGCCCAGCAGCCACGCCGTCTTGTCGAGGCTATGGATCGCCTGCTCCATGATGTGATCGCCCGAGAGCCAGGTGTGATAGAGCCAGTTGCGAACCTGGTACTCCATTTGGCTCCACTTCGGGTCGTTGCCGCGATGCCACAGCAGCCCGGTGTTGTACGACGATTCGATGGCGATGATCTCGCCAATCGACTCCTGCTCCAGAATCTGCCGCATCATCTCGCGAACCTTCGGGTCGTACCGCCAGCAGAGGCCGGAGACGACGGCAAGGTTCTTCTCCTTCGCCTTGCGGCTCGACTCCATCACGCTCTTGATGCCCGGCGTGTCGACGGCGATCGGCTTCTCGATGAAGCAATGCTTGCCTTGGTCAACGACGTAGGCGAAATGCTCAGGCCGGAAGTGGGGCGGCGTCGCCAGCAGGACGACGTCGCAAGAGTCGACCACCTGCTTGTAGCCGTCAAAGCCGGTGAAGATATGCTCCGGCGTCACCTGCACGCGGTCGGCGACGCTTTTCTCCCCACGGAGTTGGCTGAGCGCCTCCTCCGCCTTATCAGGGAATGTATCGGCGACAGCGACCAGCACGGCCTGCCCATCGGCCGAGAGGGCGTCGAGCGCCGCTCCGGTGCCGCGACCGCCGCAACCGACCAGGCCGACCTTCAGCACGTCGGTCCCCGCGGCATGAACCGACCGCGGAACGGCCAGCGTTCCCAACATCGCGGCGCCGGCGCTGAGTTGCACCGTGCTCCCCATGAAGTTCCGTCGCGTCGGTTGCTGATTCGTATCGGCCATAGTTTGCTGCCCTGTAAATGGAGGATCGAATTCCGCTTTCACTATCTTACACGAACGGGGCGGGGGACTGGGAGTAGTTTCCCCCGCCCTTTCGCGTCGAAGTACCGCCCAAAATCGCACTACCGCCCCCAATCAGCCGGCGCGCCGGCGGCTGATGCGCACTGCCCCCGCAACGCCCATCAGCGCCAGCAGCGCAGTTGACGGTTCAGGAACCGCGGCGGCCGCCGTCGTCGCCGGCGGAGTACCGGCGCCTAGGTTCCGCTGCCAAACCAGGAAGTCGTCGCCGTCGAGATCCGTTCCGAAGCGAGCCTTCCAGCCGAGCACCGGGTCGTTCATATCGGCGGCGTCGACGAAGCCGTTGCCGTCAAAATCGCCGTCGAGCGACGGCGTGACGACTTCGACGGTGAAGTCGCTGATCGTCATCGACTGTTCGGAATCGAAGAGGTTGAAGCGGAAGCCGTGAATGTCGTTGATGCTCGAAATGGGGTCAGTGTACTTCGGGCCAAGCAGCGTCAAGCCGTCTTTCGAATAGACCGAGATTTCAATCGTCGTTTCCGAGGTGAAGAGCCACTCGATTTGCACGCCGTCGCTGAGCGGATTGCCTGTGAGCGAGGAACTGGTTTCTTCCGACTCGTCCGGATCGCCAGGGCGTTCGTGAATGATGCGAGTTGGCGGGCCGTCGAACGGCCGAGCGCCGACTCGCGTGCTGACCAGTCCTGCGTTCGAGGGATCGGTTGCGCTGTTGACGAAGGCGCCGAACGCCTCGGCGACCCACGTCTCCAGACCTCCGTTCCCGGAGGTGTCGCGAGGCTCATGCGTCAGTGCGAAGTCGTAGCTCACCTTCGTGCCGACGACGGGCTCGATGGCGGTGACCGCGGCGGTGTGTATAGTCGTGCCGAAGACGCCGTCGAACGACAGCGAATTGGTCGCACCGGCGACGTCGGCTTGCACGGCCGAGTTGTCGCGATGGGTTGGCTCGAAGACGGTCCAATCGCGGCCGAACGCGGTTTCAGTCGGATTGCTCAACTCGTAGCGAAACCATTTGCCGGGGAACGTATTGGCGTTGTCCGAATACCAGTCGTCGCCCGACGGATCGTGGTTCTGGTTGACGAAGTTGAAGCTTATCACCTCGGGAAGGAACTTCGCGCGTTCGACGGCGACGATGATATCCCAGTTGCCGCTGCCGTCTTGGACGTTGTTCCAATTGGTCCAGTCGACGAATCCGACGCCGTCCTTGTTGAACGCGGCGCCCGAGATATAGTACTCGGCCCCGATGGCTAGCGTGCCGGTGAAACCAGGGAGTCCCGTTTCCGGATCGGAGTCCGTGTCGAAGTACATCAATTGCCGGTCGCCGCCGAATTGATGCGAATTGTAGTAGTGGAGATAAAGATAGTTGTCGTCGTGCGCGACCTGCGTATAGATCCAGTCGTAGCCGTCCGTCGGCGAACCGTCGCCGACGGGATCGGCCGCGTACTTGGGAATCGCCGACCAAGACGCGGGGTTAGCCCAATTGGCGGCGGCGAAATCGTTCGGAACTCGATTGGTCTGATTGTCGAGCTCGCCAGCCAACGCGGTTGCCGAGAGCGGCGCGTGGCAAATGGTCATGACGGCGAACAGCCTTAGAATGCGTTGCATGCGTTGATCCTTGTGAGGGGGATTCGGTGAGATGGTGACGTGGCGTTGACAATGTCGGCCGCCCACGAGGAAGAATGCGGATTAGTCGGCGCCGCTTTCACGGCCGGCGCGGTTAATCTGCTGTTTACGAATCGCTTCGCGGTCGATAGACGACTGTTCAGGCGTTTTTGAACTGCAGCCGACGAATTCGCTTCCGACGAGGTTCGATCAATCGCGACGGAAACGTTGAATTCTTGAGTAAGCGACTCATGGCGCCGATCTCCTTCCGAGCGAGGCCAGCTGCCAAGGCGAGGACGATCGCAGACTCGAAGTCTTCCGGGTGACCGTCGGCTGACCGACCTGATAATGTTCCTTGATCCGTTGCGCTTCCAGCGGATAGCCGTAGAGGGCGACGTCGCTCAAGTAGCCTTTGAATAGCCAGGAGGTGAGATAGCGCGGCACGAACTCGGCGGCGCCGATCCGCGCCGGCCAGTCGAAGTCGGTCAGCGAGACCTCCTGCTCCATTTGCAAGACTTCCTCGCCGTTGACGTAGAGCCGCCCGACGCCGCGCATGAAGCCCGGCGTCGAGGCCTCGGTCGGCGCGAAAACGGCGACGACGTGCGACCAATCTTTCCGTTCAATTTCCTGCGGCGATTCCATGACGTTCCAGAACTCGCCCCGCTGGCCGCGGCCGGTCCAGAACTCCCAGCGATTCGTGTCGCCGGCGTAGAGCGTCATGCCAAAGCATTGCTGATTCGGCGTGTATGACTCGAGGACCCAGCGCGAGGTGAAGATGGCTTGATACTGGGCAGGTCCCTCGGGACGAGCCCAGCCTTCGATGGCGAAGCCGCTTTGCAGATTCACCGGCGGCTTGCGATCGGGCTCGATGTAGCTCTCGCCGTTGAAGTAAACGCCGCGACCGGAGTCGTCGGTCTGCTCGTCGCCGTCGAGTTCGGCGGGCCAGTTGCCGATCGGCAAGCCGTCGTGGCCGTTCTGCGTCAAGTCGAGGACGCGACGGTTCTTCCGCACCTTGTAAAGAGGCCAGTACGCGAGCGGCCGGTCGCCGAGGACGAGTTGCTGGTATGTGGAGAGTCGCTTCTCGATGTCGCTCCACTCGGTGACGATCTGCGTGAGCGGTCCGCGAGCCGTCGTCCGCATCGTGTCGTCGTCGCCAGTCGGCTCGGCGACGATCCCTTCGCCTGAGTGGAGGACGCGCAGCTTCTCGCTTTCGACCTGCTCTTGCGGCGTCGTCATCAGCGTGACGACGCCTTCGGCGACGTAGATCGAGGCGGAGTCGTCATCCGAAGCCTCGAACGAGACGCTCGCGTCGAGACATTCAGCCGTTAGCAGCGGCGTTTGCAGGAGGAGTCGCCGCCCCCCCTTCGCCGAAAGGCGGCCGCTGCGGACGAAGACGCTCTCGTCGCCAACGAGGGAAAATTCGGCGGGACCTTCGACGAGCAATTCGGGGCCGCCGTCGAGCTGCACTCGCATGAAGCCGACGGGGAGTTGCACCACCTCGCCGCAGCGGAGCAATTGGCCCACCTGCATCGAGGGGGCAAGCCCTTCGGCCGAGGCGTCGAGCGACATGCCGCTGATCTTGCCGAGTTGCGTCTCCTGCAGCAGCGGGAACGGCGATGCGGTGACCGGCGCCACCAGTTTCGGAGCTTCTTGTTCGTTGCGGGCCAACATCGGCCCCCAACCTTGTTGATAAAGGGCCACGGCCGCTGCCCCAGCGACGAAGGCGACGCCGGCGGCCGCGGCCCATGAAGGAATCCAGCTACGCGAGGCGCGACGTTCAGGGCGCGACATGCGGAGAGGACGCTGCGATGCTGGAGCTTCAAGGATCGCGTCGGCGTCGACAATTTCGGTCGACGACGGCAACGCGGCGGAGCGGTTCGACGAGTCGCCCGGCGCAACCGGCTCGTGGCTCAGCAGATAGCCGAGCCCTTCGCGCAGATGAATTGCTTCGAGGTAACGGAGCTGCGCCGCCGGATTGTCGGCGATCAGCGGTCGCAGCCGTTGCCACTCGGCGGCGTCGAGGCCGGCGAGGGTCAACTGCTCCAGCAGCCGTTCGAGTTCGTCGTTGGGGAAGTCGATGCTCATGACGGGTAGCCTTCCTGGCGCATGGATTGTCGAATGCACCGCTCCAGGCCCTTGCGAATCCGCGAGAGAGCGGTGTAGACGGCGTTCACCTCTTGGCCGCGGCTGGAGGCGAGTTCCTGGATCGACTCCCCCCGCCAATAGCGTTGGCCCAGCATTTCGCGTTGCCGCGTCGGCAGCCGTTCAATGCAGCCGCGCAAGGCTTGATGCCGCGATTCGAGGTAATCAGAGTTCTCGGCATGAACGTCGGCGATTTGGGAGATCAGCGCGTCGTCGAACGCCAGCCGCGACGAGCCGTAGCGTCGCGAGTAGCTCATCAGTTCGAAGCGGGCGATCGTACACATCCATCTCACCAGTTCTTCGTCGGGGGTCGCTTCGACGTACGAAAACGTATGGAGCTTCTGCCACGCGACCAAGTAGGTCGCCTGGAGCACCTCGTCCACCGCGTCGGCGCTTGAGGCCGCGAGCGAGACGATGAACGAACGGACGCGCCGCTCGTGCCGCGCAATGAGCACGACGAACTGATCGGAGGTCAGCGGTTTTTCGCTCACGGCGGGCCACGGCGGTTGGAGGTAGGAAATGCGGGGAATCTCGCGGTCTGCGCACCGTGCAGCCGCGTCCGCCGTCCTGCCCCACTCGCTATGCGACGGCGGCGGGGAACCTTACAGAAAAATTCATCGTAACTTCGCAAAGTTCTGCGGAGCGGGCCGAGATGGGCGGATTCCCGCAGAAAGAAAAGAATGTAGCAGGCGCGTTCCGTGGGCCGTGGCGCAGCGGATTGCTGTTCAAGAGAAGAATAGGGACGCGGATTTTCCCTGATTAGGCGGATGTTTGCGGAGTGATTTCTCCGGATCCGCGTTGATCCGCTGAATCCGCGAAAATCCGCGGTCTATTCTTTGCCTCTTCTAGAACGATTAGAAGCCGGCGCAAGTCGCGGAGTGCTCTAAGCCCGCACTTTCCAATCGAACGGCGTGTAAGCGTGGTCGAACGTGCCGTCGTTGTAGAGATCGATCAGCCCATACCCTTCGTCGCTCCGCCGCGGGTCGCCGTTCCACCAGTCGCCGCAGACGGCTCCGTCGCAGATGTAGCTGACGCCGTCGACGTCGCAGCGGTCGTTCAGATGCATGTGTCCGCTGAGGCAAAGCTTCACGTTGCCATGCTTCTTGAACAACTCATGCAGCGACGAGCCGTCGAGGTGCATCAGTCCGCCGGGAACCCGTTGGTGGTCTTCGGTGACCGCGTCGTGGTCAAAGGAGAACGCCGTGACCGAGATGATCGGAATGTGCGAGACGACGACAATCGGCGTCGTCTTGGGACTTCGCTCCAATTCGCTCTCCAACCACGCCCGTTGTTCGGGGTCGAGGCCGCTGGTGTATCGTTTCTCGTACGGCCGCACGCTGTCGAGCACGATGAACCGCCATCCCCCTTGATCGAAAGAGTGGTACGGCTTGGCCAGCCCGAACATTTCGAGAGCCCACGCCTTGCCAGCGAACTCCGAGTCGTCCCAGCCGCGACCGTCATGATTGCCGAGGCAATGCTGCGCCGGCAGCGAGCAATCTTGTTTGAAGATTCCTTTCCACAGATCAGCGAGCATCTTGCTGCGAGCGTGATCGACCGCAAAAGCGTCGAACACCGAGTCGCCGCCGGTGACGATCAGCTGGACCGGATCTTGATGCGACTGAACGTGGCGCAGACATTGGGCCAGACCCTCGTCCGCGCCGCGCTCGGGCTGGACGTGGATGTCGGTCAGGTGGGCGAAGCGAAGCGTCCGCTGACGCTCGGCGACCGGCGCCGCCAACGCTGAGCCGGCGCTCCATCCCCAGAGCGGAGCAGCAGCGGCTCCCAGGACGCTCAATTGCAGGCAGTGACGGCGGGACAAGGCGGCGTGGCGGCGGGGATCGACGGGCATGATCGGGCTCCAGAAGCTAATTTCGCAAGACGCGGACCGTGAGCACTAGCATACCAAAATTGATCCGGAACTGGAGTCGCTTGGGTCGGCGATTGCGAGCCGAGAAGCGGTGAGATGCTGGAATTATCGCGTGTTTCCTTGGTTCCTGCGTGACGGAACATTCGCGCATCTGCTTAACGAGATGAAGCAGATGCCAGTGGAAAGCGCCGTCGGATCGCTTGCGAAGCGGTGGTTATCCACAGCCGCTTGGTCGACGATTTGCGGCGCCCAAAGTTTGGTCTGCTCAAGCATGACAGGAGTCTCGACCGAACAAATCAGAAGGGGCTGTTTCCAATTGGCGAAGCGAAAGCGCAGCATCGCCGCCTCGTGAGAGTTGCTCGATCGACCACGGAGGCGCGCGTCGAGCTGTCAACCAGCGTCTCAAGGGGTCGCAGCGGTTGCCGGCTTTCCGAAATTCGTTGTTTTTGGCACCCAGATGGGGGGTACGCCGGTACTTTTCTCTTGGAATTATTCCGACGATTGTGGTAAACAGCGAGGGGGGATAGCTGACGCTGCCACCGGCCAAGCGACGGGACGTCGCTTCAAGGGGTAGCGAGTCGGCGCGGATTGCTTCGAACCGCTCGGTTCGAAAACAGCGCTGGTGCTCCAGACACCGAACGGGGAGCGTCCGAGCGTGCAGTCGGCGTCGGCAAAATTCTCAACCGCCATGTCGCGGTAAAAATCGCTGGGCCACCAAGCTCAGCTCGTTAATGACACAAGATGCGTCATCTCCAATCTTAGAAGTAAGAAGCGTCGACATCGATTCGGACAATAGAACGACGCTTCACCTTCCGCCCTCGCTGGGCGGACGGGGCAGACGTTAGGACGAGAGGGGATTTGTATGTTCGGCAGGCGCCCATCCAAGGCGACTCGCTCTCAGGCCGCGCGCCTAGGATTTGAATCGCTCGAGTCTCGCATCGTGATGACCGGCACGGGGTACGAAGGCCGACTTAACGGTAAGCGTTCAATCGGCTCCCATTGACATCGCTCCGGTTGAGGCAGAGGCGTTCTCACAGCCGGCCGCTCTGCTCGCAGTCGAAGATTGGATCCAGTCGCTGCAATATTGGCAGTTTCATCAAGTTCAGCCTGGCCAAGTTCAGTATCTGACGATTAACCAGATTGCGTCGATCCCGAGCGCCTCGTACTTGGCGCAGGGCGCAGATTGAGACGGCCTCTCGCGATGCATTTTCGGTGGCGCAGATTCGCGCGCTGAACATTTCGAACGTGGGGGGTCAGCGTCCTGACTCCGACGCAGATCGGCTATCTCAGCGCTGCGCAGCTTCAGCAAGTGAAGTCCTATGAACTCGACCGGCTGGGTCCGGCGCAGATTCCGTACGTGAACGCGGTGCAACTCTCGTCGATTTCGTCGGCCGGCATGTTGGCGGAGTGGAGCCCGGCCGCGCGGGGGGCGCTGTCGGAAGCGCAAATCAAAGCGCTGAACGTCGCGAACGTGGGGGTCAGCCTGCTGACGCCGACGCAGATCGGCTACCTCAGCGCCGCGCAAATTCAGCAAGTGAAGTTCTACGAACTCGATCGGCTGGGTCCGGCGCAGATGCGCCTTACGGAATTGCCGTTAGAGAGTTGTATTTCAACGAGCAAGCTTCATGGTTCACTCCATTTCCGACGCCAACCGCGGCTGGAGTTGTACCCAACGGCTATCTCAATCTGAATAACTTTCAACTCTCTCGACACTTCGGCGTATCGTTCGGCGGCCAGATTGTTCCCGCCGACGCCGTCCCGCTTGCTGGGATTCGCGGGTATGCGGGACCGTTAGTTCTCTAGCGGACGCCGTCGCCCGGCTCAGATTCCTGCCGGTCGCTTTGAGGTCGCTTCAATTCTCGTAGTAGATCCGATAGACTGCCTGAACCAAGTCGATGTAACTGCACGTCGGGCGGCAGTTATGTCTGGCGATGCGGTATGTTGCTTAGCCGCTTTATCTTAGCCTCGCTGAAATTGAGCGCACCTCGGAGCGGGATCATGGCGTACGTCAGACTCATCATCGCTGGTCGCCTACGCGCGTGGCACGCGCTCGGCGCAATCTTGTTGGCGATCGGAGGCGCGTCCTCGGCGGTGGCAGCCGCCGACGACGACGTCGACCAACCGAATGTCGTCGTCATCTTCATCGACGACATGGGCTACGCCGACATCGGGCCGTTCGGAGCCACCGCCTATAAGACGCCGAACCTCGACCAGATGGCGGCCCAGGGTCGGAAGTTCACCGACTTTCATTCGGCGACGGCCGTCTGCTCCGCGTCGCGCGTGGCGCTCCTCACCGGTTGCTACCCCGAGCGCGTCAGCATTCTCGGCGCCCTGCGTCCTCACTCGCCGATCGGCATCAACCAGGACGAACTGACGCTCGCCGAACTTTGCAAGCAAGAAGGGTACGCCACGGCGATCTTCGGCAAGTGGCATCTCGGCGATCGGCGGCGCTTCTTGCCGCTGCAGCATGGCTTTGACGAATACTACGGCCTGCCTTACTCGAACGACATGTGGCCGCAGGGCCCGCGGGGAGAGGAATTGCCGGAAGACTCTCCCAAGAAGAAAAACGAGTATCCGAAGCTGCGGATGTTCGACGGCAACGAAGTCGTCGATGAGGAGATTACGGCCGACGATCAGACCCGCCTCACCAAAGACTACACCCGTCGCGCCGTCGACTTCATCGACCGCCACGCCAAGGAACCTTTCTTCCTTTATGTTCCGCACTCGATGGTGCATGTCCCGCTTTACGTCTCGCCGGAGTTCGAAGGCAAAAGTGGCGCCGGGCTCTTCGGCGATGCGGTAATGGAACTCGATTGGTCGGTCGGCGAGATCCTCGCGGCGCTGAAGCGGAACGGCCTCGACGAGAAGACCATCGTCACCTTCACCGCCGACAATGGCCCCTGGCTCAACTTCGGCGATCATGCCGGTTCAGCCGGCCCGCTGCGCGAGGGGAAGGGAACGATGTTCGAAGGGGGCTATCGCGTGCCGTGCCTCATGCGGATGCCCGGCATGATCCCCGCCGGCAGCGAGACGGGCGAATTCTGCACGACGCTCGACCTCTTGCCGACCGTGGCGAAGTTGCTTGCCGTTGAACTTCCTGCGGAGCGAAAAATCGACGGCAAAGATATCTGGCCGCTGATCGTCGGCGACGAAGGCGCCGTCTCGCCGCACGACGAATTCTACTGCTACTACGATCGCCAGTTGCACGCCGTGCGCGATCGTCGCTGGAAGCTCCACCTCCCGCATCCCTATCGCACGCTGGATGGCAAACCGGGCGGCAAGGGAGGCTACCCCGCCGCCTACTCGGAGTCGAAGACCGGGATCGAACTGTACGACCTGCAGAACGACGTCGGCGAAACAAGAAACGTCGCCGACAAACATCCCGAGATCGTTGCCCGATTGACCGCCGCCGCTGAGCGGGCGCGGGCAGAACTGGGCGATCTCCTCACTCAGCGCGAGGGCGCCGGCGTGCGGCCTCCAGGACAGGCGAAGCCGCGCAAGACGGAAACCCAGTAATTCGCTTGCCGTAAGTCTAGGCGTCGTCACGCTCTGCGCCGCTGGTTACCGGGGACTTCGAGTTCCGTTAGAATGGAGCTTCACGCGCCTGCCTATTCCTCCCCGAAGTCGAATGCATATGCCTCTTTCCTTGTTTCGCGGGCGGACCTTGCTGGCCTTGCTGGCATGGCTCGCGCTGCTGGCCGTCGACCCGGTCGCCGCCGCCGAGCAGCCGAATATTCTCTTCATCTTCTCCGACGATCATGCCTACCAGGCGGTGAGCGCCTACGGCTCGGGGCTGAACAAGACCCCAAACATCGATCGCCTGGCGACCGAAGGGGTCCGCTTCGATCGCTGCTACGTCACCAACTCTCTTTGCGGCCCAAGCCGGGCCTGCATCCTCACTGGCAAGTACAGCCATAAGAACGGCTTCTGCACGAATCGCGACGTCTTCGATAACCGGCAGACGACCTTTCCGAAGTTGTTGCAGAAGGCCGGCTATCAGACGGCGATCATCGGCAAGTGGCACTTGATGACCGAACCAAAGGGGTTCGATCACTGGGAAGTCCTGCCGGGTCAAGGACGCTACTACTCGCCGCAGTTCGATACGGCCGAGGGCCGCGTGACGGAACCGGGCTACGTCGCCGACGTCATCACTGGCAAGGCGCTCCACTGGCTGCAAGACCGCGATCAAAAGCGCCCCTTCATGCTGATGGTGCAGCACAAGTCGCCGCATCGCGAGTGGTCCCCGAGTTCCAAGCATGTCGGCGATCGCGCCGATGAGAAGATTCCCGAGCCGAAGACGCTCTTCGACGATTACAGCAACCGCGCCGACGCCGCCAAGCAGGCGACGATGCGCATCGCCGACGACATGCGGCTCCAAGAAGACCTGAAAATCTACGATCCCGACAGCGACTACGGCAAGTTGATGAACAAGCGGATGAGCGATGCAGAGCAAGCCGCTTGGAACGCCGCCTACGAGAAAGAGAACAAGGAGTTCGCCGCCGCCAAGCTAGAAGGCGAGGCGCTCGTTCGCTGGAAGTATCAGCGCTACATGAAGGATTACCTCAACACGGTCCAATCGGTCGACGACAGCGTCGGCGAACTGCTCGATTACCTCGACAAGTCGGGCCTCGCCGACGACACCGTCGTCATCTATGCCAGCGACCAAGGCTTCTACCTTGGCGAACATGGCTGGTTCGACAAGCGGTTCATGTACGAGCAATCGCTCCGCACGCCGTTTCTCGTCCGCTGGCCGCATGTGGCGAAAGCGGGGAGCGTCGACGAGCGGATCGTCTCGAATGTCGACTTCGCCCAGACGTTTCTAGAAATGGCTGGCGTCGAGGCCCCGGCCGACATGCAAGGCCGCAGCCTGGTGACGCTCCTCAAGGGCGAGCAGCCCGACGATTGGCGGAAGACTTTCTACTACCAATATTACGAGGGCCCGCCGGCCGAACATTCCGTCGCCGAGCACTACGGCGTCACCGACGGCCGCTATAAGCTGATCCACTACCACCAACTCAATCAGTGGGAGTTGTTCGATCTGGCGACGGACCCCGACGAGATGCAGAGCGTCTACGGTCAGCCCGACTACGCCGGCCACCGGCAACGGCTGACGGACGAATTGAAACGACTGCGCAGCGAACTCGACGTGACGAGCAACGCTCCGCCTGAGCTCGAAGAAGACGACATCCAGATTCGCTCCCGTCAGCGGATCGAGAATCGGCAACAGCGACGTCAACAACGGCGTCTCGAGCGCCAAGCCGGTAAGGCTTCCACCTGACAAGTGGAAGAACGGCAAAGTCCAAAAATGCAGCCGTCAAAAAACGCCAAGGAAGAAAGTGCAAATACTTCTGACCGCGAATCACGCGAATCAACGCGAATAATACTCAATCAAATCATTTCTTCATTCGCGCAGATTCGCGTAATTCGCGGTTCTGCATTTCCCATTAACGTCCTTGGCGGTTGAATCAGAACGACTTTGCAGTTCCCCTGAACCTAACAAAGAGCGGCGTCGCCCGCCGAGTATGTCGAGAAAAGGCAAGAACGGCGCCCGCCGTCGCGCTCAGCGACGCCGCTTCGATCACACCATCCATCCTCACACTCGTCCCGGAACGATTATCGTTCCTCCCGACGCGCTGCCGCCGCTGATCCAACTGACGGCGTACGGGCCGGAGCAGATCGTCGAGAAGCGTAACGCAACGACGGCGCAGATCCGCGAGCTGCGCGGCAAGTACCCGGTGTTGTGGATCGACGTCGTCGGCCTCGGCGACCCCGCGCTGATCGAGGAAGTTGGCCAGGTTCTCGGGCTTCATCACTTGTCGCTCGAAGACATGTCCACCGTGCCGCAGCGGTCGAAGGTCGAGGACTTTCCGCACCACCTCTTTGCCGTTACTCAGATTCCGACTTACAACGGCGACCTCTGCCTGGAGCAGGTGAGCCTCTTCGCCGGCAAGGGTTTCGTCTTGAGTTGGCGCGAGCATGAAGGATCGTGCTTCGATATCGTCCGGCGGCGGCTGCAAGTCACCGCCGGCACGACGCGTTCGGCCGGCGTCGACTATTTGCTCTATGCCTTGATCGACGCGGTGATCGACTCGTACTTCCCGGTCCTGGAGCAACTGGGCGAAGTCTTCGACGATCTCGACGATCGCGTGGAGGCCGATTCGAGCCCGGCATGCATCGCCGAGATGCGCGACATCCGACACGACGTCCGTCAGCTCCGCCGCATCGTCTGGCCGTTGCGAGACGCGATTGATGATTTGGTTCGCAGTCCGCCCGACCAGATCACGCAAGAGACGCTGATTCACTTCCGCGACTGTCACGATCATGCGGTCCAGATCATGGACACGCTCGAGAACTACCGCGACGCGGGCAGCGATCTGCGCGACTACTACGCAACGGCGATCAGCAACCGGATGAACGAGACGATCAAGGTGCTGACGATCATCTCGACGCTCTTCATGCCCCTGAGCTTCATTGCGGGCGTCTACGGCATGAATTTTGAAGCCGCCGAGTCGGGCTGGGACATGCCGGAACTGCGCTGGAAGTATGGTTATCCGTTCGCTCTCAGCCTGATGGTGATCGTTGCCATCGTGCAACTTTTGTTCTTTTACCGCCGCGGTTGGATCGGCGGCGGCAAGCGAACTGACAAGAACGACCGGAAGGAATAGTCGCCGTGCGGACGCTGATCAAAAACGCTCAAGTCGTCTTCCCCAGCGGGATCGCCGCCGTCAACGTGCTGATCGACGGCCAGCGCATCGCCGCGATCGATCCTGCCGTTCACACGACGGCGGACGAAACCGTCGACGCCGCCGGTCTCCACCTGCTGCCCGGCGTGATCGACGACCAGGTCCACTTCCGCGAACCGGGGCTCACGCACAAGGAAGATCTCTTCACCGCCTCGCGGGCCTGTGCCAAGGGAGGCGTCACTACCTTCCTCGAAATGCCGAACACGGTTCCGAACGCGACGACGCAGGAACTGCTGAACGCGAAGCTAGTCCTCGCTGCCGACAAGTCGCTGGTGAACTACGGCTTCTACGTCGGTGCCACGCCCCACAACCTCGACGAGCTCAAGCGGGCCACGAACACTCCTGGCATCAAGATCTTCATCGGTTCCAGCACCGGCGATCTGCTTGTCGACGATCAGGACGCCCTTGAACGGATCTTCGCCGAGACGACGCTGCCGATTACCGCTCACTGCGAAGACGAGGCGACCGTGCGGGCGAACGCCGAGCGCTATCGCGGCGTAACCGACGTGGCGGTCCATTCGAAGATTCGGGATGTGACGGCGGCGACGGTCGCCACCAAGCGTGCAATCGACCTCGCCGTGCGGCATCGGCATCGGTTTCATGTGTTGCATGTGTCGACGGGGGATGAGACTGATATTCTAGGGGACTACTTTGCTGGGGTCGGAGAGTACGCGGACGTCGGGGACGATCCGTCGCGCCGCGTGATCACGGCGGAGGCGTGCCCGCATCATTTGCTGCTGAACGTCGACGACTACCCGCTGCTCGGCACGCGCGCTCAGATGAACCCTTCGCTCAAGTCGGCCGATGATAATCGCCGCCTCTGGGAGGCCCTCCGCGACGGTCGCATCCAAGTGATCGCCACCGACCACGCGCCTCACACGCTCGAAGAGAAGCAAAAGCCGTATCCGCAATCGCCGTCAGGCATGCCGATCGTGGAGAACAGTCTCGCCCTGATGCTCAACGAAGTCCACCGTGGCCGTTGCAGTCTGGAGCAAGTCGTCCAGTGGATGTGCGACGCTCCGGCCCGCGTCTGGGACGTCGTCGGCAAAGGCCGCATCGAAGAGGGATACGACGCCGATCTCGTGCTGGTCGATTTGAACCGCCGCCACACGATCCGCAACGCCGAGCAACTCACCAAATGCGGCTGGAGCGCCTGGAACGGCGTCGACGTTGTCGGCCTGCCGGTTCGCACTTGGGTCCGCGGCCAAGAAGTCTTCCGCGACGGACGCACCGACGACAACGTCCGCGGCGCCGCCGCCCAGTTCGACCACGCCCGCGGCGGTTATTGGGCTAGCGGTTGAAGATTAACCACCAAGGCATGAAGAAAAGCACCAAGGAAAAAAGCCAAAAAGCGAAGTGAAGTTATCCGAACTCAAGCGGGATTTCGTCTCAGACATCTTCTTTTTGCTTCCTTAGTGCCTTTGTGTCTTGGTGGCTAGCTTTCCGACAAACCTAAAAAGCCTTCCCTTGGCTCCCTGAGTAGAAAAAGTTAGATTCTTGACTCGCCGGCGGAGCCGGGCGCTGAAATCTGCGCTGCGAGCCACTGCAGATATGTCTCGCTGCCCGCGACGATCGGCGTGGCGATAATCTCCGGGCAGTCGTAGGAATGAATCTCGCGAATCGCCGCTTCGACGGCGGCGTACTGCTCGCGCGTCGTCTTGATCTGGCACAGCCACTCCTCGCTATGCTCGATCTGCCCTTGCCAGCGATAGACGCTGCGCATGGGGCCGACGATTTGCACGCAACCAGCGAGTTGGCGATCGACGAGCGTCGTCGCGATGCGATCGGCTTCCTCGCGGCTGCCGGCGGTCGTGGTGATCTGCAGGAACTCTGGCATGGTGAAGCCGCTAGCAGTTGTTACTTCGAGTAAAAATGCTCCGCCGCCAATTCGCAGTGGAGGGGCAACCAGTGGCTGCGGGTGTAAGGGGCGTGCCCCAACACATGCATCCAGGGTAGCCAATGGGGATCATCGTAGTCGACCAGCAGCGTGGTTCCGTCCTCGTGGACGCGCATGCCATGTATGAGCCGCGAGCGGAGCCAGCCGCCGAGGTCTCGCTGCAGCAGTTGGCCGAGGCGCCAATCGGCGAGAAACGTGCGCAGCGCGATCGGCAGCGGCGGGAGGTTCGTGCCGGCGATGCCGACTTGTTGAATGTAGTCGCCATGCTCGGCGGCGACGACATCGTGCGGCCAGGGAGGATACGGCGCGCGATGGGCGTGATGCTTCGCGTGCGGCCGGTGGTGAATCACATGGAGCAGGTTGTGATAACCGCCGGCGTCCCAGCCGTAGCGAATCGGCGTGCCGTAGGTGATGACGTCGAGCTTCAGTCGCCGCAACGGATGCTGCGGGTCGGCGAGTAGTTGCTCGACGCGATCCCAGACTGGAAGGTCGGGGCTCGTCGCGATCCACGGCCGGAAGAAAGTGCGCGAGGCGTGAAAGAACTCCTGCCGCGCGGCTTCGTCGGCGCCGAGAAGGTTGGTGAGCAGCGCGAAGACGTTGCCGCCATGGCTGTGGGCCCAGAGGAGGACGCGCGGATCATCCTGTGAACTCGGCAACTGTTCGCCAAACGTCGCCAACTCATCGATCAACCGCACGGCCCCGTCGGCACGGGCGATGTGGTGATTCTGACTCGACCAATTGAACAGCCTGACCGGCACGCGGCGCGGGGCGTCGGCGCTCAGGGCCGCTTCCATCCGCTCAGCAAAGGGGGGCGTGTAGTTAGCCGTCTCGCCAATGACGGCGTCGATCGCCCGCTTGAGCGTGCGCCGCATGGGCAGCGCGAGACTTGGCGCCCACGCTTCCAGCTCCGTAAACAACCCCAGCAAGTCGTCGCCGCAAAACGTGCCGTGGACGCAGTAGATCGCCGCCACGCCCGCTTGCGAGAACTTAGCGCCCGCCGCGGCCATCCGCCGATCGAACTCAGCGGACGAAGGCTCCGTCGGCGGCCCGGACGTGAGTAGGCGGTAGGGCGAAGTGGGGGGCTCGGACCGGTACGCTTGGTGTCGAAATCGGTTGTGTCGCGGCATCGCTCTTCAATCCCGAATCGACTCGCAGCGTCGTCCCCGCCAGCGGCGAGATGCCGAGCGTGCCGGTCCAGGTTTCGTACGGCCGGCCGCGGCGCTCGTCGTCTTTGAAAAATGCCAGGTACGTCAACGTGTCGGCCGCGATGAACTCCTGCTCATGCGGGGCAAAGCGGGTCTGCTCGTAGACCCGCCGCCAGGTACCGCTGTTGAAGTACGCCTGATTCAAGACATACCCTTCCGCGAAGCTCGCGTCCAGCGGCACCGTCTCGTGACCGTGGGTATGGCCGTAAACAATGTGCCGCGCCCGGCGGTTGCGGAAGTCTTGCTCCGAGAGGGCGTGCTGAAAATACGAGGCGTTGTCGGCCCCGCGGAGTTGCCACATCCACTGGGCGATCCAACTCGCCCAACCGACCGACAAGCGCCGGCTGAACTTTAGGGCCTTCTGCAGGCCGTCGACGACGTCGACCGGGCACCAGGTGTCGCGATGCTGAACGAACGGATGGTCGAGGAACTCGTCGGCCAACTCGTCCCACACCTTCTTCACCTGCTTCCGGGTAGCCGGGTGGGGGCAGGTTCGTTCGAGCAAGCCGTCGATCCAAACCGGCACGAGCAGCAGCGGACGGATGTTGTCGATCTCGCGCAGCCCGGCGATGGCGGCCTCCGGCAAGTCGTCGGCCAGTTGCTGAGCGACCTTGGCGCCGAACCGGTTGAGCAGTTCGATGACGATCGCGTCGCCGAGGCTACTGGCGTTGCGATCACCTTCAAAATTGAACGGATCGTAGACGTCCCCATGGCGAGCGAAGACCTTGTGCCGTCGCATCGTCTGCAGCAACTCGTTGCATTCCCACGCTTCGTGCGGGAAGGGAGTTTCGGGATTCGTGACCAACCCCATATGGAGGGCGATCTGCCGGCGGAGGCGTGAGTAGTTCTCGCCCGGCAAGTGGTAGAACCAGTCGTGGTTCCCCACCATGTAATGGATGTGAACCGGGATCGGCAGCAGTTGGCGATCAGCCGGTCGGCCGTCGCGGGTAGCGGCGGGGATGGCGACCCCTTGCTGGGCGAGCTTGCGGAACTCGCCAAGCGCCTCTTCGTTGCGGCGCAGGATGTCGCCGGTGATTTGGGAGACCGTCTCGAAGAACGCCGGCGAGTTCGGATCGTCCCAGGGACGCGAACGGCTCGTGAGCCAACGGCTCGAACGGATTACGTCGAGGACGTCGCCCAGCAGCAGCAAGTCGATCCGCTCGATCGGCCGGTAGCTGCCGTCGCGCCGTTGCGAGGCGCCCATCGTGAGGTCGGCGATCCGCTCGCCCAACAACTGGAACGCGCCGGGCGATATCGTCGACCCGCTGGTTCCGTCGGTCAGGTGGAGGTCGCTGATGATGACGAGCATGGCAGCGCGGCGGCTAACGGCAGGCGTCGTGCGGCAAGGCGCAGACTGGTCGGGCAGTTCGAGAGGTACTCATATGCCATCATCGGAAGGAACTGCGCGGTTCATGAGGATTCTTCCTTGGGCGACGAAGAACTGGAGCGTGCTAGCAATCCAATGACGGGCGTTCGAGTCGTCATTTTGAGCGGAGCGAAGAATCTGGAAGCTCGCTCGGGCCGCCAGATCCTTCGCTTCGCTCAGGATGACACTCTTACTCCAGCGCAATAACAAACCGCCTGCCAGCTTGGTAAGCTGACAGGCGGCTATTAGTCGTTCGCCACCCGCACAAGTCCTGGCGAACGATACGTCTTTGCCGAACCTACGGACTAGAACCCGATGCCAACCGAAATCCCGGGGCTGTAGTATCTGGGGCCGTAGAAGCTAGGGCCGCCGTAGATCACCGGGCGATAAGCCGGGTAGACCATGGGACGAACGACCGGGGCGACGACGGCGCGGCGCGCGACGGGGTAGGGGGGATAAGCGACGCGGCGGACCGGAGCGACCCGGCGGACGAACACCCCGGCGTCGGCCTGGGGGGCGACGGCGAGCGTGGTTCCCGCGACGACGGCGACGACTAACAGGATGCGCTTCAACATGACTCGAACTCCCTCTGACGATTGACCTCTGTAAGCGGCGGCTGGGTGGATGACGCTCTTCCTCTGTTTTCCGCTGCTGATGCCTAGCTACTAACGCAGGCCTTGTGCCATTCGCTGGAGTGACGACGCAAGCCCTGGAACACCAGCCACTTACGACTTTCCTCCACACAAATGGCCTTGGCCTCCCTTAAGCGAATGCCATCATTTTGACGCCAGTACGCTCAATCCGATACGCGACGCCTTGCGGGACCGAGTCCGCATTGGACTGGCCGCTTAAGCGGCCAGTCCGACGTGCCGGGGACGTCTGCTTCCGAAGGGTCGAACTAGAACCCGAACGAAATGCTCACGCCGCCGCGGCCGTAGCTGGGGCCGTAGCAACGGTCGTAACCACGACCGCCGTAACCGTAGCCTCCGCCGTAGCCGCTATAGCGCGTGCCGTAGAAACTCTGATACGACGGTCCGTAAATGCTGCGGACGCTCGTCGGACCGCTGTAACCGAAGCCGTACCCGCCGTAGCCGCGATAGCCGGCATGGTGGTGATGATGGTGATGGTAGTCGTCGTAGCGATCGTGATGCCCGCCGTGGTGACCGCCATGATGTCCGCCGTGCGGATGCCCCGCTTCGGCCGACGACGCGGCGCCCCAACCGACCCCGATGGCGGCGACCGCCGCCAGCGCTAATCCGATTTTCCGTAACATGACCGCTCTCCCTGGCGCGTGGCGCGCCTGCTGCAACTTCCACCGCTCGGGCGGCGGCAAGTAAACCGCGCTCGGCCCGAGCTGACGGTAGAAGCTGAACGCAGGCGACGTGCCAATCGGCGCGCAGCGGGGAATAGCGGCCATATTTGGCCGATTTTCGTGGAGCAGACTCAAGTTCCGGGAGCGGGCGAGCGGGCTCGCTCGCGTCGAATCGACGGCAAGTGTCGTCGAAGTGGCGACGGCGCGCAGGACGACCATGCAAAGTCCTGTCATCCTGAGCGTAGCGAAGGATCTGATGTTTCACTCGAGCTGCTAGATTCTTCGCTTTGCTCAGAATGACGAGCATGGGAACCGCCGTTACCCTTCACTCAGCTTCTGCTTGATCGCCGTCAGTTCCTCGCGTTCGGGGAGACGCTTGTAGTGTTCGTCGAGGGGATAGCAGCCGGAGATGAGGCCATGGCGGGGGGCGGTGGTGCAGTCGCTGAAGGTGCGGCAAACCAGCTTCCGCTTCAGCTTCCCTTCGACCAGGCAGTCGTGCGGCAACTCGGGGTAGCTGAGGACCATCCGGCCCAGGCCGACGAAATCGACCCAACCGTTGCGCACGGCCGCCTGCGCCGCATGAGGGAGATAGTCTTGCAGGTACGAGTAACCGCTGCCGACGAGCGGCACGTCGGGGAGCGCCGCCTTGCACTGCCGCACGGAATCGATCTGCCGCCAGACTCCCGCGAGCGGGTCCTCGGGCGGCTGGTAGCCGTCGCTTGGCGGGAAGATCGCCGGGCGTTGGATGTGGGGAACGTAATAAGGACTGCCGCAGGTGAGATTGATGATTGCCACGCCGTGCTCCGACAGTCGCCGCATCAGCTCGATCGGCTCGGTGAGATCGAACTGCAGCGGATCGCGCTCGTCGACGCCGAAGCCGAACTCGTACGGCAACAGTCGGTCGTACGCCATCGGCTGGCCGACCTCGCGGCTGGTGCGATAGGGAATCGTGTCGAAGGCGCTGAGCCGGACGCCGACCATGAGGCCGGGGATCTCGCTGCCGATGCGATCGATCACCGTAAAGAGAACGCGCGAGCGGCCGTCGAGATCGCCGCCGAACTTGCCGGGGCGAGTCCGCGCGCTGAGGAACTCGTGCAGCAGGTAGCCGTGGCACGCCTTCACGTCGACGAACTGGTAGCCGACGTCGTACGCCAGCCGCGCCGCGGCGACGTAGTCATCGATCAAGACTTCGAGCTCGTCATCGCTCAGAACGCAGGCCGTGTCGGCGGGATCGATCTTAAACTTCTCGTCGAGCAACGGATGGTGGTAGGCGATCTTTGGCGCCCACTTAGCGTGATCAGTTGGTTTGCAGAAGCGACCGGAGTGGGTGAGTTGCAAACCTACGAGCAATCCGTCGAGCGAGCCGGTTTGTTCGACGTGGCCGGCGCGGCATTCTTCGAGGAGTTGCGCGAGGCCGCGCCTGTTCTCAGGCGTGGCGAGCGTCTGGTTCGGGTTCGCGCGCCCCGTCGGTTGCACGGCGGCCGCTTCGCCCCCCCAGATCAGCTTCGCGCCGCTGCGGCCGAAGTTACGCCAGCGACGGAGCGTGTAGTCGCTCGGGCTACCGTCGCGGTTGGCGTCCCACCCCTCCATTGGGTGGATGCACCAGCGATTGCCGACCTTAAAGCCGCCGACGATGATGGATTGGGCCAGGGGCGAGCCTTCGGCGGCGGTCAGAATGCGGTCGTCCACGGGGACATTCACGCCCAGGGCGGCAAACCGCTCGCGCAACGCCGCTGGCGTCTTCAGCTGGGCCACTTTGGAAAAGCTGCTCGTCGCGCTCATGGGAGGTGGTCCATCCGCTTGGGTGTAACGTTAGGTATTCTATCGGCCCTGGGTAGGTAATCGACCAGCATCAATAGCGATGAGAAAAAGACTCTTCCCGCCAGATGGCGGTTCTGCTAATTCAGAGGGGTCGCATAGGATACACCGTCGCCTATCCCAGGCCACGCAGGACTAGCAGGAGGCTCCTCATGGCCGTACCC
>JBGSMO010000237.1:0-6788 GCA_041740115.1 Pirellulales bacterium
CCGCCCGCGCCGCGTTGGCCAGCGCCGCTTGCCGGCCTGCTTTCAGGTTCGGGTCGGCCACGGCGCTGCTGCCGGTGCTCAATAGCTCGCCGTAAATCTTCGCCCCGCGGGCCTTCGCTGCTTCGTATTCTTCGAGCAACACCGCCCCGGCGCCCTCGCCGACGACCATGCCGGTCCGATTCGCATCGAACGGCCGCGACGCCTCGTGCGACGGCAACTCGGGGTTGGCGAGCTGCTCGGTTTGCGTCGCGTGAACCGTCTTGAACGAGTGGATCCGGGTCCCCGTCGCCCCGGCGATCATTCGGTCGGCGTGCCCGCGCGCAATTGTCTGCGCCGCCTCGCGAATCGCCATCAGCCCCGAGGCCTCGCGCATCGTGAGCGAATTGTTCGGCCCCTGCAGATCGTTGAAAATCGCGATATGGCTCGCCGGCATGTTCGGCAGGTAGCTCAACATCCACAGCGGGTTCATGTCCCGCAGGCCGTAGGTCCCCCACTTGCCGTACTCAAACCCGCCGGCGCCGATGCCCGCCTTCTTCATCGCACTGATGAAATCCTCCGGCGGGCTCAGCATGTAGTCGCTGCCGAAGACGACGCCGCTGGTGGCCGGATCCATCGGCGTGGTTCCGAATCCGCCGTCGACAATCGCCTGTTGCGCTGAGGCGACCGCCATCATCGACTCGCGGCACATCATCTTGAGCGCCTTGCGGATCGACTTCTTCAGATCCTTTTCGAGCTCGCCAAAGTTGTCGATCTCGCCCGCAAACTGCCGGCACTCGCCGCCGAAGGTCACCTTGCCGTCGAGCGCGGGGAGATTCGCTAGCGGCTCGATCCCGCTCCGCCCACCGATGAGCGCCGACCAGAACTCGCCCAGATCGCTCCCCAGCGGCGAGACGATTCCCAGGCCCGTAATCACAACGCGACGATCGGTAGCGGCAGGCATAGCAACATTCAGCAAGTAACAGCGAGCCGGGCCGTCCCCGGCCCCGGTGAACATCAGTGTTCCCCGCCGCCCGTTCCAACCCGCCGGAGCGAGCGCACGCCCCCTCCGCAGAAACTGCCAAAATACCCCGCTCAGCCCGATACGCCTAGGTCGCTGACAGCGTCGAAACGCCGGCATTTGCCGCAAAACGCTGGACGCCAAGCCCATTTCCCGTTAAAGAAATCCTCCACCCACCATGTCAGCCGCGCCGGCGGATCGCGCCCCAACGCCGCAACACACTTTTCTCTCCTCCCCACGATTCTTCGCCTAACTTCCCGCCCAGTTCCCCAAGAAACCCGCTACACTGGACGACCCCATCCGCTACTTGGCCGTTCGTCGCCGCCACGGCCCCAGATCCAGCGGATCAAGGTCGCACCACAGACACGATCGTTCAGGATCAACGATGGCCCGCTCTCTTCGCGTCGACGCTCGCTCGTCATCCGCAGACCAACAGCTTTCCTTTGAGCGTCTCGAAGATCGCGCCATGCTCAGCGCGTCGCCGCGTTTGATCGACGTCAACCAGACGCCCGCTAACAGCGCAACCTTGTCTGGGTTCACCGATATGAACGGCATCGCCTACTTCACGGCGCGCGACTATGCCGGTGCGTCAAGCATTTATAGCGGCAGCAGCGAACTCTGGCGCACCGACGGCACCGAGGCCGGCACCTACCTGGTGAAAGACATTTGGTACGGAACCTACGGCTCGGGGCCAAGCGGACTCGTCAATTTGAACGGAACGCTTCTCTTCACCGCCGACGACGGCGTTAATGGGCAACAACTCTGGCAGAGCGATGGAACGGAAGCAGGCACGTCTCCTATCTATGATATCCCTCCCGATAACGTCCCGTCCTCGCCTGACCTGCGCGATTTGACGGCGGCTGGAAGCGTTGCCTATTTCACGCAGACTGATTGGGACGGCGTCACTTCATTGTGGAAGACCGACGGTACAATTGCGGGGACCGTCGTCGTCGTCGAGGACGTGGGCAGCATCAGTTCCCTGGTGAACTTGAACGGCACGCTCTACTTTTCCTCGTTCTCGGATTTTGACGAAGGCGAACTCTGGAAGAGCGACGGCACGACCGCCGGTACGGCGCTAGTCAAATCGTTCGGCCCGGGCCATCCTGCGGCAGTTGCGATGCCGGTCACGCTCGGCGACATGCTCTATTTTGTCTCCGGCACAGATCAAGGGCGAGAAATATGGAAGAGCGACGGGACTGAGGCTGGCACTGTCTTGATCAAGCAGTTCAACGTCGGGTTCCGAGATCGGAGCCCGTTGACGCTGGCTGTCGCCGGCGAGTTCGTTTACTTCACCGCTAATGATCTAGTCCACGGCGTCGAACTCTGGAAAACGGATGGAACAGTCGCAGGGACCGAACTCGTCCAAGACATCGTGCCCGGGCCTGAAGGGTTCCACCTGCAATATCTGGCTAGCGTCGGCGGAAAGCTTTTCTTTAGCGGCTACGACCGCACCAACATTCCCAAGCTGCGGATGAGCGACGGCGTTACTCCCGGCGCCATCGTAGTCAAAGAGTTCGTTCCGGGGGGAGATGACGTGCGATTGGAGGGAGCGGTCGACTATGCCGGCCGCCTTTTCTTTGAGTATGACGATGGCGTCAGCGGCGAGGAATTGTGGGTGACCGACGGCACTGGCGCCGGCACGATGCTCGTGAAAGACATCGCTCCCGGTTCCGGTAACTCACGTCCGAGCAGCTTGAGATCTATCGGCGGCAAGCTCCTTTTCGCCGCCATTAGCAGCTACGGACATCAGCTCTGGACGAGCGACGGAACCGTCGGCGGAACAACCCTCGTCAAAGAAATCAACGTTGGCACCGAGGATTCGTATCCTCAAAAAATGACAGGAGTCGGAGACAGCCTCTTTTTCTTCACTTTCAAGTATGCGGGCTCTGGCTCCGAAGAAACATTATGGAAGAGCGATGGCACTGACGCCGGCACGACGATCGTCGCCAGCTTTGGAAGCCCTTCCTACAACCTTGCGCCTGCCGAGATGGCGGACGTCAACGGCGCGCTCTACTTCACGCTCGGCGACGCTGCGCACGGCGTCGAACTCTGGAAAAGCGACGGCACGCCGGAAGGGACAGGCAGAGTCGTCGACCTCAATCCAGGCCCCAGCGACAGCCGGCCGCAGGGCTTGGCGAACATCAACGGCGTCCTCCAATTTTTCGCCAACGACGGAACGAACGGGACGCAACTCTGGCGCAGCGACGGCACGGAAGCTGGAACCATTCGGCTGACGACGCTGGCGGCGCCGCTCGCATTGCAGGCAGATCCCCGTGTCGGAGTTGTCGATGGCGTCGTCTACTTCGCTGCCAACGACGGCGTCTACGGCGAAGAACTTTGGCGCAGCGACGGCACCGCCGCCGGCACCTACATGGTCAAGGACGTCTTGCCGGGCAATGCGTCGTCAATGATCGCCGGCATCACCGCGAACGGCGGCGTCATCTACTTCCGCGCCAACGACGGCGTGCACGGCAGCGAGCTTTGGCGCAGCGACGGAACCGAGGGGGGAACTTACCTTGTGAAAGAAATCCTTGCAGGTCTCTATGGTTTGCAAACAGATATGTTCGTCGCCGTCGGCGACTTGGTTTATTTCAGCGCTCCGCCACTACTGTTCTCAAGCCCAAAACTATGGCGGACCGACGGCACGGCGGAAGGAACCTTCGTGCTGTCGCCCGACGACTATTATCACGTTAGGCCCCTCGGTGAGCTTAACGGCGAACTCTACCTCTCGGTAAATGACGGTAGCAGCGGGGCCGAGCTGTGGAAAACCGATGGCACGATGGAAGACGCCGTCCGCGTCGCTGACATTAATCGGGGCAGCGGCGATTCGTATCCTGAATGGCTGACAAACGTTAACGGCAGACTTTTCTTCGCCGCTGACGACAAAGTCCACGGCCGCGAACTTTGGGTGCTCGACCCCGCATCACCCTCCGGCGACTTCGACGGCGACCGCTCCGTTGACGGCGCCGATTTCCTCCTCTGGCAGCGGCAGTTCGGCGCTGCGGATGCGGGCGACGCGGCCGACGACAACGACGACGGCGCCGTGAATGGTTCCGACCTTGCCGCCTGGCAAGCGAACTACGGCGCTGCGGGCAATGTACCAGCGATTGAAAGTTTGGCGGCGACCAGCATCTCCGTTGCCGCGACGGCGTCGACGCTGGATGCCGAACTTCAAGCCGACGCCGACGAGCCGTCGACTGCCGGGCTGCATTCGTTGAACGTCAGTCCATTGATCCCGGTCATTCGCCCTGCCGCATCCTATTCGCGGGCGGAGGACGTTGAGGCACTGCAAGAACGTCAGGCCTTCTTCGACGAAGCTTCGCTGCCGTCGCTCGTCGTGACGCCCCCGTCGCCATTCAAGAAGGCCGTCGCGGCGCCCGAGTCCGACGCCGGCGAAAC
The DNA here is from genome assembly GCA_041740115.1 of Pirellulales bacterium. Lineage (GTDB taxonomy): Bacteria > Planctomycetota > Planctomycetia > Pirellulales > Lacipirellulaceae > Lacipirellula. Next base: position 4,397 of record JBGSMO010000237.1, read on the forward strand.
GACCAACCGCGCCGATTGTTCGATTGTCAACGCCGCCTTCGCCGCCGACTTGGAGTGGCGCCCCAATTCGTCAATTCGGACGCTGCTCTAGGCACGGCCTACCACTGCCGGCGAATAGGAGGATTCAGCGGCCGTTTTGCGCGGAGCCCACGCCTTGCAGCCCTTCCCGCAAGCATTCCTCCACATCCCGTTCCTCCCTGTGCCCCAAAATCCCAATCGGTCCGGAATACCCCGCCGCCGTCAGCGCCCCGAGCATCCGCCGCTCCGCCGCGCCCCCGTCATCCCCCTCGCCGAACGACACGATCTTCGGCCCGCCGGCCCGCATGCCGTTGACGTTGACCGTCATTAAATAGGGCGTCATCCGCTTCGCCAGCGCGGGAAAGTCCTGCATGTGCTCATGGCCATGATGAAAGTTGTAAACGATCCCCACATTGTCGACGCCGAGCGACTTCAGTGCGGCAATGATCGCAATCTGATGGTCAGGTTCGCCGAACCACCCGCCGTGATTGTAGAGGCCGATCTTGCATCCCTGCTCGGCGGCGGCGCGAGCGGCCGGCGCCAAGATCTCCGCCGCACGCACCGCACGCTCTTCCTCGGGCAGCGACGTCACTAGCGCGTCGTTCAGCATCACCCACAACTCGGGCCGCACGTCGTGACGCTTCGCCAAGTCGAGAATCAGCGGCCAGTGCGGCTCTTCCAGCGGCGTCGCCGTATTCACCGGCGTCCAGAACGCGTGCAAATAAATGCCATGTTTTTTGTACGCTTCAAGCTCCGCATCGAACTGCGGCACATGCTCCTCGCGCCAGTCGTACGCGACGCGCTTGATCCCCAACCGCTCCAGCATCGCCGCCCGTTCTTCTGGCCCGCGTCGCTTCGCGTCGAACGGCACGATGCACCACGCGACCAAGTTTTCCTTGGCGAGCAACTGCCCCAACGTCGCTGGTCCCTCCGCCGCAGCCGCCGCTCGAACGTCGCTACGCTCGACCAGCCCATTGATCGTGCCGTAAACGTTCGCCTTCACCGGTTCGCCCGCGGCAGTGGCCACGTCCAGCGACACCTGAATCTGATCGACCGGCCGCAGCCCCGCGATCTTTAGAAAAAGCCGCTTCCCATCGGACGAAAGAGTCGCCTGTTCCACCGCCAGCACATCATGCCCCACGCGCTCCGGTTCCTGCACCGAGTAGTGATACGAACCGTACGTCGAACTCCACTGGTAATTCCACTGTTCCACGCGCACGGCGTCGGTCCGCTTGAGCGACGCCGGATCAAGCGACGCGTCGAACCCAATCTCAATCCCGTCCGCATACGCCGCGAAACTGCTCGGCAACAGCACCGGCTTCCCGGTATACCGAATCCGCTCCAGCGAACCGTCGACCGTCGCCGCCGTCTGCCAACCGTCGAGCCCGACGACGTACAGTTGCCCGTCTAGCGGACTGAACTCCGCCTCGCCCGGCCCCGCTTCCAATAGCACCCCGGGCATTTCGACCGTCGCCGCCTGATGAACGTCGCCTGCGTGCTGCTCCAGCACCGCATGGAGCGTGCAACGCCCCCACGAAAAGTGAAACATCCCGCCGCGATGGTACGGGCCCCACGCTTCGCTGGTGTGCCAGAACTGCCCGCCGCTCGAATTGTCGGCCACCTTCGGGATGTAACACAACGGCCGCAGCGGATCGGGATGGTCCCCTTGCTCCGCCGCCCCGCCGAGGAACCCGTAGAACCCGGCAGGGGTGATGAGATCGATCTTGGACGACGGCACCCAATTTCCCTCGTTGTCGGCAGCCGTGATCTCGCCCTTCGGCCCGGCGCCAATGCCGAACGGATGCCGGAACCCGCGCGCGAGCACGTCGAGCCGCTCGCCGTCGGCGCTCAACTTCAGCAGCGCGCTCCCATGCGGCCCCTCGCCCGACTTCAAAAACACAAAGCTCCCGTCAGGCGTCCGTTCGAGCCGCATCGCGTACGCGTGGGGAAGCCCGTGGATGATCAAATCATGATTGAACGACTCATAAAAATCAGCCTCGCCGTCGCCGTTCTCATCATGCAGCCGCGTCAACTGATCGCGGCCGAGCACAATCACGTTGCCGTCAACCACTTCGAGGCCGAGCGGTTGGTACAGCCCCGTGGCGAAACGCTGCCAAGTCACATTCTTCAGTTCCGCATCGAGCCCGCGCACGACCCACACGTCGCCATGCACCGTGCAAACGGCCGCGTCGCCGTTGGGAAAGAAGTCGACCCCTGCGATGTAGAACAGCGCGCCGAACGGATTCTCGCGCGGCGGCGGGATGCGATCGACCACATATGGCTGCTCGCTCTCCGCGGCGAGGACGCCCTGCGTGACGAGCGGCTCGCCCCATCGTCGCCCGCCGGGCGTTTTTAGCGCGGCGAGTGACTGGGG
>JBGSMO010000243.1:0-3845 GCA_041740115.1 Pirellulales bacterium
ACTGCCATTGTCGATGAGTCACATCGCTGGGATACTCGCACTCCGTTTTCATGCTACGGCTCCTTCCTTCGGCTGGCACCAAAGGCAGGGAGCCGTAGCTGTTTTCGTTTAATCAGGCAATTTCAAAACACGTTCTAAGGAAGCATGGCGTACCCACTGACACGTGTTTTCAAACGCATTGGTCATGACATTCATGATAACCTAACTGAGCGAACCATCACCATTTTGCCAACAAAGGCAGCCGCCCGCCCGACGCCAATGCCGGATTACGTTGGGTTGCTGGGGCGCTTTGGCGTTCAAAGCGACCGCTGTGTGTCAGACTGAGCGCGGAGATGGGTTTCCGGAGCGCCGGGCCAGTGCCATCAAACGCATGGGTTGACGACGCACAGTATGCGGCGGGTCAAAACCGGTCGAAATCGATCACGCGCGCCCAGTGGGGTGGCGCCCGCCGGCCGTACGGATCGTCATGGGGCGACGCCCCGACTTGCCCGCATCTAGATGGCTTGGAACAATGCGATTGCCATTCCTGAACGCCTGACGGGAGCCATCGATGCCAAAGCTAGTCGTAGAAGGGGTCGGCGAATTCGAGGTCACCGAAGGCAAGCGCCTAGTGCTTGCTCTCGAGCAAGACGCGGGAATCGATCAACTGCATGCCTGCGGTGGAAATGCACGCTGCACAACCTGCCGGGTCGAGTTTGTCGCCGGCGAGCCCGATCGGATGACAGTTGCCGAGCGCGATGTGCTGGCGGCACGTCGCTTGTCGGGCATCAGGCTTAGTTGTCAGATTGTGTGTGATCACGACATGACCGTTCGCGCCATCAGCCGGCTGGCAGGAAGCGGGCGAAAAGATGCAGGACACGAACCGGCCGCCGAGATCGAGCCGCCTCCGGAATGGATTAATAAATAAGTGGCGCCGTCGCTTCAATAAACGGTCGTTTCTTAGCGTGTCTCAATCGCAACGAGTTTTTGCGAATCGAGATCCGCTGAGGCGGCATCGCACGAACACAATGGCGGCCGCCATTAGCGCGAGCAGCGCGCTCGCTGGCTCGGGCACGGCGGCAGACGGCGCGACCGCCGCGGGCCCGAATTGTCGTTTCCAGATGACCAGGTCAGCGTCGGTCACGTTGCCATCGCCGTCAGCGTCGCCTTGGCTGAGGTTGCCGGGGCCGCCGAGGTGACGTTGCCACGTGAGGAAGTCGATGCCGTCGACGTCGCTGTCGATGTCAAAATCCCCCGGCAACACGCTGAACTCGACGACGTAACCACGATTATTGGGATACGTCGCGCCGACGTCGTTCCAAAACTCGCCCGACAGCAGGTGCAACGCGTCCTCGCTGCCGCCGCCGTTCGGCTCGCCAGGGCCCCAGCGCGAGAAGCCCACCGGGGCGCCGCCGGTGTAGAAAATGTCGCCCGCCTCTGGACCGGCCACCCACCGCCACGTCCCTTCCTGCTGCGCGTCGGAGCCGGCGATCCAGATCTCGCCCTGGGCTAGGTTCTTCACGTAATCCATCTCCTCCTGGCTCGTGATTGTCACCAAGTGCCCCTCGTAGCCGCCGAACTCCTTCGTGGCCGAGTCATCGAGCGCCTCCTGCCACAGCACGCCTGGATCGTCGACGAACAGGTAGAAGTGGCCGTCGGGTCCAGGTACGGGTGTGCCGCGCGGCAAACCGCCCTGGTCGTAACCATCCACGTCGAACACATAGTTCCACCAGTTATTCTGTCGCAACGACTGGGGATCGACGCTGTCGGCCCGCGGCAAATGCTCAAACCAGTATCTCATGTAGCCTTCATGGCTCCCGCCCCAAGCGGCCGAGGAGATCTGCTCCGCGACGCCCGTTGACGCGGGGTAGTTCAGCCAATCCGGCGCCGTCGACTCCACGACTTGCGTGTTGCCGTAGTCGTAGTCCGAATCTCCGTTGGCCGGAAAGTGTACGCTGCCCAGGCCGTAAGGGCCTTGCGTCGTCTGCGCGTAGTTGGCGGTAAACCGATCCCAGTCGGTTTGCGGATTCTCGATGTTCCAACCGCCAAACGCCCGCGCGAGAGAGGCCTCGGTGCGATGCCCCAGGTTGTGCAACATCTCGGCGAGCTCTCGCTCGTAACTGAATCCCATGATCGCGAACGGCTTGCTCGAAGGCACGTTTGAATAAACGCCGCCGTTGATCGAAAACGACCGCGGCCCCGCCATCGCCGACTCCCAAAAGCCAAAGTAGGGGCCGCCGAACATCCACACCTCGTCGATCGTGCCGTTGTCGATGAGCGAGGGCACGGCCTGCTGGGCCATGATCGTCTCGTAGTTCGACCCATCAGGATCGTGCCACGGTCCGCCCTGCTGCCACTTCTGCACGTACTCGGTCGGCGTGTAGGCAAAGCCGTCGGTCTTCGTGGGAATGTGATCCAGGTCGCGCCACTCGACCACGTTGTAATTGATCTCGCCGCCGCTGACCTCGAAGACCGCTTGCTCGTACTGGGCGGCCAACGTTGCCGGGTTCGCCCACCCCAGGATGCTATGCACGCGCTGCCCGCCGTGCCCGGGGACGACCGGGTCAAAATTCAGCACCAGCACATCCACGTCCCGCGGCGCCGCCTGCAAGACAGAGACCTGCAGGCCGACTAGCGCGAGCGCCACAGCGCCCATCGCGGGCACGATCTCACTTCTGCATAGTGGAACAATGCCTCGCAGAATTCGCCAGATAGTCGTCATCGGTCAATGTCCCTTGATGAGTTTTTTCGCTGCGTAACCAAGACAACTCGGGCCACCGGACGGCGGTGTCTCGGGCCCCAAACAGCGTCACTATAGTTGGCGTCGGACCAAGGCAGAAGCTTCGGTGCGGAGGTCGCCCCGACATCGCTACCCAAACTTAAATGAACGAGTTTGAGAAAAAGGCTGTGCTTGCCGATGTGCTTCTACGGCCACAGCGACCACCGTGTGCCAGACGCGCCGCGCAGATGAGTTTGCGGCACAGTTTTACTGTGTCATTTGCGGGGTCCCTAATTGACCGGTGTCACACGTCGATGATTCTTTGATATCGCCGCGGTTTACGAACGCCGCCAGCGGCGCGTCGCTGGCGGCGGATTGGTCAGGGTTACTGCCTGGTGACCGACGGTGTTAAACGAGAACGCTCGTAACAGGGGATTACGTGGCAGCGAGTGCGAGGAGTAACGTATTGTCCAAGGCATGGCGCCAGCCGGCCGAGCCAGGCCGTCGTGATTGCTGGTACTCGTCTCTTCAGTGTGCTCTAGCGGTCTAGGCGAGCAGCCGCTTGGATGGTCCGGGATTTGTGCCGAAGGGGCTGGAGCGGGCGATAGCGTGGCGGATGGTGGTCCTTTAGGCCTCTCCGCATCCGTTTCCTGACCTCCTTCTAAAAACCGGCTAGTTTTTGGGCTTGAGGTAGCCATGCATGGCCAGCCATTTGACGTAAGCGTCGAACCACCCAGTACTGGTGGTCGTTTTGGGGTACATCCCGAAGCCGTGGCCGCCTTGTTCGTAATAGTGGAACTCCACGGGGTGTTTGGCCTGATGCCAGCTTTCAATCAGGCCAAAGTTCGTGCCGCCAAAGAGCGGATCGTCGGCGGCCAAGGCGATAAAGAGCGGGGGTGCGTCGGCCGGAACGTCCACGGCGGACAGGGGTCCGTAAATATTTCCGATGAACGCAGGTTTGGCCTCGCTGCTGTTGAGGGTGGTGGCCATGGTCAGCATGGCGCCGGCGGAGAAGCCGATCATGCCGACGCGGTCTGAGTCGACATGCCACTTTGCCGCGTTGGCGCGGACGAGTGCGAACGCGGCATTGGCGTCGGCGATCTGCGGCGCGATGCGCGCAGCCATGTCTGCAGGCGAAGGGCGCGTC
>JBGSMO010000266.1:0-3410 GCA_041740115.1 Pirellulales bacterium
GGACGAGCCGACAGCCGTCGCCGCCGTGGTCCGGGAATTGGCCGCGCGGTCCGACGTCGCCGTCATCTTGTTGACGGGCGGCACAGGCGTCGCGCCGCGCGATCAGACCCCCGAAGCAGTCGCCGCACTTTTCACGAAGGAGCTGCCCGGCTTCGGCGAGCTCTTCCGCATGCTGAGCTATCAGGAGATCGGCGCGGCGGCCATGTTGAGCCGCGCGTGCGCCGGGATGATCGACCGCACCGCCGTCTTCTTGATGCCGGGGTCGACGGCCGCGGTGCGGTTGGCGATGGAACGGCTGATCCTCCCCGAACTCGGCCATCTGGCGAAGCTAGCAGCGAAGTCGTAGCAGGCAGCACGCCAGCGACGTTGCCTATCTTCTCTCGCCTCAATCCTTCGCGTGCGGTACTCTCCCGCCGCCTCTCGCCCCAACGGCCCCGTTACTCAGTCATTCTCAGCGGAGCGAAGAATCTTGCCCCCCAAGTGGCGCTAGATCCTTCTCTGCGCTCAGGATGACAGTAATTAGGGAACGCGGCGTCGCGTCGTTCGCAAACGGATTTGCTTTCATCTCTCGCGCCCAAGGAGCGGGCCGTGCAACGTTTATTATCACTCGCCACGATGATCGCCCTCGGCGGCGGCGTTTGGATGTTTCTCAGCGGCGGCGGGCTCGATCAGCTGACCGTTGATGCGAACGCGCCGTCGACTCAAGTCGCCGCCACGGCGCCTCCCGGCGTTTGGAATCCCGGCACCACCGCGCCGGCGAATCCGCCCGCCTTTCCGCAGGCGACTACAGCCAACATGCCTGTGACGATCGGCGGCGCGGCTCCGCAATTGAACGACGGGCCAACGATTCGGATCGCCTCGTTTAACATCCAAGTCTTCGGCGACAAGAAGCTGAGCGAACGGAACGTCGCTTTAACGTTGGCCAATATCATCCAACAGTTCGACGTCGTGGCGATCCAAGAGATCCGTACGCAGAGCGACCGCCACATGGAAGACTTTGTTCGCCTCGTCAACTCCGCGGGAGCCCAATACGATTACGTCGTTGGCCCGCGCCTCGGCAACAGCAAGTCGACCGAGCAGTACGCTTACGTCTTTAATACCGCAAAGATCATGATCGATCGCGCCAGCGTCTACACGGTGGGCGATCCTGATAACCTGCTCCATCGCGAGCCGCTGGTCGCCAGTTTTAGCACGAAGGTCGACTCCAGCGTCGCCTTTACGTTCACGCTGGTGAACGTCCATACTGATCCCGACGCCCCGGTGCTGACGCAGGAATTGGAAGCACTGGCGGAGGTCTACCGCGTCGTCCGCCGCGCCGGCGGCAACGAGGATGACGTCATCATGCTCGGCGATTTCAACGCCGACGACCAGAAGATGGGTCAAACCCGCCTCGGGTTGATCCCCGATTTGAAGCCGCTCGTTCGCGGCTCAGGCGTTTTCAGCAACACCCGCCAAAACGCCCTCTATGACAACTTGCTGATTCACGCTCCGTCGACCACTGAATACATGGGCCGCTCTGGCGTCTGGAATTACGCCCAGCCGCTGAAACTCACGCTCGCACAAGCCGAGATGGTATCCGACCACTTCCCCGTCTATGCCGAATTCAGCGCCTACGAACGCGACTACAACGGCCGCATTGCGAGCCGTGCGACGACGACGGCGCGGTAGGTTGTTCCGCGCCAAGACATTTCTTCTGGTCCCTCCTCTTGAGGCGGAGGGTTAGGGTGGGGTGATTGACGCGGTGTACCCGGGTTCCACCCCCTCTCCAGCCCTCCCCTCAAGGGGGAGGGAGGCTCAGGAGATACAGTTAGATTAAATCTCTTGGGGCTCTTACGGGGCCTCGCTTCCCCCAAGAGAGGCCTTCGTCAAATCGTTGGAGCGACGGCAAAAATTGGCCACGCAAGGCGACTCTTTTGTGAAATAGTCGCAGAAATAATTCTGCAAACTTTTGACTTGAAAATGGGCCACGCGATCCGTTAGAGTCGCATTCACAGTCAAACGGTATCGAGCGGAGGTCGAGCAGATCGGCCATCCGCGAAAGCCCGCCGCTGATCCACCCGGATCGGCGGCGGGCTTTTTTCGTGCGCTTGCGGCAAGCGAGGAAAGGGGGAAGTCCGATGCGGTGTCACGTCAATTTGTCCGAGGTGGCCGGGCAAATCAAAGATGGCGACCTATTGCTGTTTCGCGGCCGCGGCGCCATCGCGCGGCTCATCGCGGTCGCCGGTCGCAGCGACTACACGCACGCCGGCCGGGCCGTGTGGTGGGGAAACGACCTCTTCTGCTGCGAAGTGCGCGAGTTGAAGGGGGGCCGTGCGGTGACGCTAGAGAGTCAGGCCTCGAAGTACCCCGGGCTCATCGACGTCTTCGAGGTGAATCCCAGCCTGCGGTGGCGGGAGTTCGATCGTCGCGGCGCCGTGCGATTCATCCGACGGCTCGCGGGGTGCGATTACGGCTACCGGGGCGTCTGGCTCGCAGCGCTGCGCCATCTGCCGATGTGGCGACTGTGGGTTGGCGCCGACAGTGATGATCGTCGCGTGGCGGAACAGCCGCCGTTTTGTTCGCAAGCCTGCGCGATGGCCGACCGGATTGGCGGCGGCGTCGATCCGGTGCCGCACCTGGCGGATCGACTCACCGAGCCGGCCGATTTGGCGCGGAGTCCATTCTATCGCTACCGGTTCACGTTGGGGGGCGTGTGATGAAGAGCAACTTGCAAACGCATTGTGGCGGAAGTGAATTGGCAATCGCGGTCGTGGCGGCACTCGTTTGGTCGCTGCTCGGCTTAACGCTGGGCGTATTGGATCCCCCTCCCTCGAAGGGATGGGAGCAACCGAGCACGGGCAACCCGAAGTTGCCCGTGCGCAGGGCGGTAGTAATTTGCGCAGCAATGAGGGGAGGGATTTACGAAGCAACCACCGGCGTCGAATCTGTTTCAGAAAAAGCGGGCAAGGAATCGCTAATCGCCAAGTGCCAAAGCACGCAAACGGCGCCAACCGCCGCTTCGTGCCGAATTCACAATCAACTCTCCGGCGGCGCCAACGTCGGTAGCGGCACGCTCATCGACGTCACGCTAGGCGGCGAACGCGGACTGGTGCTGACTTGCGCGCACTTATTCACCGAAGGGACAGGCCAAGTTGTCGTTGAGTATCCGAGCGGCAAGCGTCATGGCGCGCTCGTCGTAGCGATCGATCAACAAGCTGATCTCGCTGCGCTGGAGATCTCGCGTCCTGCGGGGCCGGCCGTCGAGGTGAATCAACAGACCGCTGCGATTGGCAACCTCACGGCGTGCGGCTTCGGCCCCAGCGGCGCCTATCGCTGCGTGGCGGGACCGACGCTGGGTTACTCGGAGGGTCCGGGCCAAACGAGCGTGCGGATCGGCGGCGCCGTGAGGTCGGGCGATTCAGGCGGCGGCG
>JBGSMO010000267.1:0-7537 GCA_041740115.1 Pirellulales bacterium
GTGATCATCGCCGGGGCCGGCGGGGCGGCTCATCTGCCCGGCATGGTCGCCTCGCAAACGGTGCTGCCGGTCCTCGGCGTGCCGGTGCAGAGCAAGGCGCTGAGCGGCATGGACTCGCTGCTGTCGATTGTCCAGATGCCCGGCGGCATCCCAGTCGGCACGCTCGCCATCGGCACGGCCGGCGCGAAGAACGCCGGGTTGCTCGCCGTGCGAATCCTCGCCAGCACACGGCCGGAGCTGCGGAAGAAGTTGCACGAGTTTCACCAGCGGCAAACGAACGACGTGCTCGGCCAACAGTTGGATTAACGCTTTGCCATGACGGCTTCTCCTGGGACCAATCGTGACGCCGCGCCGATCCTTCCTGGCGCCATGCTCGGCGTGCTCGGCAGCGGCCAACTCGGCAAGATGTTCGCCATGGCGGCGGCGCGGCTGGGGTATCGCGTTCACGTCTACGCCCCGGAACATGATGCCCCCGCGGCGGACGTGGCCTATCGCCAAACGATCGGTTCGTTCGACGACGAAGCGGCAGTTGCCGAGTTCGCTCGCTCGGTCGACGTGGTGACGCTGGAGTTCGAGAACATCTCGGCCGCCGCGACCGAAGCCGCGGCCCGCTTCGCCCCCGTGAGACCCGGCGGACGCGTCCTCCACACGACGCAGCAGCGGCTGCGTGAGAAGGGCTTTCTCAAGGCTGCGGGAATTCCCTGCACGCCGTTCGCTGAAGCGACGACCAAGGAGCAACTCGCCGCGGCCCTCGCTGAATTCGGCACGCCGGCCGTGCTGAAGACCGCCGCGTGGGGTTACGATGGTAAGGGACAAACGCTCGTCCGCTCGGTCGCCGAAGCGGAAGCGGCCCACGCCGCCCTCGGCGGCGCGCCCGCGATCCTCGAAGGGTTCGTCGATTTCGAGTGCGAAGTCTCGATGCTCGCCGCTCGCTCGGCAAACGGCGAGGAGGCGTTCTTCGGGCCGATTGCGAATGATCATGCTCATCATATTCTCGACGTCTCGGTGTATCCGCGCTCGGAAGTGGCGAAGCTGTTCGACGACGCTCGCGAAATCGCCCGCGCCGTGGTGCGGGAACTCGATATGGTCGGGCTGCTCTGCGTGGAGTTTTTCCTCACGCGCGACGGCAAGTTGCTAGTGAACGAAATCGCCCCGCGGCCGCACAATTCGGGGCATCTGACGATCGACGCCTGTGCCTGCTCGCAGTTCGAGCAGCAGGTGCGGGCGGTCTGCGGGCTGCCGCTGGGGTCGTTCGAAACGCTTGTTCCGGCAGTGGCGATGGCGAATCTGTTGGGCGACCTCTGGCAAACGGGCGAACCGCGGTGGACCCGCGTGCTGGCCGATCCGCGACTGCGGCTCCATCTGTACGGCAAAACCGAGGCTCGGCCGGGGCGGAAAATGGGGCATCTCACGGCGATTGCCGGCACTGCCGAGGAAGCGGCGGCGCTGGTGCGGGCGGCGCGGGAATCGCTGCGATCGTCATTCTGAGTGAAGCGAAGGATCTGGGGAACCAAACGGCCTTCCAGATTCTTCGCTTCACTCAGAATGACGTCTTCCGAAGTGCGTATAATAGATGCTATGTCACGCCGACCATTCTTATTTCTGTCGCTGGTAATCCTGCTCGCTGCCGCCGTGCAGGCGAGCGTGGGGGCGATTTCGTCGTCGGCTCCTGCAGACGCTGAGGCGAACGTCTGCGGGCCTTGCGGACCGATTGGTGGCGTATGTTCGCTGAAGGCTCCGTCAAACTAGCCGCAGTTCCGCCCAGCAACTGGGGTCTTCTTCGTAGGGGAACTCGGGGCCGGTGGAGAACGTCTGCTGGCCGCGCTCGCGGTCGAGAATGGCGTAGGTGAATCCGAGCCGTGGCTGCTGCGAGGGATCGTAGCCGCCGAGGGCGTCGGCGGGGGCGAAGGCCCAAAGGGTGTAACCGCTGCCGCTCGTCTTCGCGCGAGCGGTTAGCTCGCGGGCGCGGGCCGGGCGAGCATTCTCGCGGGCGCGGTTGATGAGCAACTGCTCCGCCATTGGTTGGTCGCCGGCCGAACCGCCGCCGCGCGCCAGGTAAACGAACCGGTGCGAAAACTTGCCGGCGCGGTGGACGTTGAGCGTCGCCCGGGTATCAATCCAAACCTGCAGGCCGTCGCTATCCTCCAATCGCGAGTCGCGGCACCAGGGGAGTTGCGTTTTGCCCTCGACCGTCACTTGCCACGCCAACCCGCGCGGGCTCCAGGCCATCCGCACGTCGGCGAACGTCAACCGGCCGTCGAGTTCGCCGAGCGAGGGGAGCAGGTAACTTTCATCGAGCGTGAATCCCTTGGGCGACTCAATTCCGTCGGCGCGCTGGACGTCGGCCGAGAAGCGGAAAAACTGCCGCGGCGGGAGGAGGGAGGCGTCGAGTGGTTCGATGTCGGACATGTTACGGGATGCTGGATGCTTGATGTTGGATGGTAGCCGCGGGTCAACGACCCGCCGGAGCGGCGATTACAGGGATTGCTAATTGATGATTTCTCATTTGCTGACGAGACTGTCTTCTCTTTTCAAGTTAGACATCCTAAATCATACGTCTCTCGAAACACGCTCCGGCGGGTCGTTGACCCGCGGCTACTTGGGGCAGAGTCGTTTGCCCATGCTACTCCGATCGTTGGTTGGCGAATACCGGGACCGTCCGTGGCGCCTAATGGCGGCTGAAGCCGCCAGTCCGAGTGGGGAGTGCGAGGGGCGGGGTTTCGCGGGAATGTTCTTGATTCGTTATGCTGGGGGGCATGAAATGCATTCTTCTCTTCTGGTTGGCGTTGGTTTTGGCTGGCACTGGGCTCTCCTTGGCGGGGGCGGCGGAGCCGCTGCCGGCAGATTTGGGGACGCGGTCTCACGGGATCGACTGGCCCGACTTCTTGGGTCCGCGGCGCGACAGTCGTTCGCCGGAGACGGGCCTTGCCGAAGTCGCGGCTGCGGCGGCGGGCGGGAAGCCGTTGCGGGTCGTGTGGCAATGCGATCTTGGCGAGAGCTACTGCGCTCCGACAGTCAGCCGGGGGCGGTTGTTTCATTTCGATCGGCATGGCGATCTCCATCGACTCACGTGTCGGAATAGCGAAACGGGCGCGGAACTGTGGAAGTACGAACTGCCGGCGAGCTTCACCGACATGCTCGGCTACAACAACGGGCCGCGGGCGACGCCGGTGGTCGACGGCGAGCGGGTTTATGTCATGAGTCCCGAGGGGCTCCTGGCGTGCGTGCGGGTCGTCGATGGGAAGGAAGTTTGGCGGGTTGATACGCTCCAGCAGTTTGGGGTCGTGAAGAATTTCTTTGGCGTGGGAAGCACGCCGATCGTGTGGGGCGACTTGCTCATCGCGAACATTGGCGGCAGCCCGCCGGGGAGTCCGTCCGACGTTTACGCCGCCCAGGGGAAGGTCGATGGCAATGGCAGCGGGTTCGTGGCGTTCGACAAATTGACCGGCAAGGTGCGTTGGCAGGCGACGGATGAACTGGCGAGCTATGCGAGCCCAGTGATTGCCCGTTTGCAGCCCCCGGCTCCGCCGGGGGGTAGCGCCACACAGGGCGACGCCGACCGGAATGGAGACCCACCCCCCGGCGGAGCCGGGGGCTACAGGGAGCGTTGCTTCGTGCTGGCGCGCGGCGGGCTCGTGATGCTCGATCCGGCGACGGGAAATGTTGATTTTCAGTTCCCTTGGCGGGCGAGCAAACTCGAGAGCGTCAACGCGAGCAGCCCGGTGGTTGTCGATGATCAGGTCTTTATTTCGGAAGCTTACGGGCCCGGCGCGGCGCTGTTGCGGGTGAAACCTGACGGCGGGCATGAGGTCGTCTGGCAGGACGAGGCTCGTAGCCGGCAGCGGGCGATGGAGCTGCACTGGAACACGGCGATCCACGACGCCGGCCACCTGTACGGAAGTAGCGGGCAGCATGGGGGGAACGCCGAGTTGCGGTGCATCGAACTCGCCACCGGCAAGGTGAAGTGGCAGGAACCGCGGCTGTCGCGTTCGTCGCTGCTGCTGGTCGACGGCCATTTCGTCTGCCTTAGCGAGGACGGCAGCCTGCGGCTTTTGCGGGCGACGCCGGACAAATACGACCAGGTGGCTGAGATCACGCCGCAGGACGCCGAGGGCCAACCGCTGTTGGAGTACCCGGCCTGGGCGGCGCCGGTGCTGTCGCATGGGCTGTTGTACGTCCGCGGGGCGAATCGGCTCGTCTGTTTGGAGTTGATTCCGTGACGGGCGTGAGGGGGCGCGCTCCGCTGGCGCGTCGCGGCTGACTAGCGGCTGTTGGAAAACGCCTGGTTTTTGCGTGTCGGCCAAGACGGCCATGTTGGCCAACTGAATATTTGGCCAACTCGTGTCTTGGCTGCTCCATGTCTGCCAAGTCTGCCAATGTCTGCCTTGTCTGCCAAATTTATTTGGCAGACAAGGGCGTTTGCAAAAACGTCGGGAAATGGCGAGTCCACCGAGATCACTGAGATCACCGTCTCCACCTGGCGAAGACGAAGGTGGACTCGACGAAATGGGCACGAACGGACGCCGACTGCGCCTATCGCTCGCGGGGCCGGCGCCGTCAGGAAGACCAGCGGCGGGCGGGCTGTGTGAACTAAGTTGTCAAAGATCCGATAAATATTCATCCGTACACTATCAGATTGAGTGGCCAATTTCAACTAAAAAAGTTGGGAATTGACCGCCAAGAGCGCCAAGGAAGAGAAGGCAGTGGGGGGGGGCCGCGAAGAGTCGCAAGAAGACGCGAAGGGGGGAGAAGAGAGTGGCGGGGCGACCGCGGATTTCGCTGATGGCGCGAATGACGAATGACGAATGACGAATGACGACGAGAGGATGTAAGGGATTATGCTTGTCGTCAATAGTCGGCGTCGGTTATTGGCGGGTTCATGAATCGCTGGTTGTCGGGGAGCGTTTTCTCGAAGCGCTGATTGGGGGCGTCTGCGGAGGCGGCCTTCGCGCCGTCGGGGGTCATTAGTTGTTGGTAGACGGCGTAGTCGATGATGTCGCGCACTTCGCGAACATTGCCTTCGCAGAAGGCGACGTTGAAGATATCAGGGTGGTTGCTGGCAGGGCGGGCGAAGCGCGTGCCACTGGCGGCGTAGGGTTGATCGCGCTGGCTTTCAGGGCGCGTATCGCGGTTGAAGCGATCCATCAGCGAGGCTTGCGGTGAGCGAGGATTCTGCGTATCGACGACCCAGACCATGCCATACCACTGCTCGAGATTCGTCGCGCCAGGGGCGGGGCGAAGCCAGGTGTTGCCAGGCTGCTGTGCCGAGCCGGGGGGATCTCGGTGAATGTTTTCGGAGAGGAGGATGGTGACGCCCGCACCATCCTTGAGGTCGCGGCCGAGACGGACCTTCGGACCAAATCGACCAGGGCGTTGGTCATGGCTGACGCCGTTCGCCTTCAAGTCGCTCGCTTGACTCGCACTGGGCCCGACTAAATCGGGCATGCCGCTGTTGACGATATAGCTAAGTCCACCGACTGCAGCTTCTAACTGCGGGTCGCTGGGACACAGGAAGATACTCTCCGCGGGCGGCTGGTCGTAGTGCGAATCATCATCGGCGTTGCTGTCAACGATTTTTTGATAGAGCGATGCCTGCTCGATGACGGGCAAAAGCTTGGTCGACCAGGCAACGACGACACTTGCATCGGCGCCTTGACGTCGATCCTCAGCGAGTCCATCCGTTTCACGGAGATCGTGAAGCGGTTCGAGATATCCACCAATGGCAGAGTCCTCGCTGATCGCTCTAATTAAATGCGCCTTGGCCAACTGCCTGACGTTGCTCGTGCAAGTAGCCCTCCGCACCAACTCTCTGGCCGGTATGATGGGCGGAAGAAGAAGGCCGGCCAGTAGGAAGAGAGTACAAGCGACGACCAAGACTTCGACGAGCGTGATGCGTCGGCGGCGTTCGTCAGGCATGTCTACCCTCAAACCGGAATGAATCGGGCTGGCTAGGCCACGAAAAAAGCCGGCTCGAATTGCGGGAATTCGAGCCGGCTTGGTTATCAAACAGCAGCGCTGCGTCGCGAATCAATAGTCAGCGTCATTCAGCGGCGGATTCATGAACCGCTTCTGCAGCGGCAGGTTCTTTTCGAAGTGGCCGTTCGGGTTGTCGGCGTACGCCGCCTTGAGCCCTTGCGGAGTCATCAGCTGCTGGTAAACCTTAAACTCGATGTCAGCACGAATCTCACGGGCGTTGCCCTGGCAAAAGGCGGCGACGAAGACGTCTGGATGTTCGCTCGACGGGCGTGCGAACCGGGTTCCGGCCGCCGAGTAGTTGCCGCCAAGGGTATCCTTATTGATCGGCTCGAAGTCGTTGACCGGCAGGGGGCCCGGGGCTTGACTCATTTGAGGCAGAGGCCAAACCATGCCGAACCGTTGCTCGGGGTTGGAGCTCATATCTGAATTGAGATTATATGGATCGTTTTGCAGCTTCCCGAGCCAAGTCGACGTAGCGCCTCCGACCTGCGGGTCTTTGTTCACGTTCTCTGACAGCAAGAACGTCGTGCCGGTGCCGTCCTTGATGTCGCTCATTTTAACGCTTGGCCCCGCACGATCAGCGCGCTGATCGTGGCAAACGCCGTTGGCCTTGAGGTCGCTTGCCATACCGGCGTCAAGCGATGCGGCGTCGGGCATGCCCGAATTGACGACATAGGTGAGCGTCCCGATCTTCGGGTTGGTGCCGGCATCGCTGGGACAGAGGAAGACCTCAATCCGAGGCGGAGCGGTTGGGTCAAACGAGCCGTCATTGGCCTGAATCTGCTCGTACAACGTCCCTTGTTCGACCTCAGGAAGCATCTTGACGGTCCACGGCACCGCGAGAGTCGGATTCTTAACTCCCGCAGCCGCTCCTGTCGGTTTCGCCAGCTTCATGTTGCTGGCCCAAGCAGGATAAGCGCCGTTAGTCCCCTTGGTCGCCATGTTGAACATCGCCAGCGCGAGTTGCTTCTGATTGTTCAAGCAAGTTGCTTGCCGAGCCCTCTCACGGGCCGCCTGAATAGCAGGCAACAACAAGCCGACCAAGACGCCGATGATCGCGATGACGACCAGCAGCTCGACGAGCGTGAAGCCGCGGCGGGACGATGTGGACATGACGCTTCTCTCCTCTGTGAACAGCAGTGTTCCCCTGCAAGACTTGCCCTGGCTGCGGCGCGGCGTGCGCGATTGTTCCGACGGGCCGGTAGATGAGCCAGAAGCCGGCCTGGCGGGCGCGATCGCCGTGGCCGAGTAATTATCGCCGAAAGCGGGAGAAAATGCCAGCAAACGTTTTTTTGGGAGGGATTTTCGGGGGACATTGCGGGGAAGACCGCGGGGATGAACCCCGCGGTTCGCTTTGCTTTTGGGGCGAATCGCCGCGGCATCAATGGCGGAAGTGGCGGCGGGCGGTGAAGATCATCGGGATGCCGTGGCGGTTGCAGGCGGCGATCACTTCGTCGTCGCGGCGGGAGCCGCCGGGTTGGATGATGGCCGCGATGCCGGCGGCGGCGGCGGGCCCGATCGAATCGTCGAAGGGGAAGAAGGCGTCGGACGCTAAGACGCC
>JBGSMO010000289.1:0-15819 GCA_041740115.1 Pirellulales bacterium
CAGCATTGTCGATCGATACGCGGACCCAGGCGTAATAGAGGTCCGTCGGTCCGATGGGAAACGCGAAGCCGATGTACTTATTGACGGCGTTCTTGAACTGAGCGTTGGGATTGGCGGTCCCTAGCGCGAGCGAGAACGCAAATCCTCCGAGCGTTGACTGATCGATCACTTCGCCGGCGTTCAATGCGGTGGCGTAGTTCAATCCGTTCATAGAGAAACCGGCCACGGCGCCGGGAGCGAACGGAACAGTCCCCCCTTGATAATTGCCGTTCGAGAATACGTAATTTCGCAGGACGAGATCGTTGTAATCGTCGTCATTGATCAGCAGGTTCTGCTTAAATCCCTGCCCGATCGAAATCTCCTGCAATCCCGAATAGAAGACCGCCGCGTCGGCCTCGGTCGTCGCCCCCGCAGCGGCGACGCCGGCGGCCAGCGCATAGCTCGCTCGACGACGCAGCGAAGCCGCATCCGTAGTCGCGTTCTCAACGCTCATGAAAAACCACTCCATGTCGAAAGGCGCCGCTTGCCGATCGAAGCGTCGGCAAGCGGCGAGAGTTGCTAAGAAACGGCAGGGAATCACGCCATGCTGTGCGGCCGATGGCGTCGCACAATATCAGCGAGTCACTGGCGAGGGCGCCATGCGGCGAGCCCCGCTGGATTGACGGCCCTAGGCCGCGGCTCGCTTCCGACGCATCGCTGCGATGCCGGCCGCGCCGCAGGCTAGCAGGCCCAATGTCGCCGGCTCGGGAATCTGCCCGTCGCCCGCTCTGATGCCGATGCCGGACTGGCTTTCATAAGCCCAGTCTTTTACCAGGAACGTCTTCGCGACGTTGTTCACGTCGACGCGAATCCACCCGTAAAAGGTGTTTGGCCCCGAGGGAAAGCTCAAGCCAACATAGGCGTCCGTGACATTATTGAACTGGGCGTTCGGATTGGCGGCGCCGTAGGCCATGGAACCGAAGAAGCCGGGACCGACCGTTGATCCGTCGATCATCGCGCCTGCAGAAAGAGCGCTGACGTAAGCAAGACCATTGTTGAATCCGGCGATCTTGCCCGGGAACACCGAAACCGTCGCTCCCTGATAAGGACCGCCGGCGAAATTGAAATTTTGCAGTTGAATGTCGTTGCCCGCGTCGCCGTCGAGATCCAGATTCTGGCTAAAGCCAGACCCGATGGCAATATTTTGCGGACCCGAATAGACGATGGCGGCATCTGCTTCTAAAACGGGGATCGCGGCTGCGGCGCCGGCAGCCAGCGTATAGGCAGCCCGTCGCTTCAGCGAAGGCTGCAAGGAAGGGGACGCGAATTGTTCAACTTGCATGAGCGTTACTCCACACGAATCAACGGTGCGAAACTTGACACGCCCATTCGCCAATCCAAACGCCGCCTAAAGCGAATGTGAGGGCCCTTTCCTGCGGAACTGGCCAGCAGCGAGTATAGAAGGGACCGGTATCGCTATCAAGAAAGTGGCTGTTTTTTCGCATATTTGCGAAAAGTGTGCGTGATTTCGAGCAAGCGCAGGCGTCGCCACGTTCCCCAAATCCCGCAGGTCGCGGCCACGGCTAGCGTCCATGCCGTGGGTTCGGGGACGGCTGACAACGAGCCGACATTGGCGACTCCGCCTGCGACCGAGCCGTAATTTCCTTGCCACAGGGTCAAATCGTCGGCGTCGAAACTGTTTCCAAATCCTTGCTGCCAAACCAGGAAGTCGGCCCCGTCGACGTCGCCATCGAGGTCGAAGTCGCCGTCCGGCCCTGGTTCGACGACCAACGACTCGACCCCAATCGCCAACTGATAAAGCTGAGTTCCGCCGCCGCTCCCCGCGATGCGGACGAAATATTCGCCAGGAGTTGCGAGTTCCACGTCAAGCAACGACTCCGCACTTCCAAGCGGCTGGCTGTTCGCGCTTCCTAGCATGACGGGTAGGTCGTTCACCAAGACGTATAGTTCTAGGTTGAGGTCGCTCAACTGCGCCGCATTGGTGGTCGTATAGGCCGACGACGAGCCTCCAATCCGTTCGTTGTAACTCGCCCCCAGCGGCGTGAGCGTCAGGTCAACAACCGAGGGGCCCGTCAGCGTGAATGAAAAGAAATCGACGTCGTTCTGATTGGCGATGCTCACGAAGTCGGCTTCCCCTGGGAGCACGAGCGTATTTGTCGCGGCGTGCATGCCGATAGTCAGCGAACTTCCCGGATTGATGAGCCCCAAGGGCGAAGCCTGCGCGATCGCGCCATTGCCGCCGCTTCCGGCGAGCCGTTCGTACCTGTCCCCGTAGAGGGATTGCACGCCGCGGACGTCGTCGAGTTGCGGTCCCTCGAATGAGTTGTTTGAAAATCCCTCCATGAGGAACGCCGCACTGTTCGAGTCGACGTGTCCCAGGCCGAAGGAGTGGCCGATTTCGTGCATCAGCGTGTTACGCATCGCACGGAAATTGTTCGACGAATTGCCGAAGTAAACCGCGTCGCCGCTGTCGACGGTGAGGTCGGCGTTGGGGATGAACCCCGCCTGCGCATTCGTCCCGCCGACGCCGTCGAGAAACTTGCCAGCCAGCCGCACATCGCCGCGCACGCCGAGCGCGCCCACAAAATTGCCGTGCATTGCTCCATCGTCAGCCGGTTCGTAGACGAACGACAAACCGCTCAAGTCCGTCCAGCGCTCGAACGACTGCTCCACCAGCGTGAACCAAGGTCGCAGCGAGAGATCGGCTCCCCCGCCGCCATTGCCATAGAGGCCGTCGAAGAACGAAATGAGATTGCTCGTCCCCCCCGTGGAGATCGCCGTCCCGTCGGCGACGATGCTCCAAGTGAGCGTTACTGGGAAGCCCATCGGCGCTGTCGGCCCGTCGGTGGCCGTCGTCGCCCAGCGGCCATTCGAGAAGAACGCGCCTGCGTCATTCGCCATGGCCAGCCAGGCGAGAAGGCTTATCGCGCAGCCGCCGACGCTGACCATCCTGCGGCGACTTATGGCGAGCGGCAATCTCTGGGGCGGCGGCGGCACCGCTCCACTATATCAGGCAAATTTGGCTTGGGCGATGATTGTTGAGTTGGCCGTCCTTGAACGAACAGCCGCCTGGAAGGTAGCCTGAGCGCCTTAGGATTCGTTCGATCGAAGCCTCTTCTGCGCAGGTTTGTTTGCTGCGCCGCTGCTTTTCTCCTGCGGAGGTCCCATGTCGTTCCGATTCAAAATTGCCTTGGTCGCTCTCGTGGCAGCTTCGGTTTCCCTACAGTTGAGAGCCGAATCGCCCGCCCTCCCGCTGCAGGCCGAACTAATCGAGGTCCGAAAACTCGCCGCCGACGCCCCTCACAGCGCGTTCACCGACCTCATCTTCTGGAACGGCAAGTTCGTCTGCGCCTTTCGCGAGGGGCGCGGCCACGTCTCGACTGACGGGCGGATCGCGGTCCTGACGTCGCCGGACGGCGAACAATGGGACCGAGCGGCGACGCTCACGCTTCACGAACTTGATCTCCGCGATGCGAGCCTGTCGGTGACGCCTGATGGCCGACTGATGCTCATCGGCGGGGTCGCTCCGCGAAAGGAAGATGGCGCCTCCTCCGCCACCGGGTCGTTTGTCGCAGTCTCACACGACGGCATCGCATGGACCAAGCCGCAGGTGATCGTCGAACCAGGCCGTTGGCTCTGGCGCGTGACCTGGCATGACGGGAAGGCGTACGGCGTGAGTTACGCGACGCCCGACAATCATCCTGTCGCCTCGCTGCTAGTCAGCGACGATGGCGTGAAATTCACCGAGCTGGTCCCAAAATTGCTCGCCGAAGGTTACCCGACGGAAGCGGTGATCCGCTTCGCAGCTAACGGCACGGCGCATTGCCTGCAACGGCGCGACGGTTCGGCGCCAACCAACAGTGCGTATCTCGGCGTGAGTCAATCGCCCTACAAAGAGTGGACATGGCATGACCTGCACGAATTCTTTGGCGGCCCCAATCTTCTGCAGTTGCCTGAGGGCCAATGGATAGCCGCCGGTCGAATTGTCCGCGACGGCGTTCCGACGACTGACGTGGCCATCTTGGACGTGGCGTCGAAGCAACTCGAGCCCA
This sequence comes from Pirellulales bacterium, assembly GCA_041740115.1. Taxonomy (GTDB): domain Bacteria; phylum Planctomycetota; class Planctomycetia; order Pirellulales; family Lacipirellulaceae; genus Lacipirellula. Next base: position 4,053 of record JBGSMO010000289.1, read on the forward strand.
TCCTATCGCTCCCCAGCGGCGGAGACACAAGCTATCCCGGACTCGTCTATCGCGACGGCATCCTCTGGGTGAGCTACTACTCGAGCCACGAGGGAAAGACGTCCGTCTACCTCGCCAAAGTTCAACTCACGCCAAATCAAGGCGACTAGCGCGCGACAATAAAAAAAGGCCCCGCTCACTCGGAGCGGGGCCTTTTTGAATCTTTAAGCGTCTAATCGCCCACTTACGGCGACTAGGCTTGCTTCCGGCCGCGAACCAATCCAAGGCCGCACAAGGCCAGTCCGGTCAAGGCCAGCGTGCCTGGCTCCGGCACGACTTCGAGTTCGGGCACAATCGAGATCACAAAGTCGGTCTTCGTGACGCCAGCCGTGCTACCCGCCTCACTGATCGCGACCAGCGAGTTGTTGATCACGACTTCGGCCCGCGTGGCGCCGGTGACGAACGGGACGTTCAACGACGTCAATTGCGACTCGACGTCAATCAGCACGTTCAACGCCCAAGGCGAGCCGATGCCGGGATCGGCCACCAGATTCTTGATCAGCGAGGCGTTGCTGATCATGGTGATCGGCGAAACGGCGACGCCGTCGATTTCCGTGACCTTCACGTTCAGGATCGCGCCTACGGCAATCTGCGACGCTGCCGTGCCGACTCCGAACAAATTGTAGAAGCCGCTCTCGGACAAGCTGATCGAACTGATCGCGACGTCGTTGCCGCCGCCGTCTTGGCCATGGATGACGAAGTTCAACTGACCGTCGGTGATGTCGGCCGTGCCGCCGGCCGCCGACGCAGCGAAACCAGTTGGATTAAAATCGAGCCCCGTCGCAAACGGAGTCGGAACGTCGTACAGAGGAACCCCGTCCGTGCCGGAGGATTCGATGACGTTCAAGAAGGAAATGCCCGGAGCGACCGGACCGAAGCTGCCGTAGTTGATCGACGCGGCCTGAACCAACGTCGCTGAGCAAAGAGCGCAAACCACGGCGACCGCGGTCGCGCTCCACTTGGTATATTGTCCCATTCTCTTGACCATTAGACGCTGTTCCTCGTTGTGCGGCCGGGTGCGAAATCAGTGGGGATGAGCGAGGATCCAGGCCCCGCTAGCCATGCGGCGGAATCTAGACCCTGAGAGCCGATTGTAGGCAGCCAATTCTACGACTGCAAACAGACGGTGATACTATCAGGCCGGAGAACGAAAAAAATCGGCAAAATCGGCAGAAATTGCAAGGAATCGGCCAGCCGCTTGGCCCAATGTTGCACCTTAATTTGAGAACCTTAAGATTGCGTAACATTCGCCACGGCCTGACCTTGGCTCAGTTCCCAAATCCCGCAATTTCGCATGCGCGACGAAGCAACCTACATCTGCGACAACTGCGGCGAGGAGATCGTCATCCCGGTCGACGTCGCGGCGGGCCAGTCGCAGAGTTACGTCGAAGATTGCCCCGTCTGCTGCCACCCGCAGTTGATTCACATCGAGCTCGATGACGACGGCGACGCTGACGCCTGGGGCGAAGCGGAGTAGCGCCGAATTCCAAGTCGCTCAGCCGACCGGTTGAATTACCAAAGAGTGCCAGCCGGTCGAATAGGTTTCGAATCCGGGCGCCTGGGCGTGAGCGATGCAACACTTCTGCCCGCGGTAGTCGCTGGTCACAAAGTTCTTCCGCTCCGCCAGAATCTGCGATAGTTCCGGCAACACGAGCGATTCTTGAAGTTGCTTCCCCCATGAGTCGGCCAGCAGCGTCCCGTCGCCGTCGGTAATGACGCAGCGCGCGGCGGCGCGCTCGTCTTCGGCGATCGGCGCATTCGCCATGATCGTCTGCGCGAGCGCTTCCCAATTGAAGACGATTCCCAGCACGCCGAGCAACTTGCCGTTGGCATTTCCTTCGTGCCGCACGCCGCATGAGTAGACGAGCGACGTCTTGCCGTCGACCAATCGCGACCGATGGGCCGTCTGGAAGCCGAATTCATCTCCCGAACTGCTCGCCGCCGCCTCGCGAAACCAGTTCTCGCCGGCTTGCTCCATGCCGACCGACTTGTACTCGTGCGGCCGCCCGTTGGCGATCACGCGCCCTGAGAGATCGCACAGCACCAGATCGAAGTAGACGGTGTAGGCGTTCAAAATGACGCCAAGTCGTTGGCTTGCATGCTGCCGCGACTCCGGCGTGGGATCGGTCAAGGCGTCGACCACGCTCTGGTCGGTCGCCCACCATCGCACGTCGCACGTCCGTTCGTAGAGGCAGCGGTCGATCAAGTCGATGTTCGTCACCGCGATGTCGGTGAGCCGCGTGCCGCGAACCTTGGTTCCCAGCACATGGACCAATTCGTCAATCACACGCTTCGTCTGATTGGCCAGCGATTCCGCCGCCTGAGCGGTTTTCCCCGACAGGTCCTGCATTTCTTGAGCGACCACGCCGAACGCTGCGCCGGCGACGCCGGCCCGGGCCGCTTCGATCCGGGCGTTCAGCGACAGCAGCTTTGTGTTCATATTGATGTCGCGGATTTCTCCGATGGCCGTATTGAGCGACTGCGACAGGTCGCCCAACAACTCGGCGAAGCTGCATTCGCCTCGTTGACCGTCTGCAGCATCGTCGGCCTTGACGAAACCGGGAGCCGTTTCACGAGCAGTGATAGTGGCGGACATGTTCCATACCGTCGGTGCGGCCCTTGGACGGAGAAAGTCAATTGATTTGGATTGAAAAGAGTAGCTTTCGCCGTGCGGTAATCCACCAAAAAAAGTCGCCTACAGATGGCGTCACGCTTCCAATCGTATGAGATAACCCGGTTATTCCGCCTCGTTGGCGTCATCTCTCGCGAGCTTTTTCGTCGACTACAATTCAGCGGACGACCAATTCCGCAGCCCCGTGACGCATCTTCACATGACTCAACCCCTCATCCCCCGCCGCCAGTCGCCAGTGAAGCTCGCCGACTTTGATACTCGCTACGTCGACGGCGATTGGAACAAGCTCTCCGCCGCCGAGCGAATTGCCGAGAACACCGCGATCTCCGGCGAACTCGCCTATCGCCTTTATGCCGAAAACAAACGGTCGGTCCTGCTGGTCCTGCAAGGGATGGACACCTCCGGAAAGGATGGTACGATCCGCGCCGCCACGACCGGCATCAATCCGCTCAATTTCAACATCACCGCCTTCAAGCAGCCGAGCGTCGAGGAACTGGAACACGATTTTCTCTGGCGGATCCACAAGGCGACGCCCAACCGCGGCCACATCGGCATTTTCAACCGCTCGCACTACGAAGACGTCCTGGTGGTCCGCGTTCACAAGCTGGTTCCCAAGTCAGTCTGGCGCGGTCGCTACGAAGCGATCAACGGCTTTGAACGCCATCTTGCCGCCAACGGCACCACGGTCCTCAAGTGCTACCTTCACATCAGCAAGGACGAGCAGCGCGAACGTCTGGAAGCTCGCCTCGCCGACCCGACAAAGCGCTGGAAGTTCAGCAAGGGGGATCTCGAAGAGCGCAAGCTCTGGGACGACTATCAACAGGCGACTGAAGACGTCCTCGCCCGCTGCAACACCGAGCATGCCCCCTGGCATATTGTCCCCTCCGATCGCAAGTGGTATCGCAATCTCGTCGTGAGCAACCTGCTGCGTGAGACGCTCGAAAAGATGGATCCCAAGTTCCCGCCGGAAGAAGAGGGACTGGACAAGATCGTCGTCACCTAGCCCGGCTATCCGCCTTGTCGCTTCGCTCCCCACCCCCCATAATCCCCGGCATGAGCTCACCTGAACTTGCCGCGGAAGCGATCAACGAACAGTCACCCCCGGCGCGCGGCGCCGGAGCCATTGATTTCGAAAGGCTCCCGCCCCTCTACGAAGACCTCAGCTTCTGGGGCATGAACTTCACCCAATTCTTGGGGGCGTTCAACGACAATCTCTTCAAGCAGGTCGTGTTGCTCCTTTCGATCGCCGCCGTCAAAGCGGAAGAGGGCAAGGTCGTCAGCGAGGACGATCAGTGGCTACCGATGCTTGTCTTCGCGGCGCCGTTCCTGGCGTTCACGGGTTTTGCCGGCTATCTGTCGGATAAGTTCAGCAAGCGCCTTATCATCATTCTCTGCAAGATCGCCGAGATCGCCGCCATGGCGCTCGGCGGACTGGGCCTATATATTTACACGCAGAACGGCTCGCTGACGTTTGCATACGTTGTTCTCTTTTTGATGGGAGCGCAGAGTGCGTTCTTCGGCCCCGGCAAGTATGGCATCCTCCCCGAAATGCTCCGCGAGCGCGACCTTCCGCGCGCCAACGGCTTCATGCTGATGCTCACCTTCCTGGCGATCATCTTCGGCACCGTCGTCGCGGGGCTCCTGCTCGACGACGGCCGACTCTGGTTGGCGTCGACCTCCTGCGTCGTCATCGCCGTGATCGGCACGGCGACGGCGCTGCTGGTCAGGCGCGTGCCCGCCGCGAATCCATTGCTAAAGTTCGAGCCTTCAGCTCTTACTGTTCCGCCGGACATGCGCCAAATGCTCGCCGGGGATCGTCCGCTCCTCTCGGCGCTCGTCGTCTCGAGCATTTTCTGGCTGCTCGCCGGGTTGGTCCCCTCAGCGGTAAACGCACTGGGGAAAATTGAACTCCAGGTGGGAGACGCCAACACTAGCTACATGGCGGGGCTGATCGGCGTCGGCATCGCCGTCGGTTGCGCCATCGGCGGCCTCGTCTCCAAGGGCCGCATCGACTTCCGGCTGTTGCGGATCGGCGTCATCGGCATGCTCGCCTGCCTCATCATCGCCGGCATCCCCGGCGGCGGCGACGCCGTCGGCGTCAGGAACGCCGACGGCAGTTTCACCGACCTGCCGGGCATCGGCGAAGGTCGGCAATGGCTTGGGTTCTGGGGCAGCTTGCCGATTATGCTGTTGCTCGGCGCCTTTACCGGCCTCTTCGCGGTGCCGCTGCAAGTCTTCATGCAGTCGCGCCCGCCAGAGGACAAGAAGGGGCGCATGATCGCCGTGATGAACCAAGCCAATTGGGTCGGCGTCTTGGTTTCGGCAGGACTCTATTACGTTCTCTCCCGCACCGTCGAATACGCCGGCTGGCCGCGCTCGACGATGTTCCTGTTCATCGCGGCGCTGACGCTGCCGATCGCGCTGTTCTATCATCCGAAACACGAGCCGGCGGACGGAGCAAAGGCCTAGCTCTTCGCTGCTTCCTGCTTCACGTCCGCAGCCTTCTCGTCAGCAGGCGATTCCCTTTTATCTTCATCAGATGGCTTCGTTGCATCGCTCGCTGCGGCGCCTGCGGTCATGAGCTTCGCGTCGTCGAACTGCATATCGACGAGCGCCGCCACAGCCTTTTCGCCGTCGAATTCCTTCTCGTCGACCGCTACCTTGGCCGTGAGCGATTCAAGATCGACCTGTACGTCCTTCACCCCCGGCTGCTCGGCCAGGATGCTTTCGACGTGAGCGACGCACGACTCGCAGTGCATCCCCGGCACGCTGAAGTCGACGGTCGGCGCCCCTTCGGCATTAAACTTGGCCAACGTCGCCTTCGGGGCTTCGCTGGTTGACACGTCGACCGACGAAGTCCCGCAACCGACAGTCAACAACACAGTACCGAGCCAAGCAAATCGTTTCATCGAAAATTCTCCTTTAACTCTTATCCGCGTTCATCCGCGTTCATTGGCGGTTCCAAACTACTTCCCCGCCGGCTCCGCCAACTCGACAAGCTCGCCCTTCTTCGCCATCTCGCGAATGTCTTGCGTGATCTTCATCGAGCAATACTTCGGCCCGCACATGCTGCAGAAGTGGGCGCTCTTGAACGTATCTTGCGGCAGCGTCTCGTCGTGGTAGCGGCGAGCCGTTTCCGGATCGAGCGCCAGCTCAAACTGCTTGTTCCAGTCGAACTCAAACCGCGCCTTCGACAGCGCGTCGTCGCGATCGCGGGCGCCCTTCCGCTTCCGCGCGATGTCCGCCGCGTGGGCCGCAATCTTGTAGGCGATCATCCCCTGCTTGACGTCTTCCTGCTCTGGCAAACCGAGATGTTCCTTCGGCGTCACGTAACAGAGCATCGCCGCCCCCGCCCAACCGGCGAGCGCCGCCCCAATGCAGCTCGTAATGTGGTCGTACCCCGGAGCAAAGTCGGTCACCAGCGGCCCCAACACGTAGAACGGCGCCCCGTCGCAGACTTCGATCTGCCGTTCGACGTTCATCGCCACTTCGTCCATCGGAATGTGGCCCGGTCCTTCGACCATCACCTGCGTGCCGCGCGCCCAACCGCGACGGGTCAACTCGCCCAGCACGTCGAGCTCCGCGAACTGCGCCTTATCGCTCGCGTCAGCCAGCGAGCCGGGCCGCAAGCCGTCGCCGAGGCTCCAAGTCACGTCGTACTGCCGCATGATGTCGCATAAATCTTCAAAATGCTCGTACAGCGGATTTTGCTTCTTGTGAGCCATCATCCACTTGGCGATCAGCGAACCGCCGCGACTGACGATTCCCGTCGTCCGGCCCATCGTCAGGTGAAGATGCTCCATCTTCACGCCGCAGTGGACCGTCATGTAGTCGACGCCCTGCTTCGCCTGATGCTCGACCATGTCGAGGAAGTGCTGCGGCCGCATCTCTTCGATGTCGCCGCCGAGCTGCTCGAGCATCTGGTATATCGGCACCGTGCCGATCGGCACGGGCGACGTTTCGATGATCGCCTTGCGAATACCGTCGATGTTTTTACCGGTCGAAAGGTCCATCACCGTGTCGGCGCCGAAGTGAACCGCCGTGTGCAACTTTTCAAGTTCGCCGTCGATGTCGCTGGTGACCGCCGAGTTGCCGATGTTCGCGTTCACCTTGCAGCGGGCGGCGATGCCGATCGCCATTGGCTCCAGCCGGCCGGCGGCGTGGACGATGTTGGCCGGAATGACCATGCGGCCGGCGGCGACTTCAGCGCGAATGGTTTCGGCCGGCAGCGCTTCCCGCTCGGCCACAAATTCCATTTCGCGCGTGACGTTCCCGGCGCGGGCATGCTCCAACTGCGTAATCGGTTCAGCCATCGAAGGGCGATCCTCTAAGGTCAGTCGCCCCCTTGCCGACGAGGCCGCGGCCGGGGCGAGAAAAATGCTGGAAACTCAAGCGGCCCTTGCACTTGGGGCCGACGCAACCGTTCATCGTATCGGTCGGCAGTTGAATGTCAATCTGGCCCCACATTCGGGCCCGATCACACGCTCCTTGCACTGAAACGTCATCAATCTAATCGATTCCTGACATTGCCCGCCGCTACCCGCCCCGCAACAATATCGCCTGACCCGTCCGCACCACCGCAAGGAAGCACGCTGCGAACCGCTGCGAGGCGAGAATTCATTGGGAACCGCAGATGAATGCCAATGAACGCAGATGAAAGGCAATTAGAGTGGATCTGTCGACTTAACGGCATTACGTCCAACTCTTGAGTGATTTCATTGATCTGCGTTTATCTGCGTTCATCGCCGGTTTCAAAAAGTTAGCTCCTCAGTAGCCGCCGTTCGCTGTCAACAAAACCGTGCCGCGTCCCATCGTGAAGCCCGCCCCTCGCACCATCGCCATCGGCGACGTCCACGGCTGCCACACAGCCTTGGCGACGCTCGTCGACGGACTCCAACTCACTCCCCATGATACGCTCGTCGTCCTCGGCGACGTCATCGACCGCGGCCCCGACAGCCGCGACTGCATTAATCAATTGCTCGCTCTTCGTAAGCAGTGCCACGTCGAGTGCATTCAGGGCAACCACGAGCAGATGATGCTCGACTCGATCGACGGCCTGATGTCGATCCAAGAATGGCTCGTCCACGGCGGCGCCGAGACGCTCGACTCCTACGGCAAAGGTTTTGGCATTGGCGAGATCGAACCCGAACACATTGAATTCATCCGCAGTTGGGGCGACGTGGTCGAACGTCCGAGCCACTTCTTCGCCCACGGCAACTACCTCGCCAGCCGCCCGCTGAATCGCCAACCGTGGCGCGACCTCCGCTGGCAGTCGCTCAAGTGGCACTCGCCGGAACCCCATCTCTCCGGCCGTACCGCGGTCCTCGGTCACACGGCGAACAAGCAAGCCGAAATCCTCAACCTCGGCCACCTCGTCTGCATCGACACCTACTGCCACGGCAACGGCTGGCTCACGGCGTTCGACGTCACCACCGGCCGCGTCTGGCAAGCGAAGCAGACCGGCGAGTTCCAAACCACCGAACTCCCTCCCATTAAAACCCCCGCCGGCGTGCGGTTCTGATCGCTGCACCGCGTCAATCGCCTCACCGCAAAACAGATAACGAATAGAACGCGGATTTCCACGGATTTAACGGATGAACGCGGATGAGTCGCGTTGTTCTTATCCGCGATGATCCGCCTAATCCGCGATAATCCGCGTCCCATTCGTCTCCTTCTCCGGAGCCATTTCATACGCTCCACCGCAATGCGAGCATTCGCACCGCGGCCCGCCACCCGCTAAACTAACGCCCATCGCGTCGCCCCCTCTCCTCCACCTCCCGCGGATGAGCATCATGGTTCGCCCTTTCGTCAAGCTGTCGCTGCTGCTCCTCATCGCTTTACAACTCATCGCACTACAAACCGCCACTGCCCAGGCAAAGTCTCCCCCTGAATCGATGACGGCGGCGGCCAACGCGTTTCTCGCCGCGCTCACTGCTGAGCAGCGCACCGAAGCGGCCCTCCCCTTCGAGACCCCGCTCCGTCGCGATTGGCACAACATCCCCAAAGAAGACCGCAAGGGCGTTGAATTCGGCGAGTTGAACGCCGAGCAGCAGCAGCTCGCCCTCGCTCTGCTCCGCTCGGCTCTCAGCGACGTCGGCTACGAGAAGGCGACGCGCATCATGTCGCTCGAGAACAATCTCCGCGAAGGTGAAAAAAACGTCGCCGGCGCCCCGCTCCGCGATCCTGAGCGCTACTTCATCACCATTTTCGGCGAGCCGGCCGACAAGGGAACGTGGGGTTGGAGTTTTGAAGGGCACCACTTCTCGCAGAACTTTGTCGTTCAGGACGGGAAGGTTGTCGGCGACACCCCCAGTTTTTGGGGAGCTAATCCAGCGACGGTGAAAATCTTCATCGAGGGCGGTCCCCAAGTCGGCACGCGCACGCTCGCCCAAGAGGAGCAACTCGCGTTCGATCTGCTGGCGAGCCTCGACGCCTCGCAACGCGCCGTTGCTGTGATTGCCGACAAGGCTCCTGCCGACTACCGCGGCCCTGGGCAACCCGAACCGCCGCGCGCCGCTCCGGAAGGAATTCAGGCGTCGAAGTTCACCGATGCTCAGCGGGAGAAGCTTCAAGCCCTGCTCGCGGCCTACTGCAACAACCTCGCTCCTGAACTCGCCGCCGCCCGCCTCGCCGAAATCGAAGCTGCCGGCGCCGATCGCGTTCACTTCGCGTGGCTTGGCGCCACGGAGCCGGGCGTTGGCCACGCTTACCGCATCCAGGGCCCGACGTTTCTGTTGGAGTTAGTGAACATCCAATCTGACCCTGCCGGCAATCCGGCGAACCATATTCACTCCGTGTGGCGAAGCTTGAACCACGACTTCGGCGTGGCGACGGCCGCGAAGTGAAAGCGCGTTTGCAGCCCCCGGCTCCGCCGGGGGGTAGCGCTACGCAGGGCCACGCCTACCGGCATGGCGACCGACCCCCGGTCGAAGAAGCTTATTCAACTGCCAGCATTCTCGAAATACTTCACAATTAACGCCTTAACCACAGAGCACATAGAGAGCACAGAGGAGGATTTGGGGCATTGGCACTTTCTCATCTTCTCTGTGGCCTCTGTGGTTAAGGCGATGGATGATGGCAATGGAATCAGCTTCGGAGCCAGGGGCTGAAACTAAGACAGCGACGACGGACCGAATCAATGCCTGCGAAACCCCCAGCCGACGAGATCCTCACCGTCACGCAACTTTCAGCCCGGCTGAAAGGGGTGATGGAGGAGAATTTTCCTTCGGTCTGGGTCGCCGGCGAAATCTCGAACTATTCGCAGCCGCAATCGGGCCACTGCTACTTCACGCTCAAAGACAACGGCGCCCAACTTCGCGCGGTCATGTGGCGCAACACGGCGGCGCGGTTGAAGCTGGCGATGCACGACGGCATCGAGGTTGTCTGCCGTGGCCGGCTCGATCTCTATCCGCCGCGCGGCAGTTACCAGCTGGTCGTCGATGAACTGCAGCCGAAAGGGATGGGCGCCCTCGAACTCGCCCTCCGTCAGCGGCGCGAAAAGCTCGCCGCCGAGGGGCTCTTCGATTCGGCCCGCAAACGCCGCCTGCCGACATTTCCGCGTCGCATCGGCGTGGTGACCAGCCCCACGGGCGCCGCGATTCGCGACTTTCTCCAGGTGATGCACCGCCGTTGGCGCGGCGTCGAGGTTCTCATTTTCCCGGCGCGCGTCCAAGGCGACGGCGCCGCGGAGGAAATCGTCGCCGGCATCCGCGCGGCGAACCGTGTGCAACCGCCGATCGACGTGCTGGTCGTCACCCGCGGCGGCGGCAGTCTCGAAGACCTCTGGTGCTTCAACGAAGAGTCGGTCGTCCGTGCGATCGCCGCGTCGAAGGTTCCGACGATCTCCGGCATCGGCCACGAGATCGACGTCACGCTGGCCGACCTCGTCGCCGACGTGCGGGCCCTCACGCCCAGCGAAGCGGCGGAGCGCGTCGTCCCCTCGGCCGCCGATCTGTCCGATGCGGTGCGGAGCCTGCAGCATCGCCTTCGGACGGCCCTCTCGACACGGCTCACCCACGCTCGCCACCGCCTCGATTCGCTTGCCAGCCGACCCTCGCTCTGCCGGCCGCTCGAAGCGATCCACCTCCGCGGTCGGCGGCTCGACGAACTTTCGCTACGATTGAAGTCGGCGTCGCAAGGCCTCCTCCGCGATCGCCGCAGCGCGCTGGAGACAATGGCGGGCAAGCTCGAAACGCTCAGCCCGTTGGGCGTCCTCGGCCGCGGCTACAGTCTCACCTTCCGCGAAGGCGAATCGAAGCTAATCACCTCCGCGGAGAAGTTGAAGCTGGGGCAGCGGATCGTCACCCGCTTCCAGCAAGGCACGGCCGTTAGCGTGGTTGAGCGCATCGAAGACTAATCCATTAACCACAGAGACCACAGAGTTCATAGAGAAAGACGAGAGAAGAACCGCGGTCACGTTCCTTTTCTTATCTCTGTGCTCTCTGTGTCCTCTGTGGTAAAAGTCGTTGACGTAACCAATAAGGCAGAGAGCGAACCCACCAGTGGCAAAAAAGAAAGAAGCCGAAACCGAACAACTCTCCTTCGAGCAGTCGCTCGCCGAGCTCGAACAAATCGTCGCCAAGCTCGAAGGGGGCAAGCTCGGCCTTGGCGATTCGCTGGCCGCGTACGAGCAAGGGGTCAGCCGGCTCAATGGCTGTTACCAACTCCTCCAGCATGCCGAGCGTCGGATCGAGTTGGTCCAGTCGGTCGACGCTGAGGGACGCGCGAAGACCGTCCCCCTCGACGATGCCGACGGCGACGATTTAGCCGAAAAATCGGCCGCCCGCAGTCGTCGCCGCACCGCGGGGCCCGGCCCAGCAAGCGCAAGCCGCGTGGACGATGAGGCGAGTTTGTTCTAGCATGGCGACTTGCCGGGAGCGCCAAGACGCCTCCCTTTCGCCACGCTGCTGCACGCCCATGTCCGCCGCTCCCACCTCCGACTCCCCGCCGCTCGACGCCGCCCGCAGCGAGCTGATCGAGGCCGCGCTTCGCCAGGCTTCTCAGTTCGATTCCAACTGCCCCTCGCAACTCGGCGAGGCGATCCGCTACAGCCTGCTCGCCCCCGGCAAACGGCTGCGGCCCCACCTGGTCCTGCTC
>JBGSMO010000342.1:0-2823 GCA_041740115.1 Pirellulales bacterium
GGCTTCGCCATTGGCGACAGCGACGAGGCGTCGTCAGCGAAGTCGAGTTGCAGCTTGCCGTTGAGTTTGTCGCACGCTGATGGCGGACGTTTTGATGCGACAGGAGCGCGACCGGATTCGTGCCGCTGATCGAAAGCGCCGTCGCCAAACCGCCGAGGTTGATGTTCGTGAAGGTGAACACCGCAATGTCGGGCCCGCCGGCCTGCGGCGTCATCACCGCGTTGTACACGGTCGTGCCGTAGGTGAACGTCCCGGTGGTCGCCGTCGTGACGATCGTGGCAGTCGCCGTCCCCGCCAGAATCGGGTTGAGCCCCAGGCCGCTATCGAGCGGCGCGTAGCTCAACGGGTTGAGTTGGGCCAGCGCCAAACCGGGAACCATGAACAAGACGGCAAGTGAAGCGACGATCCTTCGCATGATCTCTCCGAGATAACTCGCAATGCGCGCACGGTCTTCCATGAACCGAGCAATTTCTTACCAAGACGCCGAGAATCGGCCTAGAGGAATTAGCCCGAGAGAAGGTGACTGGTCATTCCGAGCGTCATTCTGAGCAGAGCGAAGAATCTAGAATTACACACGAACCGCTAGATCCTTCGCTCCGCTCAGGATGACGCCACGGCGAGTGCTAGCACTTACTGCTAGTCAAACCCGCCGCGCCGCTGCTGCTTCTTCTCGGAGTTCCGCTGCTTCGACTGAATCCGCCGCTCCACAGCCCCGCGCGACGGCCGCGTCTTGATCCGCCGCGTCGGCGGCTTGGCCACCGACAGAATCATCGCGCGCAAGCGATCGTAGCAGGCCGTCAGGTTCCGCGGCTGCTCGCGATGCTCGTCGGCGGCGATCACGATCTCACCGTCGTTCGTGACACGATTCCCGAAGTGGGCGAGGAACCGCTGCCGCATCGCCGCTGGCAGGCTGGGCGACTCGAGCACCCGCCAGCGGAGGATCGCCTTCGAGTTCACCTTGTTGACGTTCTGCCCGCCCGGCCCCGCGCTGCGGGCGTACGAAATGCCGAATTCGGCCGCCGGAATCGTAATCGCGGCATTCACAATCAGCGGGCGGGCCATGGGCGAACTAACTCCGCTCGCCGCTGACCGGCGCCAGCACCCGCTCGAAGTAATCGAGCGATGCCGTGAGAACGTCTTCGTACTCGCTCTCGTCAAGCTGGCTGTCAATCAACTCGACGTCGAAGTCGCCCGTATATCCGGCGTCGACGAGCCCGCGCACAATCTCCGCCAAATGGAGCCGCCCTTCGCCGAGCCGCCGGCGGTGCTGATCGAGCGCATGAGCCTCGACGCGATCGGCCAGATGAACCACGCCAATGTGGGGCGCCAGTTCCGGCAAATTTGCCAACACCGCCTGATCGTGACCGAAGTGATAGGTGTCGAACACCAACTTCAAGAACGGCGTCCGGTAGCTCTCGACAAGCGCCACCGTCGACTCCACGTCGGTCAGAAACGTCCAATCCGCGGCGCACGCGGCGTGCATCGGTTCGATCGCGAGCGCCACTTCGACGTCGGCGGCGTACTCGAGCAACTGATCAAGCGCGCCGCGCAGCAGCCGTTCCGCCTGTCGATAGATATGGAAGTTTCGCCCGCCCGGATAAATGACGAGGCAGCCAGCCCCGAGCGCCCCCGCCAACCGAATCGCGTGGATGGCATCCTGAATGCTTTCGTCCGGCGTCCGGCCGCAACTTCCCGTGAACCCGCCGGCCCACAACAGGTTCGTCACCCGCAGCCCCGACTCGGCGATCAAATCGACGGCCGCCTCTTCGCCGTAGTCGGCTAGCTTCTGTCGCCAGACGCCGATGCCTTCGTACCCCGCCGCGACGTAGCGACGAACATCTTTTTCAAGCGGCCAACGATACGTCGTGAGCTCATTCATCGACAGCGTAGGCATAACGCGCGATCTCGCGAAGGATCTTGCAATGGACATGGTCTTGCAATGGATAAGGTTGACTCCATTCACGCGTCACTGATTCAGGACGCCGTCACCATCTCGATGCCGTGCCGAGTATGCGTCATCGTCGCACGCATGTAAAGCAGTTGACAAGATCAGTGCGGCGCCACTTCGCCGAAGCGCCGCGCGTCGCCGCGGAGCCCATCGGCGACGACCAGCGGCGTGATTCGTGCGACCCACGACCGACTCAACGCCTCGGACGGATGCGTCCAGCCATGATGCCCCGAAACTGCCGAGTTCAGCTAGCGGCGCGACCACGTTGAGCCCGCGCCGCGCAGCCCGCTCGCGCCCAAAATCCCTATTTCCCGCGAATTCTGTTGCCCGCGCCGTTGAACCTGATATTGTTTAAGAATCGGGCGGCATGTGTCGGGGGACGCAGCCGTTCGCGGCGCTAGCCGCAGCGAGCCGCTGGTACTGCGTACAGCATTTGCTCTGCAACCATTGTTCTGCAATTTGACCACGCGCTTCCGCGCCCCGGAAGGCTACTCCGTGCGATGACTGTTCGTCTCTTAATCGCTGACGACCACGCGGTCATTCGGGCCGGTCTGCGCAGTCTGCTCGGCGACGTCCACGATATTGAGATTTTGGGCGACGCCGCCGACGGCGACGAAGCGATCCGCCTCGCCCGCCGTTACCGCCCCGACGTCATCCTGCTCGACGTGCGGATGCCCGGCGTCGACGGCCTCGGCGTCCTCAGCCAGCTCCGGTCCGAACTTCCCGGCGGGGCCATCGTCATGTTCAGCTCGTACGACAACCCCACCTACATCGCCCGCGCCATCGCCCTCGGCGCCGCCGGATATCTGGTGAAGAATGCCACCCGCGACGAAATCGTCGCCGCCATCCGCCGTGCCGCGGCCGGCGACATGCTC
>JBGSMO010000358.1:0-9545 GCA_041740115.1 Pirellulales bacterium
CGGCCAAACGGCGCGGATCGCGGATGGCGTCGCGAAGCTCCCGCTGCCACGGGGTCGGAACCGGCGTGGAACGGGCGCGGACAGCCGATTCTGGAGTGGTTAGAATGCTCAATTCGGTTTGCGACGGGGGGCTTCGCTACAGAGGCTCGCGGCGCGGCCAAGCGACCATTATGCGTGACAACTAGCCGGACCGCCACGCGGTCCGGATTCCCGGCGGGCGTGGCCCTCCGGCTAGAGGGCGACGCTTCAGCGTAACACCTCCAGGTCATTCTGAGCGGAGCGAAGAATCTAGAAGCTCTTTGGGCGCTAGATCCTTCGCTTCGCTCAGGATGACGACACCCTCACAGGGTGACGATTACTACATCTTTTTCAGTCGGACGATAGGAAGCAAATCTGTGGGAACGTACTCGACCAGTGATTTTCGGAAGGGGCTGAAGGTTCAGATCGACGGCATCCCCTACCTCATGATCGAAATGAACTTCCGCAAGCCAGGTAAGGGGAACGCCCTTTACGAATGCAAGCTGCGGAACCTGCTGCGGGGGACCGTCACCGACAAAACCTACCGGGCGGGTCAAACGCTCGAGTCGGCCGACGTCTCTGAGTTTAACGCTCAGTTCCTCTACCGTCAGGGCGAGGAGTTCGTCTTTATGAAGAACGACGACTACGAGCAATACGAGATGTCGGCCGAGTCGGTCGGCGACGCCTGGAAGTTCCTGAAGGACAACATGGACTGCCAGCTGGTGGTCTACAACAACCAGGCGATCGCGGTCACGCCGCCGAACCATGTGGTGCTGAAGGTCGAGTATTGCGAGCCGGGCGCCAAGGGGAATACGGCCACGAACGTGACCAAGCCTTGCAAGATGGAGACGGGAGCCGAGATTCTGGCCCCGGCGTTCGTCAATATCGGCGATTTCCTGCGAATTGACACCCGAACGGGCGAATATATTGAACGTGCCAAGGATGCGAACAGTTGAGCGAATGAGGTATTGTTCAGGTGGGCAAACCCCTGGCTGGCGCTAACCCGGCAGACTAACCACCAAGACACGATGACACCAAGAACGCACCAAGTTTTCTTTGTGACCTCCTTCGTGTCTTCGTGCCTTGGCGGTTAGTTTTCATTCAACTGCGTTAACAGTCACCAATTAAGGACCGTCGCCATGTCTGATGAGTCGCTGCTGCTGGCCGATTTAGGCACCGGTTTGATCGCGTTGATCGTCGTCGGCGGCGTCGTGCTGCTGTTGTTGATGTTCGGCGTCGGCATCTACAACAAGCTGGTGATGCTCCGGAACCGGCTGGAGAACTCCTTCGCCCAGATCGAAGTGCAGCTCAAACGGCGGTACGACTTGATCCCGAACCTGGTCGAGACGGTCAAAGGCTACATGAAGCACGAGCGCGAGACGCTCGAAGCCGTCATTGCCGCGAGGAACTCGGCGGTCAGCGGCTTGCAAGCGGCGGCGGCCAATCCGGGCGATCCGGCGGCGATGCAGCAGCTGGCCGCCGCGGAGTCGACCCTTGGCGGGACGCTCGGCCGACTGTTCGCTCTGTCGGAGGCTTACCCCGACCTCAAGGCGAATCAGAACATGGCTCAGCTGACCGAAGAGCTGACCTCGACCGAGAACAAGGTCGCGTTCGCCCGGCAGGCGTACAACGACTCGGTGATGCAGTTCAACACCTATCGGCAGTCGTTCCCGCCGGTCATTTTCGCGGGCCTATTCGGCTACGGCGAGGATGCGGAGCTGCTGGAGTTCGCCGACAGCAAGCAAATCGCCGAGGCGCCGAAGGTGAGCTTCTGACGCGACTGCGTCGCGTCGCGAGTAGGTGTTTGAGTGAGTAGGTGGATGGGCGGGAAGCTCCGCTCGCCACGCAACGTTGCACGAAACTTACTCATCAGCTGCCAGCCGGAACCACCGCGAGAACAAAACCATGAGGTTCCCTCCCCTTGATGGGAGCAACGAGCACGGTCGCCAGTGGCGAGCGAGCGCAGGCGGTAGTCCGTGCGCAGCACCAGGGTTAGGGAGGGGTGACGGCGGCGTGTATCAGGGTTCCTCCCCCCTCCCCAGCCCTCCCTTCCAGGGGGAGGGAGCCGGAACATTCTCACGATTCTCTCTGACAAGGCTCGCAGTTGTGTAGGCTTCAAAGCCGGGCGGCAATGACAACTTACTCACCTAAACACCTACTCACCTAAACTCCTCCTCCCGCTCATGGCCACTGATTTCTTCGAACGACAGGACCAGGCGCGGCGTAGTTCGGCGCTGTTGGTGATTCTGTTCGTGCTCGGGGTGATCGGCATCGTCGGCGCGACGATGGGCGTGGCGTGGGTCGCCCTGGAGGCGCTCCAGCATCAGAAGCAGCTGAGCGACGGCGACATCGACGCGTTGCTCGACGACCCGCTCTATGAATCGCCCGAGGAGCTCGCCCTTCCTGTCGGCGCCGGCGGAGCGGCGCTATTGCTGATCGTCGGCGGCAGCCTGTTCAAGGTCGCCCAGCTCTCCGGCGGCGGGCATGTGGTGGCCGAGAGCCTGCAAGGCCGCCGCGTCTTTCCCGACACGACCGATCCGGCCGAGAAGCGACTGCTGAACGTCGTCGAGGAAATGGCACTTGCTTCCGGCGTACCCGTGCCGCCGGTGTTCATTCTCGATCAGGAGCAGGGGATCAATGCGTTCGCGGCCGGCTACTCGCCGAGCGACGCAGTCGTCGCCGTGACGCGCGGCACGGCCGAGAACCTCTCGCGCGACGAACTGCAGGGAGTAGTGGCCCACGAGTTCAGCCACATCCTCAACGGCGACATGCGACTGAACATTCGACTGATCGGCATCCTGCACGGCATTCTACTGCTCGGCCTGATCGGCCGCATTGTGTTTCGCATGGCGGCGCACTCCGGGGGCTCGCGGAGCAGCCGCGACAGCAAAGGGAACAGCGCCATCTATTTCTTGCTCGTCGGACTGGCGGTGATGGCTCTCGGCTTCCTCGGGACGCTGATGGGGAACATCATCAAGGCCGCTCTCTCGCGGCAGCGCGAGTATCTGGCCGACGCCTCGGCGGTGCAGTTCACGCGGAATCCTTCGGGCCTCGCCGGGGCGCTGAAGCGGATCGGCGGCGCCGTGACCGGTTCCAAGTTGCAAGCGGCCAACGCGAGCGAGGCGAGTCACTTGTTCTTTGCGCAGGGCGTGTGGGAAGGGCTGACCTCGCTCACCGCCACGCATCCGCCGCTGCCAAAGCGGATCAAACGGCTCGAACCGCAGTGGGACGGGTCCTACGAGATGCCGCCGCTGACGCCGACGGCGTTCAACTCGCCGGGACCTGCGGCGGTCGGCCTCGTCGGCGCCGGGGCGGGGATGATGTCGCCGGAAGCGATGATCGGCCTGGCGGCGGCCGCGGCCCAGTCTGAAGAGATGGTGCCGGTGGCGATCGTCGCGAAAGCGGCCGATCAGGTCGGCGATCCTCAGGAAGCCCACCGCAAGTACGCCGCGGCGCTCGTCGAGTCGTTGCCGCCGCTGGTGCGGGATTCGGTTCACGAGCCCTATGGCGCGCGGGCCGTGCTGTTCGGATTGCTGGCTGACAAGAATCCTGAGATTCGGGCCAAGCAACTGAAGCGCCTCCGCGAGCTAGCCAAGCCCGACGTCGTCGAACTCACCAACAAGTTGCTGCCTTACATCGACTTGCTCGACGTCCGCGCGCGGTTGCCGCTAGTCGACATGTCGCTGCCGGCGCTGCGAGCGATGTCGGCGCCGCAGTACCGCGAGTTTCTCACCTGCTTCAAGGAGTTGGTGGCGGCCGACAATCGGCTCGGGCTGTTCGAGTGGACGCTCTACCGCGTCCTGCTGCGGAACCTGACGCCGCAGTTCGAGAAGACCGCCGCGCCGCGGGTCGCCTACTACGGCCTGCAGAAGATGGGGCCGCAATGTTCGGTGCTGCTGTCGACGCTCGCGTATGCGGACAATCGGAAGGCCGAGGCGCCAGCGGCGCTCGCCCGTGGAGCGGAGAAGCTGAAAGGCGTCGACGTGCAACTGTTGCCGCCGGAGCAATGTGGCCTGGAGCAGTTGAGTCGAGCACTCGACGATCTCTCCCGAGTGGCCGACAAAAAGCGGCGACCGTTGGTCGCCGCCTGCGCCGCGGTCATCTGCGCCGACCGCGAGGTCACGGTTGCCGAGGCCGAACTCCTCCGCGGCGTGTGCGACATGCTCGACTGCCCGATGCCGCCGCTGCTGCCGGGCGGGCCGGCGGTCTTCTCGCACGACAGCGTGACGGCATGAGCGGCGACGCTGATCTCAGCTTGCGGCATGAGCGACTGCGTCGGCGCGCCGAAATGCTGATTCGGCTCCGGAGCTTTTTCAGCGAGCGCGGGTTTCTTGAGGTTGAGACGCCGACGGTTGATGCGGAGATCATTCCCGAGCTGCACATCGAACCGTTTGGCGTGAGCAAAGTTATCGCGAACACGCCGCACGACGAAATAAATAGCCGAACCGCCACGCGGTCCGGGCCCGGCGGCTGTGAGCCACCGGCTATTCCAAACGATGCTGCAACGTCAGTTAATGCTCATTGCGCAACGCAATTGCCATTGTTCCTCCAAGCATCCCCCGAACTCCACATGAAACGGCTGCTCTGCGAGGGGCTGCCGGCGATCTACCAAGTGACGCGATCGTTCCGCTGGGGCGAACGAGGGGCGATTCACAATCCTGAGTTCACGATGGTCGAGTGGTATCGCGCGGGCGACGACATGGCGGCGGGGATGACGTTGCTCGACGAACTTTGCCAAGCGGTCGCGGGTGTGGCCGCGGCGCGGCAGACGACGTATGCCGAGGCGTTCCGCACGCACGTAGGCGTCGACGCCCATCGCGCCACATGTGAGGAACTCGCCGCATCTGCGAAGAGATTGAATGTAGCCGTCCCTGAAGGGATTCATGCCGACGATCGCGACGAATGGCTCAACCTGCTGCTGGCCGATGTGGTCGAACCGCGGCTCGGCGTCGACCGGCCAGAGATCCTATACGACTACCCGGCGAGCCAATCGGCGCTCGCGGTGACAGCGACGCGCGACGACGGCACGCTGGTCGGCGAACGGTTCGAACTCTACTGGCGCGGCGTGGAACTGGCGAACGGCTACCACGAACTGACCGACGCGGCGGCGCTGCGAACGCGACTGGAGGAAGTGAACCGTCAGCGCACCGCTGACAACCGCCCTGCCCTCCCCTTGCCGGAAAAGCTGCTCACGGCAATGACCGATCCTGGCCTGCCGGCGTGCTCAGGCTGTGCGCTCGGCTTCGATCGACTCGCGATGCTCGCCTGTGGGGCCGAATCGATCGACGATGTGATGGCGTTTAATTGGTAGCCGCAAAAAGGCACAGAAGACGCAAGAAATAATAAGGAGAGGGAAAAAAGAAGAGAGGAGAATATTCAGCTCTAATTTTTTCTTCCTTCTTATTTGCGTCTCTTGCGACTCTTCGCGGCTAAAATCTCTTCTTCGCCAGCTTCGCGCACTGCTGGTAGCGGAAGCAGTTGGTGAGGTGGTCGTTCACCAAGCCGGTCGCCTGCATGTGGGCGTAGATGATCGTGCTGCCGATGAACTTGAAGCCGCGCTTCTTCAGGTCCTTGCTCGCCGCGTCCGATTCGGGCGAAGTCGCCGGCACCTGCTTGTGGGCTTCCCAGCTATTCTGAATCGGTCGGCCGTCGACGAACTGCCAGAGGTAGCGAGCAAAGCCGTCGAATTCTTCCTGCACCTGGAGAAAGAGCTTGGCGTTGTTGACCGCGGCGTTGACCTTCAGCCGATTCCGCACGATGCCGGGATCGGTGAGGATCTTTTCGATTCGCTTCTCGGTGAAGCGGGCGACCTGCTCGGGGTCGAAGTCGGCGAACGCTCGGCGATAGCCTTCGCGTTTGTTTAAGATCGTCGACCAACTCAGCCCTGCCTGGGCGCTTTCGAGCGTGAGGAACTCGAACTGCTTCCGGTCGTCGTAGACGGGCACCCCCCATTCTTCGTCGTGGTACTGGTGGTAGAGTTCATTGCCGCCAGCGGACCAAGGGCAGCGGACGACATCTTTCTTGGCGGGCATCAGGGGACTCGTTCGTAAAGCTGAAAGCTATAAGGATGCTCGTTCTTCGCGTCGGCCTCATGGCGTTTCGATTCGACGAGCCGCCACGCGCCGCGATCGAACGCCGGGAAGCACACGTCGCCGTCGACGCTGGCATGAACGCGCGTCCAGTATAGCCGATCGGCGAGCAGGAGGAAGTGGGCGAAGATCTCCGCCCCGCCGATGACGAACAGCTCCGTTTCGCCTAAACTCGCCGCCAGATCGACGGCGGCCTCCATACTGCCCACGACCTCGACGCCATCGGCTTGGTAGTCGGCCTGCCGCGTGACGACGATCATCCGCCGCCCCGGCAGCGGTCGGCCGATCGATTCGTACGTCTTCCGCCCCATGACGACGGCGTGGCCCATCGTCAGCCGCTTGAACCGCTGGAGGTCGGCCGAGAGCCGCCACGGCAGATCGTTCTGCCGGCCGATGACGTCGTTCTCCGCGGCGGCGACGATCAGCGAGACGATCATACCGCCACCGGCGCCTTGATGTGGGGATGCGGTTCGTAGTTCAGCAGTTCGAAGTCCTCGAACTTAAACGCGAACAGATCCTTCACCGCCGGGTTGAGCCGCATCGTCGGCAGCGGCCGCGGCTCGCGCGAGAGTTGCAGCTGCGCCTGCTCCAGGTGGTTGTCGTACAGGTGGGCGTCGCCGAGCGTGTGGACGAAGTCGCCCGGCTGCAAGTCGGTCGCCTGGGCGACCATCATCGTCAGCAGCGCGTAGGAGGCGATGTTGAACGGCACGCCTAAGAACACGTCTGCGCTCCGCTGGTAGAGCTGGCACGAAAGCCGCCCCTCGGCGACGTAAAACTGAAACAGCAGGTGACACGGCGGGAGCGCCATCCGCGCCACGTCGGCGACGTTCCAGGCGCTGACGATCAGCCGCCGCGAGTCGGGGTTCTTCTTAATCTGCTCGATCACGTCTCGCATCTGATCGATCGATCCGCCGTCGGGCGTCGCCCAACTGCGCCACTGCTTGCCGTAGACGGGGCCGAGTTCGCCGTCGGCGTCGGCCCACTCGTTCCAGATGCTCACGCCGTTTTCGGTGAGATACTGGATGTTCGTCTCGCCGCGGAGGAACCAGAGGAGCTCGTGAATAATCGAGCGGACGTGGACCTTCTTCGTCGTGACGAGCGGGAACCCCTCGGCCAGGTCGAACCGCATCTGATAGCCGAAGACGCTGCGCGTACCGGTGCCGGTGCGGTCGCTCTTGTGAGCGCCGGTCGTGAGGATGTGGTCGAGTAGGTCGAGATATTGCCGCATTGATTTAATTGACAGGATAACAGGATGTCATGGATCAACAGGATTGTCTGTTGAGTTGTTTATCCTGTCGATCTGATCAATCCGCGTTCATCCTGTCAAAAAATGAGAAAGCGTCGCCTGCCGATCACTTGCCCGTTAGCTCGGTCACTTTTTTCGCCAAGAGCGACACGTCGTCCTTCTTCAGCAGGTGGTCGATCTCGGTCTTCGGCACGCCGGAGCGTTCCAGGGCGGTGGCGATTTGCTTCCATTTGGTCGCGCGGCTCTTCCCCTCGGCGAGGTAGAGGTCGGTCACCAATTCGCCGAGTCGCTGGAGCGAAATCGACTCGCGGTTGTCGTAGAAGTTCTTGATCGCCTTTTGCTGGAACTTCGAAAATTGACGGTCCATCGAGCGGGTGCTCCTGGCGCGGGCTATCGCCCGCGGCTAAATGGGGTGTTCGGAGTGGTCGATCTTTGACGGGGCCGACTGCTCGCAGCCTCGCGGGCCGAGGCCGGTCGGCGTTTTGGCTCCATCGGCGCGCCGCGGGGCTCCACTTTCGTGGCCGCCGGGGGCGCGTTACAGTATGGTATCGCTCGGCGGCTGCTCTCGGCTACCGCCCCCTTTTCCCTCCTGATGCAGCTTACAGGAATCCGCAGCGTCATGCCGATCATCAAGTTCATTAAGGAAAAAAAGGAAATTGAAGTCCCGCAGGGGGCCAACCTGCGGAAGGCCGCCATCGACGCTGGCATCAATCTCTACCAGGGTATCAACGGCTTCGGCGCGTCGATCAACAAAGTCTTCAATTGCCATGGCCTGGGCCAATGCGGCATGTGCCGCGTGTTGATTACCAAGGGAATGGAAAACACGAGTCCGATGGGCGCCATGGAAAAGTTCAAGTTTCGCGTCCCCGTCCCCGACCCGATGGCGGCCCTCGCCTACGTCGGGCACGAGCAAACAATGCGGCTCGCCTGCTACACGGAAGTGAACGGCGACGTCGAGGTGCAAACGGGCCCGGAGATCGACCTCTTCGGCGAGAATTTTTTCAGCTAGCGATCGGCCCGCGGCGGTCGGTTAGAATGAGGAGCGTCCTTCGCAGCTGCCTTGGCCGATTGCTGACCGCTGAAAGCTGACCGCTCCCATGAAACAAGTCGTCGCCATCGTCAAACCTTTCCTCGCTGAGCGGATCCTCGAAGGGCTCCGCCGCGCGCCGCTCGAGGCGGTCCACGTTCGCGAGGTGAAAGGGGTCGGCCGGCAGAAGAGCTATCTCGACGAGTATGCCGAAAGCGAATACGCCGAGGCGTTTCTACCGAAGGTCGAGATCACCGCGTGGGTCGACGACGCCCGCGCCGAGGAAGTGATCCGCAAGATGGTCGAAGCGGCGCGGACCGGGCGGATGGGCGACGGCAAGATCTTCGTGCTGTCGGCGCACTCGTACGAAGCGGTGCTCGGTGGGAAGTGATTTGGCGGCGTCAGCCGCTACTTAGCCCCCGGTCAGTGACCGGGGGCTAACGGGAGTCTATTCCACAGCCGCTTCGCCGAAAATCCGATCAAACCGTTCGCGAGTGTCGCGCCACGTTTGGTCAACTTCCTGCACCAGCCGATCAACGTCGGCGTAGCCAAGCAGGAACGCCAGCTTCTCGAGTTCGCGCGGTTCGTCTGGGAACTCGTGCCGGCCCGCCGAATCCATCAAGCGGATGCGGGCTTCGACGCTCCGTTGGAAGCGGTAGCTTGCCGCGAGCGAACGGGCGTCGTCTTTGCCCAGGACACCGGCGGTGTTCAGCGCTTCGAGCGCCGCGATCGTGCCTGGCACGCGAATTTGCGGTAGCTCGCGACCGTACTTCAACTGCAGCATCTGCGCGATGAACTCGGCGTCCATCGTGCCGCCGGCGGCGCGTTTGAGGTTCTGAGCGGAGGCCGACTCGCGGAGCCGCTGCCGCATCTCTTGAATCTCGGCGGCGTCTTGGGCTCGCCACGGACGGCAATAGACCGAATCGGTGACGGCGGCGATGGCCCGCGCCGCTCCCTCGGGCGAGCCGACGATGACGCGCGATTTGCAGAGGGCGAGCCGCTCCCACAACTGCCCGTCTCCCTCGCGGAAGTAACGAACGAATGACGATAACGGCATCGCCAGCGCGCCGCTGCGGCCCGTGGGGCGAAGCCGCGGGTCGACTTCGTAGAGGCGGCCGTGCGGGCCGAACTGCGTGGCGGCCTTGATGATCCGCTGGCCGAGCTC
>JBGSMO010000386.1:0-2027 GCA_041740115.1 Pirellulales bacterium
TCGTCCGCCGCCCCCGCCGCCGCCAACGTTTTGCTGGCCGCCGCCCATCATGCCGCCGCCCATCCCACCGCCCATACCGCCGCCCATGCCGCCCATTTGGGCAAGCGGGACGCCGATAAAGGCATCTGGGATGTCGACCGACATCGGCTGGTCGGTCTTGTTGTGCATGATGATCCGGCCGCGCTTCGAGTTCTTCGCCACGAAAGTCGCCTCGACCGAGCCCGACTTCATCGCTTCGAACAAGTCAACCGATTGGGGAGTAGGACTCGGGGCGCCTTCGCCGCGAACCACGCGGAGCGGAGCGGCGACCTCGACGGCCAAGAACAGCAGAGCGAACAACGACGCAGCGGAGCGTTTCATAGCGATAGTCACAGCGTGAAGGAAGGCAACGCCGCCCAGCCGATTCGGGACCCTCCCGCGGACGCTGGGCAACCCCTCCAGCATAAACAACCGACCACCGGAAATCCAAGGAAAACGCCCGACAGGGCCAATCAGGCTGCTCGAAAATAGGGGCTGTAACCTGCCGCTCGCCCGTCTCGGGCCGCAATTCCCCGCGAATGCGGGGCGCCCTTCCCGAGCCATGACGCCATACTTAAGGAAGCACGCCCGCTGGAAGGCCGTGCTCAACACGCCGCCCCCGACGATAAACCGCCGCTGGTGTCTACAACCGCCGCCAATGCCGCCCCACGTCGCCCGTGGATCGTCTCCCCCGCATGGGACCTGTTCTACCTGGTCCTGACGCCGCTGCTGATCGTCCCCGCCGTGCTCGTCGCCGCCCGGCAATGGCTGCGGCCGGAGGATATTTACCTTGCCGTTATCTCCTTCGCTTCGTTGGGGCACCACCTGCCCGGGTTCATGCGGGCTTATGGCGACCGCGAGTTGTTCGCGCGCTTCCGCTGGCGATTCTTGCTCGCGCCGCCGCTGATCTTTGCCCTGGCGCTCGTCTTCACGCCGCCGACATCGGTCGCGCGGACGCTCAACCTTCCTTGGACGCATCTCCACGGGCTTGAGTTGATTCTCCTCGTTTGGGGGACCTGGCATGGCCTGATGCAGACCTACGGCTTCATGCGGATCTATGACATCCGCCGCGGCGAGAACGACCGCTACGTCGCTCGACTCGACCACGCCCTCTGCCTAATGATCTTCGTCGCCGGCATCGTCTTTAGCGATACGCGCATGTTCGGCGTCGCCAGCGCGATGTGGCAATGCGGACTGCCGATCTTTGGGCCAGAAACGTTGGCAGCCGTTCGTTGGATCGTGGGAGGGTTGAGTGCGATCGTCGTCGGCCTCTACGCGATCCACGTCGTCGCACGAGCGCGACAAGGCCTGCCGATCAACTGGGTCAAGCTCCTCCTCGCCGCGTCGACCGGCTGGTTCTACTGGTACTGCGGCCGGCTGTCGACGAACCTGCTGATCGGCATCGCGATGTTCGAGATCTACCACGCTGTCCAGTACAACGCGATCGTCTGGATCTACAACCGGCGCTTACTTGAGAAAGCCCGCGAGCGCTTCGGCCCGCTCGGCTTTCTCTTTCGCGACCGGACGACGATGCTCGGCGTTTACCTTGCCGCCATCGCCGCCTACAGTTCGATCCGGTTCGTTACCGCCCACGCCGGCGACCGGATGTTCAGCGGCGACGTCGAAGACGCCCGCCAATGGCTGATCGCCGCCTTCGTCACCTCGTCGTTCCTACACTTCTACTACGACGGCTTTATCTGGAAGGTGAGCGAACGGAAGACGCAAGACAACCTGATCGACGCCCCGGCGCCAACGTTCGAGCGGTTCGTGCCGAACTTCATCCACGCCGGCAAGTGGGCGATGCTGCTCGCCGTCGTGGCGATGCTGATTGGTTCCGAGCGGATGTACGCCTCCGGCGACGGAGCCCGGCAACAGGCGATGCTCGTCGCGTTGACGAAGCTGACGCCGAGCGTCCCAGAGGCCCAGGCGATTGCCGCCCAACTGGACGGCGCTGGCGCTGACGAGAAGTATGCGGAAGGCCTCGCGGCGCTCCGGCGAGGCGACGCCGC
>JBGSMO010000413.1:0-2823 GCA_041740115.1 Pirellulales bacterium
GCCGTCGCTGCGGAACGCCTTCCTGCTCACCTTCGACCGGGCCGCCGCCTTCGTAAAAACCGCCGGCACGACGATTCTGGTGATCTCGCTGATCCTCTGGGCGCTGGCGACGTACCCGAAGACGAGCGTCGAAGAGATGCCAGCCGAGTTGCAGACGCAGCTGGCCGAATTAGCGGCTGCCGGCGACGAGGCGGGCGTCGAACATCTCACGCAACAGGTGGAACTGCAATATTCGTTCGCCGGGCGCATCGGCCGGGCGATCGAACCCGTCTTCAAACCGCTCGGCTTCGACTGGAAGATGAGCATAGGCGTGCTGAGCTCGTTTGCCGCCCGCGAGGTGATCGTCTCGACGATGGCGGTCCTCTACGGCCTCGGCGCCGAGGGGGCCGAGGACGGCGTCAACTCGCTGCTGGCGTCGCTGGGGGCGTCGAAGCACGCCGACGGGTCCCCGGTCTTCACCACCGCCACCTGCCTCAGCCTGCTCGTCTTCTACGTCCTGGCGATGCAGTGTCTGCCGACGCAGGCCGTCACGCGCCGCGAGACCGGCAGCTGGAAATGGCCGCTAATCCAGCTCGGCTACATGACCGCCCTGGCATATGTGGCGGCGCTCGTCACCTACCAAACGGCGTCGCTGCTGGCGTCGTAGGTCGAGTTTTAGTGAACTGAAGCGTCATTCTGACCGGAGCGAAGAATCTGGAAGCTCGTTTGATACGCTAGATCCTTCGCTTCACTCAGGATGACAGACGCTATGCTTAACTGAAGCTCGCTCTGAGAAGTTGACATCATGCGCATCTACCTCGATAACGCCGCCACGAGTTGGCCCAAGCCCGACGCGGTTTACGCCGCGGTCGACCACTACCAACGCGAAATCGGCATCGCCGCCGGCCGCGGCGGCTACAACGACGCCGTGGCGGCGCTGCGGATCGTCGAATCGGCTCGCCGCGAGCTCGCCGCCCTCATCAACGCGCCAAACCCGAACCACATCATCCACGGCTGCAACGGCACCGACTCGCTCAACCTCGCGATCCACGGCACGCTCCGTCCGGGCGACCACGTCGTCGCGTCGGTAACCGATCACAATTCAGTGCTGCGTCCGCTGGCCGACGAGACGCGACTCCGCAACGTGACGGTGACTTACGTCGGCTGCGACTCGCATGGACTGATCGATCCCGATGACGTGAGACGGGCCATCCAGCCGCGGACGCGGATGGTGATTGCGACCCATGCCTCGAACGTCACCGGCGCCATTCAGCCGCTCGCCGAAATCGCGGCGGTGGCGAAGGGCGCCGACAAGCTGCTGATGGTCGACGCCTCCCAGTCGGCCGGGCACGTCGACATCGACGTGCAAAAGCTGGAGATCGACCTCCTCGCCGCGAGCGGCCATAAAGGACTGTTGGGCCCCGCAGCCACCGGCTTCCTCTTCATCCGCGATGGAGTCGAGAAACTGGTTCACCCGACGCGCCAAGGCGGCACCGGCTTCGAGAGCCAGCTCGACCGCATGCCCGACGAACTGCCGACGCGCTACGAAGCGGGCAGCCTCAATGGCCCGGGACTCGCCGGACTCGCCGTTGCCGTGAAGTATCTCCGCGAACGCACCATTGCCAGCGTCGCCGCCCACGAGAACATGCGGGTGAAGCAGTTGTGGGAAGGCCTGGAATCGCTCTCCGGCGTGAGACTCTACGGACCGCCCCCCTCCCCCCAGCGTGGGCCCGTTGTCAGCTTCAGCGCCCATGGATATGATCCGCAGGAGTTTTCAGCCGCTCTTGATGCGGCGCGAGGCATTCAATCGCGAGCCGGATTACACTGCGCTCCGAAGATGCATCAAGCGCTCGGCACGTTCGACGCCGGCGGCCTCGTGCGGATGAGCGTCGGCTGGGCGACGACGGTCGCGGAGATCGACGAAGTTCTCGCCGTGGCGTCGGCTGTTGCTGGCGCGTAAGTCGTTGCGGCCAACCACCAGGATGGAGTTCGAGGAGATGGCCAAACGCCCCGCTGAAGCTGACAGCAACGAGCCGTGGTATGCCGACGGCCTTCGCTTTGCCTGCACCGGCTGCGGCGACTGCTGCGGCGGCGGCCCCGGCTACGTCTGGGTCAACCAGGCCGAGGTCGACGCCCTCGCCACCCGCGTCGAGATGACCCCCGAAGCGTTTGAGAAAAAGTACGTCAATCAGATCGGCGTCCGCCGCTCGCTCAAAGAGAAACGGAACTACGACTGCGTTTTCCTTGACGGCGAGACGCGGAAGTGCACCGTCTACGAGCAACGCCCCCGCCAATGCCGCACCTGGCCCTTCTGGGACTCGAACATTCGCACCCCCGACGCTTGGGAGGCGGCCCAGGAGGCCTGCCCCGGCTGCGGCCACGGCAAGCTCTATTCGCTGGAGACGATTCAAGAGCAGGCTGCGGTCATCCGGATCTAGCCGCCGCCTGTCATTCTGAGCGTCGCTCGTCATTCTGAGCGGAGCGAAGAATCTAGCCGCTCGTTTGACACCACATCCTTCGATCTGCTCAGGATGACGACCTGAGGCCCCCCTGCTAGCAGCCGGCTGAACTAATTTGGCCGACTTTAACGATTAGCTGAAGTCTGGCGGCTAGTCGGGTCGATGCTAGTTTCTGGGTAGGCATACCAGGCCTTCACCGGGTCGTTCTTTGATAATTTGTCATCGCTAGCAACCGATTAAATCGGCGTAAGTGCCGAAAAATCGTCGCGCAGTCTCTCTAAGTTAGGGCGATTTGCGGGTTCGACGACGGGTCGAGCTTTCTTGACTCTAATGCTTACGCCAATTACACTTGGAGCGAGTGAATGCCCTTCACTAGCACGGTCGT
>JBGSMO010000442.1:0-5708 GCA_041740115.1 Pirellulales bacterium
CGTCGTCGACGCCGTCGGGTAGTTCGCTGGGATCGCACTGAGTCGGTTGGCCGCCGTCGTGAGCGGCGGTCCACGACGCGCGCTCAGCTGCCGTGAGTAGCGGAGCGCGGAACAAGCGATTGCTCCGTCGCCAGACGCAGCGGCCTTGGTCGGCGAGCGTGACAATCACCGCCGGGGGCATTTCCAACAGCCGCCTCGCGATCAGTTCGTGACTCGCCGTCGCATAGATCGCCTTCAGGTCGAACAGATCCCAATCGACGCGAACGCCATCGCGGAGGAACCAGTCTCTCGGGAGGAGGAGCGAGCTCGCCAGCTGGTTCGCCACGGCTTCGCGGGCGGCGACGGGGGCTTCGCGAGGATCGACGCCCAGTTCGGCGAAGACGCGGTAGGCGCGACTCTCGCCGATCTCATGGGCGACGGCCCATTGCCGTCGTTCGCGGCGGGGATCGTCGGCGAGGAGGATAGCGCCTTGATTAGCGCCGCCGCCATCGTTGCTGTCGGTTGTTGGGCAGAGTTTGGCCCCGGCTCCGAGGCGTACGAAGCGGGCGCGGGGTTGCGCTAAGCCGCGAGCGGCGGGGCGGTCGCGGGCGATGATCAGGCCGAGTTGCTCTGCGACGTGGAAGGCGTCGACGGGGGGTTGCTCGAGGCCTGCTGCCAGCAGAACCTCGCGGGCGACGCCGTCGAGGGCCTGTCCGAGTTGCTCGTCGGGAATCTCGGGTAGCATCGCGTAGGCCTCGTCATGAGTCGCGTCACGAGCCGCGGGTCGGTTCGTCTATCGCCACGGTTGATTTTATACATTTGTTCAGTATATGCAAGTAAAAAACTGTCGGGAGGCGGGGTGATGCTGGTTGCTGGTTAGTTGGGGAGCGTGCTTTTGTCTGGAATGAATTGACTGAGCGTGAAGTTGATTGGGGTGGACAAAACTCGGGGCTTCGCGGGGCGCTGGTTGCGTAAGGCGATACTAAGTTGGAAGTTGCGCGACAGCGGGTCGTGAGTTGAATTGTCATGGCCAATTGGACAAAACCGCTTCGCGTTGGACAAAACCTGCGGCCGTGAGCCGCGCGGAAAGTCATTTGGCCGCACTTGTCTGGAACGTCGATTCTTGCGTGGCTCTACCCCCCGTCAGAGAAGCGTATTCAACAGCTATCAAGAAATACCTTTAACACAGAGAGCACAGAGGACACAGAGAAGAAACATGAGAACGCCATCTCCGTTTTTTCCTCTGTGCTCTCTGTGTCCTCTGTGTTTAAGTCTTTATTAGCCAATCCAGTAGGATGGCAAATGAATAAGCTTCAGTGTCGGAGCTGAAAGTGGTCATATTGTCCCAAATGGCATGGCCCATTTTCAAGATGGTCGTTGCAAGATTTTTCTCGCGCTGTGCGGTGGCAGGAGGCTCGGTATATTGATGCGCGTTGATCGCAGCCGCGATGGCGTCGCTGGCATGCTGAAATAGTAGCTGGTCGCAGCGCCTTTATTGGAGGGAGCCAAATGATCTCGTCACGTTGCCCCCTATTCACGCTGATCATGTTCGCAGCGTGTTCGTCGGCGTCTGCTCAGGCGGCGGAACCAACTGTAGCCGAACCGGCGCTACGGCAAGAACTGCTCGACATGTACGCCGCCGATCAACAGGCGCGGGTCACGATGATGGAGAAGCTGGGGAAGACCGGCTTCAACTTCAAGACGGCCGACTCGATTCGCGACCCGCAAGTGTTCTGGCTGATGCTGACCGAGGGAGCGAAGGGGCTGTGGCAAGACGGGTTTCATCAAGCGCGGCTGAAGGCGATCATCGACCGGCATGGCTGGCCGGGCCAATCGCTCGTGGGGGAGGATGGCGCCCGGTCGGCCTGGCTGTTGGTGCAGCACGCCGACGGCGATCTGGCGTTTCAGGAACGTTGCCTGTCGCTCATGCGCGAAGCGCCTGCCGGCGAGGTCAGCTTGCAGAACATGGCCTACCTGACCGATCGCGTCCTGGTGAACGAGGGTTGCCAGCAGTGCTATGGAACGCAGTTGGGCGCAGACTTTTTGCCGCGGCCGATTTACGGCAAGTCTACCGTTGACCTCCGACGAGAAGCGGTCGGTCTGCCGCCGTTGGCGGAGTATGTGGACGCGGCGCGGGCGGGGTATGAGGAGTTGCTGAAACGGAAGTGACGACGGGTAGCCTCGGTTCTCAGAACCGAGGGCGCAGACAAGAAGCTGTGGTCACGATAGGTCTTACGCTAATGCTTCCTGCGGCTGCGCCACCCCGGATCGAGATCCTGGGCTACCCGCTACCGGAATGGTAACCGACTCTCCGGCGGGGCCGGGGGCTGGAGCGCGAGTGAGCGGTGGCGGCTTGCTAGCCGGCGGTGAGGGCGAAGTCGTGGATGGCGTTTGATTCGGCGCCGATATCTACGGACAGCTCTGAGCGTTCGTTGTACTTGGCGGGGATGTACTGCTCGTACGACTCGCCGGTGGGTCGCCCAGTCGCGGGTGGGGGAGTTTGGGCCGGCTTGCCCGTAGGGCGGTCGGCAGTGATGCGGACGGTGTACTTGCCGGGCGTGGGGCCTTGCTGCGGAGGCATCTGGTAGGCGCCGTCGATGATCTGAGCGATGCCAATCCGGCCTTGACCTTGGGGTTCGAAGGAGATCTGCCCCATCTTCACTGGCTCGCCGTCGAACGTGACTTTCCCGGAGATGGAGGCGCGGCCGGAATCGGAGCCGTTGCAGCCGAGTATCGCGACGAGTGCGATGAGCAGGCTCCAAGATGAAGCGGAGCGTTTTGCCGTCCGCACAGTTGCACAGGCTTGAATCATACGCGATGGTCGTTTACGTCGAGGAGTATTGGAGGATTCTAGAGTTCGCTCGCCGCTTCTCCGCCGGCGCGGGTCGAGATTCGCCTCCAGATCGAAAGGTCGACGCCGTCGGAGACGAACGTCGTCCTACCGTCGACGAAGGAGACATTGACGCCGCCGGCGTGATTGCTGCGCGCGGTTTGTGCCGTCCAGCGCGGGTAACCGCCTCTCACAGAACTGCATGGAGCGCTGGGATTGACGCCGCCGCTAATGTCGCCCGGATTGCAAAACTCCATCTCGTCTTTCGAAGCGGAGTTCGGCGTAAAGTAGTGGTTATACAGGCCGCTCCCTAGATAGAGGAGTCCGCGCCCGTCGTTGCCGGGAAATTGACGCACTTCGCCGAGCATCACGGTGTTGCTCGTGCCGTCGGTAATGTCTTTCAACGGCAGGCCCTTATTCTGCGTGGAGAAGACTTTGTCAAATGGTCCGCGAAGATCGGCGCTCTGGGCCGCGTCACTGGCATTGTCCGTAACTAGTTTAGCCTGCCGAGCGTCGTACTCAGTCGTCGATTCAATTTGCGGCCAAGCGGCGGGCCAGCCGATGTTGGCAAGGTAATTGCCGTGAGCGAAAGCGCGCGGAATTCCCGTGTGGATATTCCGCGGCTGGTCGGAAGGACACAGATGCATATCAAGTTGCGTCCAAAGCCAAGGAATCTGGGGGTACTGCTTGTCGCCGCCGCCTAAGTTCGACCATGCCTGCCATGACGCGATCTTGAAATCGATGTTGCTGAACATCGCCCCCTGCTCGAGATAGGGCAAAACGTAGGCGGCCCACGTGTGGTGAGTATCGCCGCCCGGCATCGTGGTAAATCCCGCCGGCAAACGCTTGTTAGCGCTCTCGTGAGTCAGACAACCGAGCGAGAACTGTCGCAAGTTGTTCGAACATTGCGTGCGGCGCGCCGCTTCCCGCGCGGCTTGAACCGCCGGCAGCAGCAGCGCGACCAAGACGCCGATGATGGCGATCACCACCAACAACTCGACCAGCGTGAAGCCGGCAGAGCGAGGCGTTGAGTTTTCGCGCGTCGGTTTTCCCACACATGCCTCCTGAGGAAAAGCTTCGCTGCATCGCGAGGAGGGTTGTGACACCAGACCTAGGGAGCAACGTAGGATAGAGCGGCGTCCGTCGGCGAGAAGAATCAGGTGCGACCGCTTGTTCATACTATGCAGCGGCGTGAGAAGGTAGAATGTTATTTTGCGTTGTTTAAGTCCATATTTTTCACATCCGCACGAGGAAAGTCCCTGGATTTTCCGCAAATTTTCTTCTTTGTGGGACCGAGCCTAAGGAACAACCAGATAGCGTTCTTTCCGAAGGCCGCGCAGAGGGCTGACGCTACAGGCTCCACCATGGCATGGCGTGCTCTGCGGCTTCTGGTCCAAGAACCGCCAAGGCGCAGTTGGTCTGCATTATCGTCGCTTGCGGCGATCGCGCTTACACGATGCATGGGCAATGCTCCATATCGCACACTGCGCGAGTAGAGGCGCGCGCGTCGGCGCCAACGTCCGTTTGACGGCTTTGACGGTTCATGGGAGGCAAACGCCGAAACCGATTGATTGCGTCGTCGAATCAGGCTGGATTGGCCAGAGGTCCGCCTGTTGCGAAGCAGGTCAGGCGGGTCGTCGCGGCGCTGTCGCCCATGCCGGATCTACAGGTTTTATCGACAACTCTGTTCGTCAGGTCCTCTTTTAATTTCGGCACGCCTCATGCGGTTGAGAACACTGCCGTGCTTTTCTGCGGCAGAAAATGAGTTGTGCCATGTTAGTCGCCACACTTCCTGCTCCTGCAAACGAACCGTGGATCACGAAAGCCGATGATTCGGGCCATCGAGTTACTTTGCGGATCGTGCGTCCTCGCCGTGGCAACGGGACGATCGCCACGCTTGCCGACGGGCATCACGTGTTGGTGCGCGGCCGGGGAGTTTTTCAAGCCGTGGGCGATGGCATGATCTACAAGTGCAACGAACGCGACGCACCGTAATGACGCTGCCGACGGCAGCCCCTCTAGCGATCCCTGACTAGCTTGCCTCGCGAGAGGCGCCGCCGTCGGCACGCGCTCGATCGGGGACGCCACGAGGATGCCATGGCGGCCAGGGGCGCCAACAGGGCTATAGACGCCGGTTCGGGAACGGCTACGACTCCGCCGCCGGCGAGTTGGTAGGAGAACGTCTGGCCGGCCGCGCCGTTGGCGGCGCCTTGGTCGGTGCGGATGGTGAGGGTGGCTTGGTAGTCGCGCACTTCGGTGGGATGAAAGTGGATCGGCAGGTTCGCGTGCTGGCCTTCGTAGAGCAGCTTTGGGATCAGATTGTCAACGCTGAACGCGGCGGCGTCGGGACCGCTGAGTTCAATGCTGACGATTTCGAGCGACGTCAACGGCGAATTGAGACCGAGGTCAGCGCTGGCGTTGCTGAGTATCAGGTGAAATGCGGCGCTGTGGAAGACGCTGGTCGAGCCGAGGTTGATCGTCGTGTCGGGGTGAACGCCCATGTTCGTGGCGAACGTCGGGCCGACGCCGCGACCGGTGGCGAGGACGGCGTCGCCGGCATTGCTCTTCACAGTGATCGTTTCGGTTGTGCGGCTGTTCGTCGCGTAAGTGACGTCCAGGAGTTGCACGGGACTGATCAGTCCCGTGAACGCGAAGGGCTGATTCGGCGTGACTGCCGAACTGCTGAAACCGCTGCCGACATGATTCACGTAGCCGTATATTTCGCCGCCCGTCTCGAGAAGTCTGCCGAGTGCGGCAAAACCGCTGGTCGCCGTCGTGCCGAGGCGAACGTTCAGAACGGCGGGACTGACCGCGAGCCCAGCGCCGGGTTGCTCGATGGTTCCATCGCCGCCGGATATGGCGCTGCCAATGGCGGCGCCGCCGCTCGCGCTGACGCCGC
>JBGSMO010000448.1:0-12465 GCA_041740115.1 Pirellulales bacterium
GCCGTCGCGCCAGCAACCTCGTCTACAAGCGAGCCGGGGCGTTTCGCCCCCGGCGCCCGCCCCGAAGCCCGCCCAGCGCATCGCCGCCACAGCTCCAAACGCCCAAACCAATTCCGCCGACGACGCCCTCGTCCGCGCCTACGAACTTTCGATCTCCGCCCAGAGCGAAGCCGAATACTCCGCCATCATCCGCGACTGCGCCACCGCCCTTCGGGCCGGCGTCAAAGAGGAGAACCGCAAGTTCGGCCACGAACTTTCCGCGTGGGCCCTGAATCGCCGCGGCCAAGCCCGTGCCGACCAGGGCCAGTTCGAACTCGCGCTCGCCGACTTCCGCGCGGCGCTGGAGTTCGATCCCAACTGCTGGCGCGCCTATCACAACCGCGGCGTCAGCCTCGCCCAAGCCGGCCAGTTCGCCGAGGCCTTCGACGACATCTGCCGCTGCATCACGATCAACCCGAACTTCGCGAAAGCCTACTCGAACCGCGCTACCCTCTACGTCCAAGCCGGCGACGTCGAACGGGCGGCCGCTGACTATGAGTCGGCGATCCGCCTCGAACCGAAGTTGACGCAAGCCCTCGTCGGGTACGGCCGCCTTTGCCACATGACCGGCCGACTCGACGACGCCCTCACGCATCTGAACTCGGCGATGGCGCAGAGCGAACTCACCGCCGAAATTGCCTGCAGCCGCGGCGATCTGCTCGTCGACCTCGGCCGCTACCGCGAGGCATTGCAAGATTACGCGAAGGCGATCGATCTCGATCCGCAGTTCGAGCACGCCTACCGCAACGGCGCGTGGCTGCTCGCCACCTGCCCCGACGAAACGGTCCGCGACGCCAACTCGGCCCTCGCCGGCGCCAAGAAGGCTCTCCAGTGCGGCTACGGCGATCGCTGCGCCGCCCTCGACACGCTCGCGGCCGCCCAAGCCAACGCCGGCCAATATCAGGAGGCGATCGCAACGATCAGCCAGGCGATCCAAATCGCCCCGGAAGCAGCCCGCGGCGCCTACGAAGAACGCCGCGCGATGTACCAGTCGGGCCAACCCTTCCGCACCGAACCGGTGTCGGAAGTGCAAACGGCTGACTTTGTAGAAGGCTGATCTCACAGCGAGCCGGGGCGTCTCGCCCCCGGCGCGCGTCGCGTCATCAAAACGCCAAGCTACCCGTCACACCGGCCCGGGGGCGGGGACGCCCCGGCTCACGCCGTTCTTTGACGGTCCGTCGCCACCGCTCGAATCAGCGGCGCGCCGCCCGCTACATAAACTGCCACTCGCCCGACCAGAGCACATACGCCCCCAACAACCCGTTGGTCACGGCGTGCGCGGCGACGCAGTCCCAGATGTTTCGCGTCTTCAACATCAGCCACGTCACCAGGCTGAACCAGACGAACGCCGCGAACAGTTCCCCCGGGTGCATCAGCATCGGGAACGCCACCGACGTGATCAGCCCCAGCTTGTCGACCTTGCCGAACGGGATCTTGAACCAGTCGACGTCCATGACGAAGCGGATCAAGAACCCGCGGAGGAAGAACTCCTCGATAATCGGCACGATGATCGCGAGCCCAAACAGCCGGATCGCCAAGAACTGATAAGCCCAGGTCGGATCGTCTTTCAATTGCTCCAGCGGATTGAACCCCGTACGAGCCCCCAACCCCACGATGCTCCCTAGCCCCATCGGCACGAGCAACCGCTGCTCCAACTGCAATTTGCAGATCCCTATCCACAGCACGACGCCGACGACGCCAACCGCGATCCCGATCCAGTTCAGCCGCAGCGGAAAGGACAAGTACCCCGGGAATACCAGAATCATCGCCACCACGGTCGCGATGATCTTGATCGAGTACACCCTGGGGTAGTACGCGTAAGGCATCTGGACATAACCGTCCTCGTCCAGTTCAGTCTCCTCGCTGATTACATGGCCGTCGGCGTCGCGTCGCAAGCCATCTTCCCCGACGATGCCGATTGGCTGGCCCGTTTTGCCGACCTTGGCCGCCGCGCCCGGCTTGGCTGGCTGAAACGTCTTCGGCGGCCCCGGTTCGAACATTCCCACCAGCATGTAAACCGCAAACGGCAAGACGAACGTCAGCGCCGGCCAGCGCCCCCAAATCCCACGCGGCAGCCGCGGGGCCTCCCCCTCGAACAGCCAGCGCTTCGATTCTGGGACGCCTTCCGGAATGCCGTTGTCAGCCGCTGCTTCCATAGAAATCTGTTCTCGAAAAGGGGGAATCGGCGCTCGCACCCGGTACGATCGCCCGCCAACGTGAGGGCGAGGCTCCCGCCAAGCCGAACCCTCCATCGATCAATTCCGTCTTAAGACTCAGCAAGTCCGCCGATTAGGCGCCGCCTGAGCCCTTCAGTGTAGTCAAAATCGACCTTTGCGATTTACGCCCGGCGGCTTAATCTGTGCCCCTAGCGAAACGCCCAAACTCGCGACCGCCCCAGTCCCGAAAACCGGTAAAAACCACCCCGGGGGACTAGCCGCAACCGCAACCGTCCGTAAAAATGTAGGATCGTACCCGCCCCGGACGGGCAGCGCTATACCAAGCGTCGCCCGGCTCTTTGATCGTTCGTGCCCTCGGCGACCTGTCACCGCCAACGGGCAAAACCAACCACGGCTCCACCCGCGTCGCATTGCGCACGCGGCCGAGGGGCCGGACCGACATCTCTACTTTACTGCCTTCACCGGCGCCTCGACTATGGACCTTCGCAAAGTACGCAACATCGGCATCTCCGCTCACATCGACTCGGGCAAGACGACGCTCAGCGAGCGTATCCTGTTCTATGCCGGACGCATCCATAAGATCGAAGACGTCCGCGGCGGCGGCGACGGCGCCACCATGGACTTCATGGAACTGGAGAAGGAGCGTGGCATCACGATCACCTCCGCCGCCACCAGCCTGAAGTGGGAAGGTCACTCGATCAACCTGATCGACACTCCCGGCCACGTCGACTTCACCGTCGAAGTGGAACGCTCCCTCCGCGTCCTCGACGGCGCCGTCCTGGTCCTCTGTTCCGTCGGCGGCGTTCAGTCGCAGTCGATGACGGTCGACCGACAGATGAAGCGCTACAACGTCCCTCGCCTCGCGTTCATCAACAAGATGGACCGCACTGGCGCCAATCCCGAAGGCGTCACGAAGCAAGTCCGCGAGAAGCTCGGCGCCGACGCCGTGATGATGCAGATCCCCATCGGTCGCGAAGACGAATTCAACGGCGTCGTCGACCTCATCACGATGAAGGCCTACTACTTCGACGGCTCCAACGGCGAAAAGATCCGCGTGGAAGAGATCCCGGCCGCCCAGGCCGAGGAAGCCGCCGAAGCGCGCACCCACATGCTCGAAGCCCTCTCGATGTACAGCGACGAGCTGATGGAACTCCTCCTCAGCGAAGGCGAAGTCTCCGAGAAGCTGATCCACAAAATCATCCGCGACGCCACGATCAACCAGGGCTTCACCCCGGTCTACCTGGGCTCCGCCTACAAGAACAAGGGCGTCCAGCTGCTGATCGACGCGGTCACGCGCTATCTCCCTAGCCCGCTCGATCGCAAGTACACCGCGATCGACCCGAAGAACCCCACCGAGCGGATCGCCCTCGAAAGCGACCCGACCAAGCCCTTCGTCGGCATGGCCTTCAAGATCATGGACGACGAGTTCGGCCAACTCACCTTCACCCGCGTCTACCAAGGCACGGCCAAGAAGGGCGAAATGTACATCAACCAGCGCACCGGCAAGAAGGATCGCTTCAGCCGCATCGTGAAGATGCATAGCGACAAGCGCGAAGACATCGAAGTGGCCGAGGCCGGCGACATCGTCGCCATCATGGGTCTCGACTGCGCCTCGGGCGATACCTACGCCCCCGAGGCCGGCTACGCGACGCTCGAAAACATGTTCGTCGCCGAACCGGTCATCAAGATGTCGATCAACCCGCTCACCCGCGAAGGCATCGACCGCCTCGGCAAGGCCCTGCAGCGCTTCCGCAAGGAAGACCCGACGTTCAACGTCTTCACCGACGAAGAAACGAGCGAAACGGTCATCGCCGGCATGGGCGAGCTCCACTTGGAAATCTACGTCGAACGGATCCGCCGCGAATACCGCGTCGAGGTCGAAGTCGGCGCCCCCAAGGTCAGCTACCGCGAAGCCCCCACGGTTCCGTACACGTTCAACCACACCCGCAAGAAGCAAACGGGCGGTTCGGGCCAGTACGGCTGCATCATGGGCGTCATGGGCCCGATGACCGACGAAGAGCGTGAAGAGGCTGGCGCCGAATTCATGTTCGTCGACAAGGTCGTCGGCGGTCGCATTCCGAAGAACTTCATCCCCGCCATCGAAAAGGGCGTGCGGAACATGCTCGTCAAGGGCCCGCTCGCCGGCTTCCCGGTGGTCAACCTGAAGTTCCAGCTCGAAGACGGCAAGTACCACGACGTCGACAGCTCCGACATGGCGTTCATGCTCACCGCGCAGGAACTTCTGCGCGAGGAGTTCGGCAAGATGAAGCCGGCGCTGCTCGAGCCGATCATGCTGGTGGAAATCGAATGCCCCGATTCGTTCCAGGGCTCGGTCGTCGGCAACGTCAGCAGCCGCCGCGGCATCGTCACCAGCACCGAGACGTCGGGCAAGATGTGCAAGATCATCGCAGACGTCCCGCTGGCCGAAACCTTCGGCTACTCGACCGACCTCCGCTCGATGACGCAAGGGCAGGGGACCTTCACGATGGAACTCTCGAAGTACCGTCCGGTCCCCGGCAACATCCAGCAAGAGATCATCGCCGACCGCAAAGCCGAACTGCAGCCCGCCTAAGGGTGGCCGCGGGTCAACGACCCGCCGGAGCGATTTTCTCACCGCAGCAGCAGAAGCGAATC
This sequence comes from Pirellulales bacterium, assembly GCA_041740115.1. Taxonomy (GTDB): domain Bacteria; phylum Planctomycetota; class Planctomycetia; order Pirellulales; family Lacipirellulaceae; genus Lacipirellula. The sequence continues at coordinate 4,851 of JBGSMO010000448.1, forward strand.
GTAAAACAAAAGCGAGCCGCGGGGTTCATCCCCGCGGCTTTCTTTATGCGCGCCGCCAAGCACGTCCCTTTAGGGTTCTCAACTCCTCTGGCTCCCTCCCCCCTTGCGGGGAGGGCCGGGGAGTGGGTGGAACGCTGGTACACGGCTTCGACCACTCCTCCCTAACCCTCCCCCTCAAGGGGAGGTACCTGAGGATTTCATGATTTGCTCGCCGCGGCGATGGCTGGGAAATGAATAGGCTTCCTTCAATCCGCAGGCTTCTTCTGCGCCTGCCGCCACATCCGCACGCCCGGCCATAACGCCAATCCAGCAAACAGTGCAAACGCATAGACAGTCGTGAAATCAATCTCCGGCTCCTCCAGTTGCCCCAACTGATCGACATCGACCGTTTCCCCTCCGTCGCACGTCAGCAAGGCCAAGGCAAGGCCTCGCGACAGCGGCAGTCGTAAAGACATCACACGACCGTTAGCGAATGCCACGTTCACCAACGTGCTTGACTTGTAGAAGTAGCCCCAGTCGATCACGTGCCCCGATTCGCTCCCTGGCGGCGTCGTGAGCATTTCTACCGCCTCGTCAAAGGTGAGATCGCTGGGCTCAGCCCACGAGTTTCGTTTCTGCCAGTTCTCCAGAATAAGAATCGTTTCACTAGGTCGGTCGCGTATCTTGTGAAGTCGTTTCGCCTCTTTTGGCCAGAGCGTACGTTCGCCCGTCACGGCAAAGTAGCTGGTTTTGGGTAAACCATTGAAACGCGCAGGGCAATTCATCGCGTCGACGACGGTTCGCGTCGCTTGAGTCTTGGCAGGATCATTCCAAGGCTTGGTTAGATCGATCTGCTGAAATAATGCCTGCTGTTCCAGGTAGGGCAACATCAGCGCTCGCCAACTATGGAGCGGCCTTCCTTGCTCGTCGAAAAGCACCGCAGGGGGAAGCGTACCACGAGATTCTTTGTAGTAGTAGTTGACCAACCCAAGCGAGATCTGACGAATCCCGTTGAGACAAGCCGCCCGCCGCCAAGCCGAGCGTGGGGTCGAAACGCTGGGAAACAACAGCCCAATCGTTAAGGCTACGAGAACCCAAAAAACCAACGCAGCGATCAACCGCGGTCGAGTGTCGCCCCAATACTTTGGACCAATCACCCACAGCCAACTCAACCCAACGAACGACGCCGTGAACAATCCCCCCACCACTCCAAACGCCGCCATCGCCGCCGCCAGCAGCGCAAACACGTACGCAATCGTCCCCAACCGAAACTTCATTGCGCCGCGCCGATATGCGTCAACGGAACCATCGTTGGACTGGCCGCCCGACGGCGTCCTCGCGCATAGATAAATCGGCCTAACAGAAAACCAACAGCGGCCGCAGCGATGGAACAAACGATGATACGAGACCACTTATAGACATAAGCTGGCTTAGGCCAATCCAGATGCAAGTAATGCTCTCTCACACGGTCGTCGGGGATATTTTCTCCCCCATGCCGAGTAAGCAGTGCGCTCGCGTACTCCTTTGAGATTGGCGTTATTTGCTGTGAATGTACGTCGACGAAATTGACGGCTCTCGTGTAACCGTAGTACTCAACGACCCAAAACCAATGATCTGCGTACCGCCGCACTGGCTTGCCGAGCAAATCAACCGCCTCGTCAAACGTCAGATCCCGCGGCTCTGTCCAGGGCACTCGCATTTCAGGCGCCTCGATCAGAAGCACCGTAGTTGAAGCGCCGTCCCGTGCGACCGACCTCGACGTTCGACCAGGAAGCCACATCGCACGGTCGTCCACGACGGCCAGATAGCATGTATCCGTTGGGCGCGGCGCGTTCGGAAAGTAGAGCGTGAAGTCGAATCCTTCATAGTATGTGTAGCATTCCGGAATCTTCTCCAGCACGCTCTGGTTGCCAGGCGCATTCCATGGAATGCTGAAGTCGTAGCCGGCGGGCACATCTACAAACTGCAGCAGTGGCAGGATTGCCAGCCGCCAACTGCTCCGCGGGTGAGCCTCACTTGCCGCAAACGGCAGACTGCCGTGCTTGCTCTCGTAATCGTGTACGCCCAAACTGAGGTACTTCAAATCATTGAGAATCGGATTTCGCGGCGGCTGGTTGGCTTGCGCTAATTCAACCCACACAGCAAAAGAGTGCTGACAACGAAAACGGCCGAAAAACATCTCATGCGCCGCATGCCAACTGCCCTCGCTGCATTAACTTCGCCGCCGTTCCAACATTTCAGCTTATCTAGATCGGCGCGCCTCACCGCCGCCGCCAACCCGCCCGCCATTCGCGCACGTCGCGCAAGCGCACTTCTGCAAACAGCGACGTAAAGTCGCCCGCCGCATAAATCGCATCCACCGCCGCCGACCGCCGCTCGCTCCGCTGCGCGTCGCGGCTATCCCCCGCGGCAACGATCTCTTCCCCGTCTTCCTCCGCAGCGCTCAACGCCGCCACGGCCGCCGGAACCGCCGCCAACTCACCCGCTCCCGTGCCCGGTTCCCCAAAGTTCTCCATCCACACATCCAAATCTCCGCTGCCCACGTCCCTGCTCGCATCCCCGTCCGCCCCAATCCCCGGCGAAAGCCCCGCGAGCCCAACCTGCCGCTGCCACGTCAAGAAGTCGGCGCCGTCAACCACGTCGTTCAGGTCGTAGTCGCCGGCAATCGCAGGCCGAAGATCAGCAACCCAGATCTCGCGGCCAAATAGATCCGTCGTTGCAACAACGAAAACTCGGCCATTGGATTCAATGATGGAGCCGGCATCGCTTTCTCCGCTGTCCCCGGTGAAATCCTGCACCAACTTGGTTCCGACGTCAGTTCCATCGCTGGTCCAAAGCTCACGACCACTGCCGCGATTATCGGCGACGAAGTAAAGCGCACCGGCGACATTCGTTAAAATGAACGGCCCGCTCCAGATGCTTTTCACGCGAACCGTTCCCAACGCCGTCCCATCGCTTTTCCACAACCCGAAACCGTTCGCACCTTCGTCCGCACGGAAATACAGGACGCCCCCTACATTCGTGAGGGACATTGGCGTCGAGTTGCTGCCAACCCATATGTCTTTAACCAACAACGTCCCTGCGGATGTTCCATCGCTTTTCCAGAGTTCAGCGCCATTGGCGCCGTCATTTGCAACGAAATAAAGCGTTCCTCCCACATTAGTCAATGTAGCAGGCATCGATCCGCCGCTTCCCGCCCGAATGTCTTTTACGCGAGAAGTTCCTAGCTCCGTCCCATCGCTTTTCCAAAGCTCACCCCCCCCTGCGCTGTCCCATGCGATGAAGTAGAGCGATCCATTCACGTTGATCAGTTCGCGAGGGTTGGAAGTTTGAGAGCCAGCCCAAATGTCTTTGACTCGCACCGTCCCTGCTTCAGTGCCGTCACTCTTCCATAATTCGCGATCAGCTCCATTATCCTCAGCACTAAAGTAAAGCATGTCTTCGATAGCTGTTAAAAAACGGGGCTCGGAACTACTCCCGCCGGACCGTATGTCTTTAATCGGAGTTGTCCCCGCTTCTGTTCCGTCGCTCCTCCAAAGCTCGTAGCCACGGATGCCGTCGTTAGCCACGAAGTAGAGCATCCCGCCCAAGTTAGTCAGATACCGTGGAGACGAAGTGAGCGGGCCTTCTTTAATGTCCTTTACACGCACGGTTCCAGCCTGCGTGCCGTCGCTCTTCCAAAGTTCATAACTGCTCACGCCATCTGTGGCGGAGAAATAGAGCACTCCCCCAACGTTGGTCAGATTCCGAGGCCCCGAGCCTTCCGGCCCCGAGAAGATATCCTTCACGAGGCTAGTCCCAGCCTCAGTGCCATCGCTTCTCCACAACTCCCATCCAGCCGTCCCGTCGTAGCCTTGGAAATAAAGGATCCCGTCGACGTTCGTCAGATAACGGACGTTGGAATCACGAGTTGGCGCCCAGATGTCTTTGACCTGGATCGTTCCCGCTTCCTCACCGTTGCTTTTCCAAAGCTCATGGCCGCTCGCACCGTCGTCGGCGGCAAAATAAAGTTCGCCGCCGACATTTGCCAGCCACCCAGTAAAGGAATCATGGAATGAACTGTTAGGCCCAATGTAGATGTCCTTTACGCGCTCGGTTCCCGTCTCGGTACCGTCGCTTTTCCAAAGCTCCCAACCACTTGCACCGTCGTTGGCAATAAAATATAGGGTTCCGCCTACGTCAGTCAGTTCGCGGAGCAAGGCGCCGTTTGCCCCGGAGTGAATGCTCTTCACTCGGACCGTTCCCGCGTCGGTACCGTCGCTCTTCCAAAGCTCACGACCGCCGTCGCCATCGGCGCTAAAGTAAATTGTCCCGCCAGAGTTGACAAGATCGCGGAGGCCGACTCCGGTCGCCCCGGTGACGACATTTTTTACTTGCATGGTTCCAGCGACCTTGCCGTCACTCTTCCACAACCCGCGTACAGCGCCGTCAAAGGCAGTAAAATAGAGGGTCCCGCCAGAGTTCACCAGGTTGCGAGGATCAGAACTAGATGCACCGACGTAAATGTCCTTCACTCGTACGGTTCCAATTGAAGTTCCGTCGCTCCTCCAAAGCTCGCGGCCGTTGAAATCGTGAGCTGAAAAGTAGAGGACGCCTCCCACGTTCGTCAGAGACCGCGGCTGAGCCCCCTGCAATCCGCCGCCGTGTTCGATGTGCTTGACGCGAACGGTTCCAGCTTCCGTGCCGTCACTCTTCCACAGTTGGCTATCAGTGACGCCGGTTGCGCTGTCGTTAGCGCTAAAGAAAAGCGTTCCTTGAACTGCCGTTAAATAGCTTATTCTAGGGTCCGGTCCGATATTCTTAACAACAACAGTTCCTGCCTCTGTGCCATCGCTCTTCCAAAGTCCTTCGAAGGCGCTGAAAAAAAGCGTCCCCTCGACGTTCGTCATCCCACCCAGGCGCGAATCCCGCCATCCAGGATAAATATCCTTGACTTGCACCGTCCCTATTTCAGTGCCGTCACTCTTCCATAACTCGTAGCCCGACGTCCCATCATTGGCGACAAAGTAAAGCATGCCTCCCACGTTGGTGAGAGACCTCGGTGCGGATCCAAGCGCGCCGGGGTAAATATCTTTCACCTGAACTGTTCCGGCCGCGGTGCCGTCGCTCTTCCAAAGTTCGTGCCCATGCGTTGGCGTGGATGAAGCGAAAAAAGCGATGGAACTGACTTCGACAATGCCTGACGGATTTGCCCCTTCAGGATCAAGTGTCGCGTTGACGTCTTTCAGCAACTCAAAATCAATTGCCAGCATCCGCCGCGGTTCAAGCGGCTCCAGCGTCAGCTTGCGCGCCAGCGGCGCAGAATCAGAAGGGAGCGGGCGAAGGCGTCCGTTGAACATGCGCAAGGCCTTTAGCGAGCAGAATCAGCCGCAGGCCTTCTGCTGATGAATACAAGTCTGTCTCCGACAAACCTCTATGCTACCCCTCCCAGCAGCAGGCTGCAAATTCCAATCGTTCAACGACGTCGGGAGCCTTCCCGCCCACCACCCTCAAACGCCCCCGCCGCCCACAACCATCCGATCCGTTAGCCCCCGGTTCTTCAAACCGGGGGCCGCGCCGCGTACGACTCCGCGACCCAAATCGCTTCGTCAATCCCCAACTTTTAGCCACCTATCCCGACCAATAAATCCGCAAACTAACATACAGATTTTGGCCTCGCAATTCGCTAGGTTGGATCGTACGTCGCACTCCGCAAGTCGGGCTTTCACCCGACAGAGGCGCCGCCACGGCATCCGATGTCCAACGATGTTTCGTCGGACTGAACGTTCGAGCTGCCAGGCGACAGCAGCGACGGCACGCAACCGCAACAAGAGCCGACGCTTAACCGCAGGGAGATCAGTCGTGTCGCCAAAAACGCGTCTCGCGAGACCAGGCGACAGCACACGACAAACCAACGCCGCGGGCTTTCAATTCGACAGAAGCGCCGCAACGGCGACCGACGTGGCGACAAAGGAGACAGCCGCGAAAAACGCGCAACCTTAACGGCAACCAATACTTAGCCGCAGCGAGGCTCTTGATGTCGCCAAAAATGCGATTCGCGACACCATGCGACAGGACGCGACAACACGACGCCGCCAACCTGTCCCCCGTCGTCGGTTCAGTTGAACCAGATCGCGAACATTCCCAACTGGCCGCCGAACACGCGCTGCACGCGGTTCCACATCGCCGGGCTCGTCGCCGGTCCCTCTTCCAGATAAGGAACGGCCGCGCTCCCCTGGATCCACAACACCAGATCGAACGTCTGCGGTTCGAAGAAGACCCGCTTGAGGTTCAGGTCGCGATTGTCGCCAGGACGCCAGTAAGGGATCAGCTTTTCGCCCTGCAAGATCGCTTCGCCTTCGTCGAGCACGGCCTGCCACTCCCCGATCATCTCGCGCGAGATGGTAACTCCCGGGATGGCGCAGTTCTCCTGCTCCGAATTGGGAATCCACTCGCGGTCGTCGTCGGTTTCCGCCTTGATCGCGGCCCAACTCTGTCGGCTCTGGGCGATGACTTCCAGCAGGTGAGCATGCGACGCCTTCATCCGCTCCGCGTCGCTCACCGGCAGTTGAATCATGTGAATGAACGCAATCGCATCGGCGATCGAATCCCACCAATCGTCCCCCTTCGCGAGGACAACCGGATATTTCACCTGCGCCGCGGGAAAGAAGAACTGGGCGGTACGGTCATGGAGGTTCTGCGTGTCGTGCGCAAGGAAGAACTCGCAGAACGCTTGCAGCAGGCGGCAATACCCTCGCAGCCAATGGACGTCGCCCGCGTCGAATGCGATGACAAACCCCTCGGCCTCCTCCTCGCCGATCGGCACCCCCATCGTTTGTCCGAAGATTCCCCAGAACGATTCCGATTCGCCGGCCGTCCCGTCGCCGTCGACGTCGATCCGATACGTCCCAATCGCCAGCGGCAGTTTGACGTCGGCCGACTTGATCGGGGCCAGCGTCGCTTCAGCCTTGGCAAGCTGGGCGGCGAAGGCGCTCACGAGTTTGCGAAAGTCGTCATTCGTCAGCGGCGTCGGCTGCGGGTTTTCAGGGATCGGCAACCGAATCATCGGCAAGCTCGTCCGCCACTCCGGATCGAGCCCGTAGCGATACAACCCCTGCACCAATCCCTCGAAGGCTTGCAAGGCCTGCACTGTTCCGAGCGCAAACCGCGCCTTGTCATCCTTCGCGTCAGCAGCGACGGTGGCAGTAAGCTGCGTCTCCGCCGCCGACCACTTCCCGGCCACAAGCAACGGCTCGAAGGAAGAAACCTCGATCGCCCGCACCGGCTGGGCAAGAAACGTCAGCGCAACGCAGACCAGAATCAAACGCATCGCAGCTCTCCCAACAGCAGCCGCGGGTCAACGACCCGCCGGAGCGAACCCGAACAAACGCCGACCCTACGCTGCTCTATTCGCGTCATGCTCGCGACAATAGGCAAGAATCTGCTCGATTGTCATATTCGACTTGTCGACCGGCCGGATTTTTCCGCCAGCAGCAGCGGCAGACTTCTCGGCGGCGGGAGCCGGCTTCGGCTTATCCGCCTTCGGCGTGGCAGGCGTATCGGCGGCCGCTGCCGGTTTGGCGCCGCCGCGAGCGGCAGCGAGGATGTCGGCCGTCGACTGCTTCCCGCTTGCCGGCTTAGCGGCGGGAGCAGCGCC
>JBGSMO010000460.1:0-2195 GCA_041740115.1 Pirellulales bacterium
GCCTGCGGACGAGGAACTCGCCCCGATGCCGGCGACCACGCCGACCGCACCGGTGGCTCGTCCCGCCGCGGTGGCCAAACGAGACATCGCCGATGCCTTCCGTAGCGAGCGATCGGCAATGCCGCCAGCTCCAGTTGCCGACGATGAATACGCCGCCGCTGCCGCGCCGCAACCGACTCCGTCGGCTCCTTCGACTCCAGTCGCTGCTACTTCGACGCCGAAGTCAACCAACTCGATGCGATCGTCCGCCGCCGCCGACTCCGGCGCGGTGCTGTTCACCTCGTCGCAGCCGGTGATCTCGTCGTTCATTGAAGGCCCGCAGCGGATCGTCGTCGGCCGTCCCGTCGAATACCGCGTCGTTGTGGAGAACAAAGGAAGCGTCACCGCTCGCGAAGTGATCGGCACGATCATCGCCCCCGCTGGCGCCGAACTGGTCGACGCCTCGGCGTCGAACGGCGTCGTCGGCCGCGTCGGCGCCGACCCTGCTCAGCCCGCGAACGAAATCCAGTGGCAACTGTACGAACTTCCCGCCGGCGCCAAGCAGACGCTGACGATGAAGCTCATCCCCCGCAGCGGCCGTGAAATGCAACTCGGCGTCCAGTGGAACCACGCTCCCGTCGGCGGCAACGCCATCGTCGAGATTCAAGAGCCGAAGCTGCAGATGGAAATCAGCGGCCCGAGCGACGTCATGTTCGGCAAGTCGCAGCGTTACGCCCTCACCCTCAGCAATCCCGGCAACGGGGCCGCTGAGGAAGTGACGATCGAACTGACTCCCCCCGGCGCCGACAAGACCGGCATGGTGAAGCACAAGGTCGGCACGCTCGCCGCTGGCGAGACGAAGAAGATCGAACTCGAACTGACCGCTCGCGAAGCGGGCGAACTGAAGATTCAAGCCGCCGCCACGGCGCTCGGCGATCTCCACACCGAAACGATGAAGGCAGTCATTTGCCGCAAGGCCGAACTGCAAGTCGATTGGCGCGGTCCCGACAAGAAGTACGCCGGCGCCGTTGCCACCTACTACATCCGCGTCCGCAACCCTGGCACCGCCGCCGCCGAGCAAGTTGCGGTTGAGCTAAGCCTCCCCGCCGGCGCCGAGCTCGTCGAAGCGAGCGAAGGCCATGCCTGGGACGAAGCCAATCAAAAGCTCACTTGGCAAGGCGCCACGCTCAACCCGGGAGAAGAGCGGTTTATGGAAGTCCAGTGCCGCATGTCGACGCCGGGCGTCAACAAAATTGAACTCGCCGCCCACACCTCGGCGGGCGACCTCCGCGACGCGAAGAGCGTCCCGGTGACGATCGAAGGCTTGGCTGACCTGAAGCTCGAAGTGATCGATCCGCAGGGCGTCATCCCCGTCGGCGAGATGGCGGTCTACGAGATCCGCATCAAGAACAACGGCCTCACCGCCGCCAAGGGGGTGAACGTCATCGCCATGTTCTCGCAAGGGATCGAACCCTCGCACGTCGAAGGCGGCCAGCACACGATCAACGACGGCCGCGTCTCGTTCCGCACGCTCGACAACGTCACGCCCGGCAGCGAGACGGTCTTCAAGATTCACGCGAAGGCGACGGCGTCGGGGACGCATGTCTTCCGCGCCGAAGTCGCTTGTCAGGAATTTGACGTGAAGCTCGCCGCCGAGGAAACGACTCGCTTCTTCACCGAAGAAGATCGTTGGGCCGACGCCTCGACGGCGTACGCTGAAGAGCAAGGGACGACGACTCGCTAGCACCAGTGCAGCCCCTGGCTCCGCCAGGGGGTCGGTCGCCATTCCAACAGGCGACGCCCCACATGCTGCTACCCCCTGGCGGAGCCAGGGGCTGAACTTGCGAGATAGCGCTGGGCGAGCTTCAAACACCCCGCCACGGGATTCGGCACCGTCATTACCGGCTCAGGCTGTAAACCGCGGGCTGCGAGCGCCGCCGCCAGTTCGTTGCGCATCAGCTCGCTGCCGCAGATCACTCCGCCGGCTAGCGCCAGCGGAAAGCGGTTTCCCATCTGGAGACGTGCCGCAAGCGTCGCGGTCATCGTTGCGAGTTCATCCGCGCCGCGTTTCACAATCGAGAGGGCCGTCGCATCACCGGCGCGGGCTGCCTGCTCCACCTCGACGGCGAGCCTGGCGATCGCCCCGCGGACGTTGCCCGTCTGCTCCAGCGCCCCGAGGATCGTCCGCCCGTCGGCGACGCCGAGTTTGGTCGTCA
>JBGSMO010000484.1:0-15125 GCA_041740115.1 Pirellulales bacterium
CTGGCGACGACGCTGCTTGGCGTCAGCGGGCCTGCCGGCTGGGGAATCATCGCTGCGTCCACGGTCGGCGGTTGGCTGCTCGGCCGGCGCATCAAGCGGCGGAAGTTGCGAACTGTGAGCAGCGGGTTACGAGAGGAAGAACCAACATCACGTCTTACTGAATCTTCGGACTCGCGACTCGCTTCTCATGGCTCGCAACTCAGCCCTCCTACGGAGGCGACCGCCGCTGCGGTGGGGGCGTTTCCAACAGCAGGAGGCTTGGGCGACATCGATCAAAGCATCGTCGTCGACGAGCAGTCGCCGATCGAGCGTGACGATCGCGAAGCTAGAGAACTTCTACGACTTTCACAGCTCGAAGGACGTGACCCGCTACAAGACGCGGTTGCAGGACGCCTTGCGCTCGACCGGCTCGACGCGCTTGCCGAGAGCGACGCTGATCCAAATCAGGTCGCATGGGCCGACGGGCTGAGGCGCGAGCTGCGCGAGCGGTTCAACGAGATTGCGCCGACGAAATTTCGAATCAATGGGGAAGGCGGAATGGGGAATGGGGAAGAAGTCGTTGCGTCTTGAGCTATTACCCCATTCAGCATTCGACATTCCCCATTCTGAATCACAAGTATCGCATCGTTTTCCAAACCCGTTTCATTCAACAAAGGAGGCCATCATGCCTGCCGGGGACCCTGGGAAAGAACAGTTTCGCAGAATCATCACGGAGTTTCGTAACCTCCACATTTTGGCGGCGCTAGGACCGCTGTTTGACTTCCGCAGCGAGGTGGTCGCCAACGACGAGTTCGGCGTCCGCGGCGGACTTGATGAGACGACCAAGGATCACTACGTCGAGCATCTGCTCGCGTGCGATCGGATGCGGCGTCGCGTGACGTACAACCCGGAGAAGACGCCGCTCGGGGATCTCATCGAACGGGCGATCAACTCGAACGAAACGCTGCTCGGCTCGACGGCGCCCTTTGGGGGCGACGAGATCCAAGAGGCGCCGGGCGGGCTGGTGAACCTGCCGTGGTCGGTCGATGGATCGGATCCGAACATTCCGCTCGGGAGTCAGCTGAACTTTCGCAGCCAGAACGCGCTGGTGCTGCTCGGCGCGATCGATCGGGCGGTCGTTAATTGGACGCGGCTGGAGAGCCGTTTTCGCACGTCGTTTATCTACGTGAAGGACTCGATGCGGATGTACGGCAGCTACGTCCAGGTGCTGGAGTACCTGAAGGCGTTCGCGGGCGATGCCAATCGCGTCGACATGGCGTCTGGCGTGCGGCCGACGGAAGAGCCGCAGGGGCCAGGGGATTCGCCGAATCTGAAGACGGAGTCGGGCAAGGCGGCCGCGGCGACGGTGCGGTGACGTCAACTGCTTTCAATCAATCGCATTAACCACAGAGAACACAGAGGACACAGAGAAGAGAGGTCGATGTTGAATCGCTGATTAGACGGAGAACCTGCTCTTAGAAATTGAGAAGAGAACACGTCTTCTGCATTTCCTTTGTGCTCTCTGTGAACTCTGTGGTTGATGCATGAAGGCCCGGCGGACTAGTTAGGGAAGCAATCGCGATGGACTGTCAGCACGAACTCGAAACGCAGGTGGTGCATCTCGCGGCGTTCTTGCGGAATGAATTGGGATATCACGCTGACGGGGCAGGGGCCGTCCATCGCGAGCTCAGGGAGCATGCACAGATGATTACATCGATCGACGAGACGCTGCGCGGCCGCGGCGATGAGTTGGGACTTGTGGGTTGGATCATGGTGCTGCGGCGGACGTGGATTGCGATGGTCGCGCTGCTGGGGATGGCGCTGGGGTACGTCGCGAACGACGTAGTCGACGCGATTGGGATGCAGCAAGGAGAACAACATGCAAATTCGCGATCGGATTCGTGAACTGCGGCGGGTACCCGCGCGGGAGCTACAGCCGAACCCGCGTAACTGGCGGACGCATCCAGTGGCGCAGCGTGACGCGCTGCGTGGATTGCTCGCCGAGGTCGGTTACGCGGGGGCGCTGCTGGCGCGGGAGCTTGAAGACGGTTCGCTGCAGTTGATCGACGGGCACCTGCGCGCGGAGACGACGCCCGACGCAGTGGTGCCGGTGTTGGTGCTCGATGTGACGGCGGCGGAGGCGGACAAGATTCTGCTGACGCACGACTCGGTCGCGGCGCTGGCGGAACCGGACCATGAACAACTTGCGGCGCTGTTGGCGGATGCGGAATTCATCTGCCCCGCGGTAGAAGGGCTGCTGGCCGGTCTGACGCGCCTCGCTACCGAGACGGAAGAACAGTTGGCGTTGGAACGCGAGGAGGTTGCGATTCCGGAGTCATGGCAAGTCGTCGTCGAGTGTCGCGACGAGGGGAATCAGCGTGAGATCTTTGACCGCATGCGCGAGGAGGGTTACCGATGCCGAGTCTTGACATTGTCGTAAGTTGCCCCGTCTACGATTCGTTTCGGGTGCAGCAAGTCGCCGGGATGTTCGACGTGTCGCTGGCGGAGAAGGCGACCGAGCGGTTTGCCGTGGAACTGCCCGGCGAGGAGGAAGCTTGGGACGTGGGGCTGATCGTGGGGCCGTCGGGGAGCGGGAAGAGCACGGTGGCGGCGCAGTTTTACGGCGAACAGCTTTATCGCGGCGCGGAGTGGCCTGACGATCGGGCAGTGATCGATTGCTTCGGCGAAATGCCGGTGCGCCAGGTGGTCGAGTTGTTCACGGCGGTGGGGTTCAGTTCGCCGCCGTCGTGGGTGAAGCCGTATCGGGTGTTGAGTTGCGGGGAGCGGTTTCGGTGTGATTTGGCGCGGGGGCTGGCAATTCCGAACGGTGTTAGCCGCGACCCGGTAGGGGAGCGCTCCGCTGGCGCGTCGCGGCTAACCGTGGCGTTTGATGAATTTACTAGCGTTGTTGATCGGAATGTGGCGCGGGCTTGTTCGCTGGCGATTGCGAAGGGGATTCGGCGCGGGAACATCGCGTGTCGGTTCGTGGCGGTGACGTGTCACTACGACGTCGCGGAGTGGCTCGAAGCCGATTGGGTGCTCGATATGGCGACGGGCGAGTTGCAGCGGAGTCGGCTTCGGCGGCCTGCGATCGAGCTTGAAATCCATCGCTGCGGCGTGGCGCCGTGGCGAATGTTTGCGCGTCATCACTATTTGAGCGGCAGCTTGGCGCCAGGCGCGCGGTGCTACCTGGCGACGTGGGAGGGAGAGCCGGTGACGTTCTGTGCGACGCTCCCGGTGATTGCGAAGCGGAATCACCGGCGGTTCACGCGGATTGTGACGCTGCCGGACTATCAGGGGATGGGGATCGGCATGCGCGTGGTCGCGGCGGTGGCGGCGCTGCATCGCGCGGAGGGATTGCGAATCAACGTGACCAGCAGTCATCCGGCGCTGATTCGGCATTGTGCGCGGTCGAGTGAGTGGCGGACCGTAAACGTGAAGAAGACGGGGGCGAGCCCGAGCGGGTCGAAGCGGTTTGCGAAGTATCGGAGCTCGGCGGGGCGGGCGGTGGTTTCGTTTGAGTTTGTGGGGGAGGGGAGAATTGAGATCTGAGATTTTGGACGGGGGGCGACATGCTGGAACCAATGGAACAAGCGACGCTGTGCAACTTGGTGCGGATGGGGTGTTCGCGGGAGGCAGGGGCGAAGTATGTGGGGCTGACGCTGGAGCAACTTGAGGCGGAGATCGCGCGCGACGAAGCCATGGCGAAAGAACTGTTGCGAGCCGAAGGCGCGGCGGTGCTGACGCACATGGGCAACGTGCGCAAGGCGGCCAACGACGAGAAGAACTGGCGGACGAGCGTGTGGTGGTTGGAACAGCAGACGCGGCTCGACAAGAACGCCGGCACGACCGGGCCGGACCTGCACGAGGCGGTGCGGGAGGCGCTCGAACGCTTTGCGACGCTCATCGTGGAAGAGATCACCGACGTGTCACGGCGGCAGCGGGTGCTGACGCAGTTGATCAATATCACGGTGGAGTGTGCGGGAACGATCAATCCGTCGCAGGTGATCGACGTCGAACCGACGTTATTGACGGCTTCACCCGCTGCGGGGGCAATCGAGGAGATCGCAGGAAGAGAGGAGGCGGGGACATGATTCCGGCTAGTGCGATAGGCCAATGGAGCGCTAAGCCGCGAGCGGCTGAATTTAAGGAGCTGGTGTTGGATGAGTTGGCTCAGCTGTTGGTGGATCGGATTGTGTGGAAGACGGAAGAAGCGTGCAAGTCGCTGCCGTTGTTGGATTGGGGCAACATGTTCTTGCGGAGCTATTTTCGGCTGCCGCCGTCGCGGATGCATCGTTGGCTCGGCGTGGAACTCGATCGGCTTGACGCGACGCGGGGCGCGATGCTCAACGTGCTCGGCCCGCGCGGCAGCGCCAAGAGCACGCTGGGGACGCTGGCTTACGTGCTGCGCTGTGCGGTTGAGGGGCGGGAGCCTTACATCTGGATCGTGTCGGACACGATAGGCCAGGCGTGCAATCATCTGTCGCATGTGAAGGCGGAGTTGGAGAGCAGCGAGTTGCTGTCGGCGTACTACTCGAGCGCGACGGGGAAGGGCAAGGTTTGGCGGAAGGACGCGATCGAGCTTCGGAACGGAGTCGTCGTTGAGGCCTATAGCACGGGCCAGCAGCTGCGCGGGCGCCGTCGTCGGCAATTTCGGCCGTCGCTGATCGTGTGCGACGACTTGCAGAACGATGAGCAGATCACGTCGGCGCTGCAGCGATCGAAGAGTCGCGATTGGTTTCACGGCGCCTTGCTCAAAGCGGGCGACGGAGAGACGAACGTCGTCAACTTTGCAACGGCGCTCCATCGCGAGGCGCTGGCGATGGAGCTCCATCGGCTGCCGGGGTGGCGTTCGCAATTGTTCCAGTCGATTGAGGTTTGGCCGGAGCGGATGGATCTGTGGAGCGAGTGGGAGGATCTCTATGCCAATGCGGAAGATCCTGAGGCGGCGGAGTACGCGAAGATCTTTTTTGAAGATCGTCGCGCGGAGATGTCGGTTGGGGCCAAGCTGCTGTGGCCTGAGCATGAAGGCCTGTACGCCTTGATGACGATGCGAGTCGACTCTGGGCGGACGACGTTCGAGCGCGAAAAGCAGAACTCGCCGATTGACCCGTCGAAGTGCGAGTGGCCTGACGCCTATTTTGGCCATCACATTTGGTTCGAGAAGTGGCCGCCAGGGCTGACGGTGCGGGTGGTGGCGCTCGACCCCAGCAAGGGGGCCGATGCGCGACACGGCGACTACTCAGCCTATGTGTTGTTAGGCGTCGATAGCCACGGAGTGGTTTACGTCGAGGCGGATCTGGAGCGTCGGCCGACGCCGGTGATGGTCGACGACGGCGTGCGGATCGTGAATCGATTCAGCCCAGATGGCTTTGGCGTGGAGGCCAACCAGTACCAGGAACTGTTGATCGAGGAATTCGAGCGGGCGTTCAGAGAACAGAAGGTGCGGACGACGATTCCGCGACGGATCGATAATTTCGTGAACAAGAACGTACGGATTCGGAAGATCGGGCCGCTGTTAGCGCAGAGAAAGCTGCGGTTCTTGAAGAAGGACAAGTCGACGGAATTGCTCGTCAATCAGTTGCGAGACTTTCCGTTGGGATCGCATGACGACGGGCCCGATGCGCTGGAGATGGCGATGCGATTGGCGGAGACATTAACCGGTAAGCCGTTGGATGACGGGTTGGGGAGCAATTTGTTGGGGTGGACTTAGATCGAATGCCAAGGAATTTGAACCGCCAAGGACGCCAAGGATCGCCAAGGAAATGCGAGGAAGGAGTGAACCACGACGACACAACGGACACGACGGAAGAAAAGTTAGTTGAAAGATCGAAAGGATTGGCAAGGTTAATGAGGTTCTTATTCGTCGTGCTCGTTGTGTCGTCGTGGTTTCAATTGTGTATTCCTTGGCGAACCTTGGCGTCCTTGGCGGTTCAATTCCTCGTATTCAATCGGACGAAGGAGAACAGAAGATGTCGCAATATTTGGATCAGTATGAACAACGGGTGAGCGAGGCGGTTGACTCGTTGTGGGACGCGCTCGTCGATCCGCGCGAGGCGTATCTCGACGACGAAGGGGTCTGGTGGAACAATCTCAGCGGGGCCGGGGCGGGGTTTGTGCGGGCGGGGTTGCCGTACTTGAGCGAGGATCAGTTGGCGGAGGTGCGTCTTGAGTGTCGGCGGCTCGTGGCGACGAATGAGTTTGCCATCAATGGCGTGGAGAACCGCATTAGCTACATCGTCGGTTCGGGGCATGTTTATCGGGCCGTGCTGCGCGACGATTCGGCGGCGGGGCAAGCGTTGCTCGGCGAAGTGCAGGCCTTGCTCAACGAGTTTCTGCAGGTGAACGCCTGGCATGCGCGGCAGCAGGAGATCGTGCGGCGGATGGATCGCGACGGCGAGGCGTTTCTGCGGTTCTTCGTCGACGCGGCGGGGATGACGCGCGTACGGTTCGTCGAGCCGGAGCAGGTGGCGACGCCGAAAGAGTTGTCGCAGGACGCGGACGCGACGTTTGGCGTCCATACGGAGTCGGACGACGTCGAGACGGCGCTGGGGTATTACATCGACGGCCAGCCAGTGGAGGCAGCGCATATTCAGCATCGCAAGGCGAACGTCGACGCCAATGTGAAGCGCGGGCTGCCCCTCTACTTCCCGGTGCGGAAGAATCTGCGACGGGTTGAGAAACTGCTGCGGAATATGAGCGCGGTGGCGGAGATTCAATCGGCGATTGCACTGATTCGGAAGCATCGCAGCGCGCTGCGGAACGGGGTCGAGCAGTTCGTGAGCGACGGCAGCGTCGGCGGCAACTTCAGCCAGGCGACGGGACGGATGCGGCACTTGGCTCAGTACGCGCCGGGGACGATTCTCGATGCGCCAGCTGGGCTCGAGTACGACTTTCCGGCGGCGGGAGTGAACGCCAGCAACTTTGTGACCGTGTTGCAGGCGGAGCTGCGGGCGATTGCGGCTCGGCTGGTGATGCCGGAGTTCATGTTTACCTCCGATGCTTCGAATGCGAACTATTCGTCGACGCTCGTGGCGGAAGGGCCGGCGGTGAAGATGTTCGAGCGATTGCAGGCGTCGCTGCGGAACGATGATTTGCTGGTGATGTGGCGCGTGGTGGAGAACGCGGCGGCGGCGGGACGTTTGCCGCGCGATGTGCGGCAGCGGGTGGAGATTCAGATCACGCTGCCGTCGCTGCATGTGCGCGATCAGCTGCGCGAGGTGCAGGTGGAGAAGATTGCGTTTGAGAAAGGGATTCTTTCGCCGCAGACTTGGAGCCAACGGTTGGGGCTCGATTATGACCAGGAGCAGAAGAATTTGGCGGTGGCGCGCGGGGACGTCAAGGAGTGATTTTTGGCCGCGCCGGCAGTCTTTCTGAGCGGAGCGAAGAATCTGGCGTGACGCAGAGGGATGCGGTTAGCAAAGCGGACGTCTCGGAGTACCTCGACGTGACAGGGTTTGCGGCAGGCGGAGCGGACCCCTCGGAGTACCTCGGGGTGACAGGGTTCTGAGGGGGCAAAAATCTTCCAACTTTACTGCAGAAATTGGCCACCTGACTTGCTAGGATCGAGAACATGATTCAAACGATCAGCATGTCCGAGAAGGTGAGCAAGAAGGCGCAGGCTCAGGCGGAATTCGTCAAGCTGCTGGCGGCGGCGGAGACGCGCGGGTTCCACGGCACGGCGAGCATCACGCTGAGCGTGCAGGATGGGCACATTCAGCATCTAAGGGTGGCGGTGGATCGGATGGTGCGGTAGGGAAGTGGCCGCGAAGAGGCGCAAGATACGCAGAAAAGAAAGAAGGGCATTTCAAACTGCATTTCTTTTTTGCGAGCTCTGCGACTTCTCGCGGCTAAAAAAAGTCAGGTATTGGAATGAGCTAAGCCGCAAGCGGCTGGGCATCACGACGAGCCTCGACGAAGACGTTGCGATTGCTAATCGTGCGTCCTCGTCGAGGCTTTTTTTGTTGGGGGAGTGAGTAGGTGGGACAGGTGAGTAGGCGATAGGTATGCCGGTTTCCTTACCTACTCACTTAAACACTTACTCGCCTAACACATCACAAAACCGAGGAGGCAGTCCATGACAGAGGTTTTGCAGGAGTTCGTCGACTCGCGCGGGGTGACGTTGCGGGTCGATCGCGCGGCGGGGGTGTTGCGCGGGGTGAAATTGATCGGGCTCGAGTCGCTCAACGGGCGGCGGTATCGGCCGGAGGCGCTCTCCGCGGCGGTTTCGCTTTACGAGGGCGCCAAGGTGAACATCAACCATCCGAAGGAGGGGCCGCTGGCGCCGCGGGATTATCGCGATCGGCTCGGGGTGATTCGCGAGGTGGAGTTTCGGGCTAAGGAGGGGCTGTTTGGCACGCTGCATTTCAATCCGAAGCATGCGGTGGCGGAGCAGTTGGCGTGGGATGCCGAGCATAACCCGCGGAACGTCGGGTTTTCGCACAACGTGTTGGCGCGGCTGACGCGGGACGGGGCGCAGTCGCTGGTCGAGGCGATCACGCATGTGCAGAGCGTAGATCTGGTGGCGGATCCGGCGTCGACGCGGGGGTTGTTTGAGGAGCAGGACGAGACGGCCAGCGGCGCGCTGACGGCGGAGTCGGGGCTGCTGGTACAGGAGGCGATGAAGCGGGGCGATCGCTTGGAAGCGGAGCTGAAGGAGGCGCTCGTACGCGAGGCAGCCCTGCGGCAGGAACTGGCGCTGCGCGAAACGGCCGAAACGAATCGACCGCGTTCGAGCGAGCCGTGGGCGCTCACGCAGCGCGGGGCGCGGGTGGAGACGGCGCAGGAGTTCGCGCGATCACTTCGGATGCGGACGTAAGAAAGGCAACCGCCAAGGACGCCAAGAGCGCCAAGGAAATGCGGCGGGAATTTACCACAACGGCACGACGGACAGGACGGAAGAAGACTGAGAAGAGAAGGAACCGCAGATGAACGCGGATAGACGCAGATAAGAGTTCATTGGCGTTCATTTGCGGTTCCAAATGCTTTTGTATTTCCTTGGCGATCTTGGCGATCTTGGCGTCCTTGGCGTCCTTGGCGGTTCAATTCTTCGCATTTCAATTTCAAACAGGAGCAGTTTCATGAGCAACGTGATGCGATGGCGGTACGGCGATACGAATCCGGTGATGTTGCCGGTCGCTGGGTCGACGGTGATTGAGATCGGCGACTTCGTCTATCAGTCGAGCGGCGCGGCGTTGCCGGCGTCGGAGTTGGCTGACGCGGGGACCGAGGCGGCCAATCAGGAGGCGTTTCACGACCTGTTCGTCGGCGTGGCGATGCAGGCGTCGCCCAGCGGAGTGGGCAATCCGATTCGGATCGCCACGAGCGGGGTGTTCGAGTTCGAGTGCCTGCCGGTGACGGCCGAGGTCGGCGATTTAATCGGCGTCGACGAGGAGGGGACCGGCACGGAGTTGACGACGCAGGTGGTCGCTAAGGTGGCAACGGCAAACCTGGCGATCGGTCGGTGTGCGAAGCGGGCCAACCCGGCGGCGACGCGGCTGCTGGTGGAGATTGTAAGCACCGTGCTGCGCGGCGGGCCGCAGGTGATGGCTTAGGCGAGGGAATGACGAATGCGTGAATGACGAATGACGAATGGAGGACGCAGGCGTAGTGCAATCGTGATCCTAGGGCATTCGTCATTCGGGCTTCGTCATTCGTCATTTGAATCTGATCAAGACATTGTTCTTCAGGGGGATTTCAACACATGTCTCTTAACTACAGAGAGCTCAAGCGGCGGTTTGATCTGGATGGGGCGGCACGGACGACGCAGCATTTGTGCGAGGCGCTCGCCAATCGGGATCTGGCGCCGGAGGATTTTAGCATTCGCGACTTGGCCGAGGCGCTCGTGCCGGAAGGGCGGCAATGGGTCGGCATGCTCGATCCTCGGCAAGGCGACGGCGGCGTGAGCGTTATGGAGGCGTCGGACGGGCTCGACGTCACGGCGTTCCTGCAGGTCGCCGGGCAGGTGATTTATTCGAAGATTCTTGACGCGTACACGCAGGAGGCGTTCGTCGCGTCGCGACTGGTGCAGACGGTGCCGACGCGGCTCGATGGGGAGCGGATTCCTGGCATGAAGCAGGTGGCGGACGACGTCGACGTCGTGGCGCCGGGGATGCCGTACCCGCATCTGGGGTTCGGCGAGGATTACATCGACACGCCGTCGACGTCGAAGCGCGGGTTCATCGTGCCGGTGACGAAGGAGGCGATCTTCTTCGATCGGACGCACTTAGTGCTCACCCGCGCGGCGGAGGTGGGAGAGATCCTCGGTCTCAACAAGGAGAAGCGGCTGCTCGATTTGATCGTCGGCGTGACGAACAACTACAGGTCGAACGGCTCGGCCTACAACACGTATCAAACGAGCGCGCCATGGAAGAACGTCGTCACTGCGAACGAGCTTGTGGATTGGACCGACGTCGATGCGGCGGAGCAGTTGTTTGCCGAGCTGATCGACCCGGCGACGGGGGAGCCGGTGCTGGTGCGCGGGACCACGGTGCTTGTCATGCCGGCATATCGGCATGCGGCCCATCGCGTGTTCAATGCGGCGGAGATCACCTACACCGGCGGCGGGGCGGCGACGGCGACGACGGCGGCAAATCCGCTGGGGAACTACCGCGTGCATGAGAGCCGCTTGGCCTATCGGCGGGTCGTCGCTTCGGGCGTGGCGGCGGCGGATGCGAAGAAGTGGTGGTTCATCGGCGACTTCAAGAAGGCATTCGCCTACATGGAGAACTGGCCGATCACGGTGACGCAGGCGCCGTTGGGGAGCGAGGCGGACTTCAACAACGACGTGGTGCTGCGGTTCAAGGCGAGCGAGCGCGGGGCGGCGGCGGTGCTGAATCCGCGGTATGTGGTGAAGTGTACGGGGTAGGAGGAGAGGTCGGAGGCCAGAGGTCAGAGGAGGAGGCGGGAAGAGGCGTGGGCAGCAGAGTCGTGCTGATTCTGACCTCCGGCCTCTTGTGATGACGACGGGGGGCCGTCGGTCCTTTGATGCTCGCTTGTTTGTTGCTGGATTTGGTGGGCGGTCTGGCGATGGGCGGCAGGTGCTCGGGATCGGCGGTTGGCTTGGCAGCCTCGACGTTGGGGAGCGTCGGGGCTGCCGGCCTTTTTTTGTGGGGGGTGAATTTTAGGCGCGGGGTGCCACCGGCATTCTGCCAGTGAGAGGCGCCGAGCGAGTACCCACTTCAGCACTGGCAGGATGCCAGTGGCACCCGAACGAATTAGTTTTTAGAGAGGAGCAGGCGATGAACGCGGAACAGATTGTGGCGATGCGGACGCAGGCGGTGGCGCAGATGGAGGCGTTGCTGGCCACCAGCGGGCCGACCATTACGGTGAACGGCGAGGAGATGGCGTGGGCGCCGCTGTTGGCGGCGCTGGAGCGGACGGTCGATTGGTGCGATCGGAAGTTGGGGGAGTACGAGCCGTTTGAAGTGCGCTCGCAGGGAACTACCTAGATTTATGCGACAGAATTGAACCACCAAGGCACGAAGGCACTGAGGAAAGCACGAAGGAAAAGACGACTAAAAACCGTTTATGTACGCGCTGACTTTTTCGTTCATTGCATTTTCTTGTGTCTTCCTTCGTGTCTTCGTGCCTTGGTGGTTTGCATTTGTTCTCATTCAATCACGGTCACGCGACGGTAGAGCATGTCGACGATTTCGCTGAGGTGTTCGGATTCGGCGCTTTCGAGAATGACGGCGACTTGGGTCATTAGTTCGCGGCGGCGGTTCGTGGCATCGGCGTAGGCGATGGCGCCTTCTTCGGTCAGTTCGCCGCCGACGCCGACGCGACTGAAGTACTCTTCAAAATCGGCGGGCGTCCAGCCGGCGAATAGCTTCGGATGGCGGCGAACGATCTGCGCCGCGGCGGGATTGGCGCGGCGATCGAACCGGGCCGCTTCTTCGATGGGATCGATAAACAGATCGTCGGCGTCGATGCCGAGGCCAGTGGCCAGCTTGTGTAGCGTGCGGGCGTGGGGCCGCGTCGTGCCGCGGAGGATGCTGCGGATGGTTCGCTCGTCGAGGCCGGTGGCTTCGACGACCCCCAGCAGCGTGAGGCCCTGCCGCACCATGAGGCGGCGGACGTTTTCGCCATGGAGGGCTCGGCGGGGCATCGGCGGGTGGGCGATTGCGGGAGCTTGAGTCATCGGCCGTCGGCTGGGTTGGGCGTCATCGTGAGCCCTTCGCTGGTACTCAGGGTGAACTCCGCGAAGGATCTGGAATCTCGATTGGCGCTGCTAGATTCTTCGCTGCGCTCAGAATGACGGGAGGTTCGCTTGGAGCGACGGGAATTTCGCTTTGCAAGATTGAAGCTAAATCTTGCCAGTCAGGATTGATTGACTCGATCAACGCGATCTTCTCGGAGCGGAGCCACCCTTTAATCTTTTTCTCTGCGAGAATTGCTTGGTCGGCGGTGTAGAACTCTTCGAACCAAGCGAGCATTGTCATGTCGTACTTGCGGGCGAAACCGCGACGCGTCTTACACTTATGTTCCAAAACCCGTCGGGTCAGGTCGTTCGTCATCCCGATGTATAGCGTTCGGCGGCGATTGGTCATGATGTAGACGTAAAAACGTTTCATCGTTTGCCCGCTCAGGATGTGTACATTAGACTTCTAGTGGCTTTGTGTACACTGACTGTTTTGCCGGGTCAATAGTTGGGAAAATAAAAACGAGACATTTATTTTGGGGCTAGATTCTTCGCTCCGCTCAGAATGACAGGGGCGGGGCGTTTCTCAGGGGCAAGATGATCGATCGTTCGGACAAGTTTTGCATCATTGGCGCCGGGTCGTCCGGGATCGCGGCGGCGAAGAATTTTCTCGCGGCGGGGATTCCGTTTGATTGCCTGGAGCGTGAGGACGACGTCGGCGGCAATTGGTACTTCGGGGCGCCGTGCAGTCGCGTCTATGCGTCGACTCATCTCGTCTCGTCGAAAGCGCTGACGGAGTACGGCGACTTTCCGATGCCGGCGGAGTGGCCCGAGTATCCGAGCCATCGGCAGGCGCTGGCGTATTTGCGGGAGTATGCGCGGGCGTTTGGGTTGTATGAGCGGATTGAGTTTGGGGTTGGGGTGGAGAGAGTGGAGGCGGTGGGAGAGAGTGGGCAGTGGGCAGTGGGCAGTGGGCAGAATGTGGGGAAAGAATCTCTGCTTGCGAGCAAGAGAGAGGAAAGCGGATGGCGTGTTCGGCTTTCTAATGGTGAGGTGCGATGGTATCGCGGCGTCGTGATCGCTAACGGGCACAACTGGGATCCGCGGCGGCCGAAGTATGCGGGAGAGTTCGCGGGGGAGGCGATTCACTCGGCGGAGTTTAAGTCGGCCGACCAGTTGCGCGGGAAGCGCGTGCTCGTGGTCGGCGGGGGGAACAGCGGGTGTGATATTGCGTGCGAGGCGGCGCTGCATGCCGAGGGCGCGACGCTCAGCACGCGGCGGGCGTATCATGTGCTGCCGAAGTTTTTTCGCGGGCGGCCGATTGATCAGTGCAATGAGCTATTGCTGTGGCTGCGCGTGCCGCTCTGGGCGCGGCGCGCCGCCAGCGCCGTCGTGAGTCATGTCGCGCTCGGGCCGGCGTGGCGGACGGGAGTGCCGAAGCCGGACCATCGATTGTTCGAGAGCCACCCGATTCTCAACTCGCAGATTCATCATCACGTCGGGCATGGGCGGCTGGCGCTGCGGCCTGATGTGGAACGATTCGACGGGCGGCGAGTGAAGTTCGTCGACGGCAGCGAAGGGGAATTCGATCTTATCGTTTACGCCACCGGTTACCGCGTGACCATTCCGTTCATCGATCGCGAGCAACTCAACTGGCAGGGCGAGGCGCCGCGGTTGTTTATGAATGTGTTTCATCCGGAGCGGGATGATCTCTTCTGCATTGGGTTGATTCAGCCCGACAGCGGGCAGTTTGGGCTGGTCGACTGGCAGGCGAAGCTGGTTGCGAACTATCTCAGGGCGATGGAGCAGTCGCCGGCGCGGGCGGAGAAGTTTCGGCGATTGAAGGCGAGCGCGGCACCCGATTTGGGGAGCGGCGTGCGGTATTTAGAATCTCCGCGGCATGCTCTGGAAGTGGAGCACTACAGCTATCGGCGGCGGCTGATGAAGTTGGCGGCTGCGTTGACCGCATAATACTTAGCCGCAAAGAGGCGCAGAAGACGCAAAAAAGAAGGACAGGCGTCAATGTTTTCTTTGCGTCTTCTGCGCCTCTTTGCGGCTACAGAAATTTAGAATTCCAGTTCCATGCGGTCGACGCCGATTTCGGTCTTCGGGAAGACGCGGCGGGCGGCGGTGAGGTCGATCTGACTGTCGTCGGTCACCAGCGGATTAATGTGGACCAGCACGAGGCGGCCGACGCCGGCCTTCGCGGCGACCTTCACCACTTCATTTAAGCAACTGTGGCCGGTGAGCTCGGCTTGCTCGGGGGAGTCGTCGACGAAGTAGCATTCGTGGATGAGGAGGTCGACGCCGCGGATCTTTTCGACGTACGCGGCGTCGACGTGCGCGGTGGTGTCGGTGACGTAGGCGAGCGAGCGGTCGGGCCAGTCGATGCGGAAGCCGACCGAGCCGCCGGGGTGGCGCAGCGGGAAGTGGGTGAGACGGCCGCCATCCTTGAGTTGATACTCCGGCGCGAGCATCTGCAGTTCCAACGGGGGCATCACCGGGAAGAGTAAGTCGGCCATCAAGTGCTGTTTGATTGCCGCGAGCTTGTCGATTTCGAGGTGGACGGTGACGCGGCCGAGCTGCGGGGCGTCGGCGCGGACGTCGAACATGTAGGTGAGGCCGAGGCTGTGGTCGAGATGGACGTGCGAGAGGAAGACGTCGAGCGTGTCGGTCTCGAGATACTCGCTCACGCGGTAGAAGCCGCTGCCGGCGTCGAAGACGATTCCCGCCTCAGGCAGCATCAGGCACGCCGTCTGGCGACGGTCGTTGGCGTGGTAGCCGGTGGTGCCGAGGAGGACGAGCTTCATGCGGGCGTCGCCGTGGGGAGTCGTTACAATGCGGATATTGTAGGGGCGGGGGAGGGGTTTCACCACTGCGGCCTGATAGTTGGGCAAAGCGTTAAGAATTGAACCGCCAAGTACGCCAAGGACGCCAAGGAAATGCGGGAACAGATTGAACCACGACGGCACGATGGGCACGACGAAAGACAAAAAGAAGGAAG